>DATDGG010000090.1:0-23322 GCA_036522235.1 Xanthobacteraceae bacterium
GCCGGCGAGGAAGTCCTTGTAGATGCCGGTGATCTGCGGGCGGCCGCTGGCCATGTCGATGCCGCTTGCCCAGGTGACCTTGGTATAGGGATGCGCGGCGATCAGCTTGCAGTTGGTGCGATCCAGAACGTACATGAAGCCGTTCTTGTTCGACTGGATCATCACCTTGCGGGTCTGGCCGTTGACCTGCATGTCGGCGAGCACCTGCTCGTCGGTCGCGTCCACGTCATAGACGTCGTTCGGCGTGTATTGGTAGTAGCAGACGATCTCGCCGGTCTTCGGCCGGATCGCCAGCACGCTGTCCGTATAGAGACTGTCGCGCGCCTCACGCGGCCGCGGATCGTAGGGCTCGGCATTGCCGACGCCCCAATAGACGAGGTCGAGCTGCGGATCGTAGGAGCCTGAGCGCCAGATCGAGCCGCCGCCGTATTTCCACGCGTCGCTGTTCGCCGGCCAGGTCTCCGAGCCCGGCTCGCCCGGCGCCGGTATGGTGTAGCGGCGCCACAGCTTCTCGCCGGTCTCCGGATCCCAGCCGTCGAGAAAGCCGCGCGTCGTCGATTCGCCGCCGGCGACGCCCGAGATCAGCACCCCATTGGCGACCATCGGCGCGCCGCTCGAATGATAACCTTCCTTCCATTCGGCGAATTTCTTGTTCCAGAGCACCCGCCCGGTCTTCATCTCGAGCGCGACCAGATGGTTGTCGACGGTGACGCGGAAAAGCTTGCCGTTATAGATCGCCGGCGCCCCGCGGTAGATCGCGCTGCCGGCGCGCGTCATGCCCGGCTCGGTCTGCACCGGCGTGCGCCAGATCTGGCGGCCGGTCTCCGCGTCGATCGCGAAGGTCCACTTGGCGTTGATGACGTAGATGACGCCGTCATAGACCACCGGCGCCGCGAGCTCGCCCAGGTCGTTCATCAGGCTCGTGCTCCAGACCGGCACCAGGCGCTTGATGTTCGATTTGTTGATCTGCGCGAGCGGGCTGTAGCTCTTGCGGTCGAAACCCATGCTCTGGGTCAGGACGTTATCGGTGTTCTTGCCGTCGCTGTTGAGCTCTTGGCTCGTCTGCGCGGATGCGAGCGTGGGTGAAAGTGCGAGCAGCGTCGCCAGCAGCCAGGTGTTCCGCATGATCGTTCCTCCCCTATTATCTCGGCAGCGCCGCCAGCTGCGGGACGTCGTCTTCCTTGGGTGCAACCGCCTTGGCGGTGATCAGCGTCATCGCCACGGTGTCGTAGTAGCCCATGGTGGCGACCAGATCGATCAAGCCCTTCTCGCCGAACTGCTTCACCGCCGCCGCATAGGTCGCGTCCGACACCGCCTTGTCGCGATACATCTCCATTGCGTAGGTGTAGAGGATCGTCTCGTCCTCCTTCATTTTTTCCGGGCGCTTGCCGGCGGCGATGTCGGTACCGACGCTCGGATCGAGACCGCCGCGCACGGCGGCCCGGTAGTGGCCGCGCCAGATCCATTGGCTCGACCATTGCCGCGCCGTGATCATGATCGCGAGCTCTGTCAGCCGCGGCTGCAGCCCGCTGCCCCAGCGCACGTAGTCCGATACCGCCTCGAGCTTGTCGGCGAGCTCGGGGCTGCGCATATAGACCTTGAAAGGCGGGTTCTTCAGAGCCGTGGTGTTGCTGCGCGGCGGCTTTTGTAAATGCTCGACATAGGCCTTCTGTTCGGGGCTCAGCTGTTCCAACTTGAGCTCCGGGTAGCGCTCCTGCGCGGCGGCGGCGAGCGGCAGCGCGAAAGTGGCGGCAACGAGCGCGGCCGTGAACGGGTGCCTCATGAGTTCCTCCCTATTGTTGCAAGCTTCTGAACCGAGCCGGATGCGAGTGTAGTCCTTCGCTCCGGGCCGGCACAATACGGGTTCCGGTTTCGCTCCGGGCCGGTCCCGGGGCGATCGATCGCATGCGCCGCCTGCTTCCGCGGCGTGCGACATCGGCGTAGTCTCAGGCGTAAAGCTGCGTGCCGTTCCAACCATGCAGATGCCGTCTTTCCGGGCGGCTCCGCTTCGCACTGCCGGGGAAGAAGATGATCAGGTTCTTGACCACCGCCGCCGCGGGTCTGCTCGCCAGTTCCGTCGCTGCCGTTGCCCAGCCCGCCGGCGACCAAGCAGTCGTGCGGCTCGATCCCGCGCTCGATGCGCTGGTCGCGCCTGACGCCAAGGTCGAGCTGGTCAAAGGCGGCTTCGGCTTCACCGAAGGTCCGGTGTGGGTGCAGAAGGGCAAGAGCGGCTATCTGCTGTTCACCGATATCCCGGGCAACGTGATCTACAAGCTGACGCCGCAGGACGGCCAGGCTTCGGTCTTCCTCTACAATGCCGGCTACAACGGACCCGACATCTGGCGCTGGGGCGGCATGCAGAACAATGGTCGCGACCGCAACGACCCCCGCTTCGAGGAATTCGCCATGATCGGCGCCGACGGGCTCACGCTCGATCGGCAGGGCCACGTGATCATCGCCACCTTCGCCGGCCGCTCGCTCGTGCGGCTCGAGAGCAACGGCAAGCGTACCGTGCTGGCCGACGGCTACGAAGGCAAGCGCTTCAACGGCCACAACGACGTCGTGGTCAAGCGCGACGGCGCGATCTACTTCACCGACACCTATGGGGGCCTGCGCCTGCGCGACAAAGACCCCCGCAAGGAGCTCGCGTTCAATGCGGTGTTCCTGTGGAAAAACGGCAAGCTCACGCTGCTGATCAAGGACATGCCGGCGACCAACGGCCTCGCCTTCTCGCCGGACGAAAAATTTCTCTACGTCAACGGCAGCCGCGACAATTATGTCAGGCGCTACGATGTGCTCGCCGACGACACGCTCGCCAACGGCAAGATGTTCATCGATATGAGCAAGGAGACCGAGCGCGGGATCACCGACGGCCTGCGGGTCGACATCAAGGGCAATCTCTACGAAACCGGCCCGGGTGGAGTCTGGGTCATTTCGCCGGACGGCAAGCATCTCGGCACGATCCGGGCACCCGAACAGTCCACCAATGTGGGATTCGGCGATGCCGACCGGAAGACGCTCTACATCGCGGCGCGAACGAGCATCTACAAGATCAGGGTGAACACGCCGGGCCTATGAATCGGCCGGGAGCGTAGCTCTCGAGCCTGGCTGGGGCGCCAGGATTCGAACCTGGGAATGGCGGAATCAAAATTTTGCGGAAAGCCTTATGGATTCAGGGCTTGCTTAGAATCCTACTGGCGCAATTTTCACACATGAGGGTCAGTAGCTTGGCCGGACGGTCTTAGCGGCCCCGAACCCGATGTCGCATCGCGTAGTAGCGGCGCGGCAACGCCTATCCCGGCGGTCGTCGACCGGAGCGCTTCGCTCGCCCGTGTCCAGGTTTTTTTCCGATGCGGGCTTTGGCATTCCGCGCCGATCCGGCCTGGCGGCGCGTCGGCGGCTCTTCACGCGACGCGGCGGATGATCTTGTCGCCGCGGGGGCCTCTCCCTCATTCGCGGCCCGGGTCCGCCGCGACGATTTTGTGACGGCAGGAGCGGAGATTTCCGGAGTGGCGCCTTCGGCCATATCGATCCCGAAGAGAGCCGCGACGTCGCCGGAATCCAGCACGGCGCTGGCATCGGGCGCGGATTTCGACAGCATCGAGTCCTGCCCGGCGCCGGCGAGCAATTCACCCTCGTCGACGCCGCGCAGCACAAACAGCAATCGAGGCGCTTCGTCGAGCCGGGCACCGACACCATAGAGCGTCGCGGCGACGTGCTTGCACATGCCCGCCCAGTCCGGGCAACTGCATGAGAGCTCAATCTCGTCCGGCGACGGAAACAGCCCGTCGCGCTCCCGGCAGACTCGGTCCATCACGCCCTTGGCCAAGCGGCCTTGCAAGAGCTCCACCAAGGAATCGATCGTGCCGGAGCAATCGCGGCAAATGGCACGCCAGCGCTTTGCGGCGACGGGAGCAATGCTGATCGCGACGTCGTAGAGTTCAGAGCCACTGACCTTCGCCGCGATCTTGCCCCTGGCGATTTGCAGGTCGACGACAAATCCGTTGCAGACATAGCTTCGACCGCGCGGCAGGCGACTGGCAAAATCGCTGTATCGTTCGAGATTGGTGCACCACGACTTGCCCCAGAAATTCCTGGCGATCTTGCGCCCCTCGATAGTCACGGGCGCGACCGAGCGTCCCTGCTTCTTGAGCTTGGCAAGTTCCTTCTTCGCCCGCCGCTGTTTCTCGGCGACCGAAACGTAGTCTCCCCATCCGAACCCGAAGTCGCCCATGGCTCAGCCTTCCTTCATCGCCGCCGCCAGGTCGAGCGCCACCAGCTTCAGCAACTCGTCATCCTTCATCTCGGTCAGCACCGCGTCCGCGCCGCCGCCCAGAAAATCCCCGGCGAGCTGCCGCTTCGCCTCGATCATCTGATCGATCTTCTCCTCGACCGTGCCGCGGCACACGAACTTGTGCACCAGCACATTCTTAGTCTGTCCGATCCGAAATGCACGGTCAGTGGCTTGGTTTTCAACAGCCGGATTCCACCAACGGTCGAAATGAATCACGTGCGAGGCCGCGGTCAAATTGAGGCCCGCGCCGCCGGCCTTGACCGACAGCACGAAAAACGGCACGTCGTCGTCCTCCTGAAACCTTCGCACCAGATCCCTGCGCTTGCCGACTTGCGTCTCGCCGTGCAGAACGAGCCCGTCCCGACCGAACACGGAACCGAGGAACGCGGCCAGCGGCGTCGTGGTCTCCTTGAACTGGGTGAAGATCAGAGCCTTCTCCTGCCGGGCGGCGATCTCATCGGCAATGTCGCGCAGGCGGGCGAACTTGCCGCTGTCCTCCTCCGCCCAGGAGTTGTCGCCGAGCCATTGCGACGGGTGATTGCAGATTTGCTTCAACCGCATGAGCAGCGCCAGGACCCTGCCTTTGCGTTCGATGCCCTCCGCGCCGTCGAGCTGTTCGGCGAGATCGTCCACCGCTCGCTGATAGAGGGCCGCCTGCCGGCGGCTCAGGGCGCAGAAGGCCTTCACTTCGGTCTTGTCCGGCAAGTCGGCGATGATGCCCTTGTCGGTCTTCATCCGGCGCAGGACATAGGGCCGCACCAGTGCACGCAGCGGGCCATATGGGTTGTGCGCACTGCTGTCGGCGAGCCGCTTGGCGTAGGACGAAAACTGCTTGGACGATCCCAGCAGCCCCGGATTGATGAAGTCGAAGATCGACCAGAGGTCGCCGAGCCGGTTCTCGATCGGCGTGCCGGTCAGCGCTACGCGCGCGTCGGCACGCAGCTGCTTGACCGTCTTGGTTTGCTTGGCGCCCGGGTTCTTGATGGTCTGGGCCTCGTCGAGAATTGCGAGCCGCCACGATGTGCGCGCCAACCACGGGACGCGGGCGAGAAAGCCGTAGCTGGTGATGGCGAGATCGGCATCCGCGAGGTCGCCGGTGCCGTCCGTCTTCAATTCGTCAGCCGGCATGACCGACGGATGGACCACGACCGCCTTCAGGCTCGGCGCGAAGCGAGCGATCTCGGCGGCCCAGTTGGCGAGCAGCGAGGCCGGTGCCACCAGCAGCGACGGCTTGTGCCCGTCACCCGCCTGCCCTTTCAGCACCAGCAGCAGCGACAGTACCTGGATAGTCTTGCCGAGACCCATGTCGTCCGCGAGGCAGGCGCCGAGGCCGAGCCTGGCGAGCAAATGCAACCACTGCACGCCGGTCTGTTGATAAGGCCGCAGCGTGCCCTTCAGGGATCGACCGGCATCGACGCGCAGGGAGCCGTCCGGCTGGCGTAATTGCGTGAGCGTCTGCGCCAGCCATGGACCGGCGACGGTCTGGCTCCAGTCGAGGTCGGCCTGAACGTCGATCCCGCCCCCGGAAATCCCAGCCCCGGCCAGCAGGCGCATGGCTTCGCCGAACGACACGCCGTTGGCGGCGGCCTGACGCTCGATCGTCTCGAATCGACCAAGGGCCCGGCTCAATCGCTCGTGGTCGATCTCGACCCACTTGCCGCGAATGAAGGCCAGTCCGTCGGATTGTGCGAGCAGGCGATTGATCTCGGCCTTGGTCAGCGTCTCCCCGTCGAGCGTCACCTCCATCCGAAAATCGAGCAGCGCCGCGAGCCCGAGCTGCGCGGGCGCGCTGCCGCCGACGGTTGCCTTCACCTGCGGGCGCGCGGGCCGGTTCATGCGCCAGCTCGCCGGCATGCGCACGACGACGCCGGCGTTTTCGAGCGCGGGTGCGTCCTTCAGCAATTGCAGCGCTTGTTGCGGGCGCCAGCGCAGCGGATGATAGATATCGCCGGCATCGACCATGGCCTTCAGCCAGCCGCACTGCTCGGCGGCGCGCTGGACCGGCATCAACAGCGACAGCAGGCGCTCGCGGTTCTTCGCGCCGGCATATTCCGCCAATGCCTTTCCGAGCGGCAGATGCTGCGCCTTGGCCTGCGCCGACAACCGCGTCGTGTAGGTGGCGAGGAAAGCGAACGGAGCCTCCTCGTCCTTCCTGTTTTCAGCGAGATTGAAGTGGACGCGCCCGACCAGATTCCAGGCGGGGTGACGGGACTTGAGGAACTCTTGAACGGATGCCTTGGCTTCAGCCAATTCGGAATCGCATGCCGCATCCATGACTCGCCACAGATCGGCGAGGACCGAAGACGTCAGGTATTCCGCGCCGATCATCGGCGGCACCGCTGCGGCCAACGTGTTCAGTTCCGCTTCGGTTGGAGAAGGGACGGCCGGCTTGGTCGAGGCTTCGCCGAGACCGGGGAGCGCGCACAACGCGGTGACGTAGCGTGTCCCGAGCTCGCGCCAATACGCCAACAATGGGGGAAGACTGCCCCCGACCTCGTCCGCGCCCAAGTACAGCAGTCCGTGGCCCGTTCCCCGGGCGAAGGCTCGCTCCAGTCGCGAACTGCGCGCGACATCCAATGCCGCCGCTTCATCCGAGGGCTTCAGGGTCAGCAGGCCTTGTGGGGTCAGGACGGGAGCAAGTGCGGTCATGATGCTTGTCAGAGCTTGCAGTTTCAAATCGCTGACCGCAAGATTCTAACGGGATTAAGCAACGGTGAGCGGCCTGGGACATAGGTGACACTTCGTACCGGACACATGGGTTACACTTTTCGCTTTTTGGCAAGCGGGGGGTGTGAATGCCGTGGAAGGAAAGTTCGGTCATGGAAGAGCGCCTACGCTTTGTCGTACAGCTTCTGGATGGTGAGCCGATGGCGGAGGTTTGCCGCGCTTTCGGCATCTCGCGTAAGACCGGCTATAAGATTTTCGAGCGCTACAAGGAGCACGGCCTCGCGGCCCTGACGGATCGATCGCGGCGGCCGGTACGCTACGCCAACCAGCTCCCTCAGCAGGTCGAAAGCCTGATCCTGAGCCTTAAACGGGGCAAGCCGCATTGGGGGGCCCGCAAGATCCGCGAGCTCCTGGTCAGACGCCTGGCCGGCGACGTGCGTATCCCCGCCAAGAGCACCATCCACGCTGTTCTTCATCGGCACGGCCTGGTCAAGCCGATCGGCCGTCCCCGCAACCGTGCAACCGGAACGCCCCTTTCAGCGGGCGCGGCCCCAAACCAGCTCTGGTGCGCCGACTTCAAGGGCGAGTTCAAGCTCGGCAACGGGCAGTATTGCTATCCGCTCACCGTCACCGACCACGCCTCGCGCTTCCTGCTGCTCTGTGAAGCCCTCGAATCCACCCGCGAGGACCTGGCATTTACCGCCTTCCAGCAGCTGTTCGCCGAGCGCGGCCTGTCTGGCGCCATCCGATCCGATAACGGCGTCCCCTTCGCCAGCCCCAATGCCTTGTTCAACCTGTCAAAGCTCGCCGTCTGGTGGCTCAGGCTCGGCGTCGCCATCGAACGCATCAAGCCCGGCCGTCCCCAGCAAAACGGCCGCCACGAGCGCATGCACCTCACCTTGAAAAAGGAAGCCACCCGCCCGCCGGGCATGAATAGCCTCCAGCAGCAGGATCGCTTCGACGCCTTCCTTCACGAATTCAATAGCGAAAGACCCCACGAGGCCCTCGCCATGAAGTGTCCCGCCGAGGTCTACTCACCCTCCACCAGACCCTACAACGGCCTGCCCGATCTCGCCTATCCATTCCACGATCGCGACATCCTCGTCACCGCCTGCGGACGCATCTGCATGCATCGCAAGAAAATCAACATCTCGACCGTCCTTGCCGGCCAAATGCTCGGCATCAAAGAGGTCGACGACGGAATCTGGATCGTCAGCTTCATGAGCTACGATCTCGGATATATCGACTTGGAGCAAAAAACCTTACAGCCCCTCGACAACCCGTTCGGCCCGAGGTTGTCACCTATGTCTTAGGTACGTTCCGTCACCTATGTGTCCGGGCTGGACAAGTGGAGGCTGGTGGAGCCAGGCGGAGTCGAACCGCCGACCTCTTGAATGCCATTCAAGCGCTCTCCCAACTGAGCTATGGCCCCTTCAGGGATCAGGGATCAGTAGTCAGTAATCAGAGAAAAATCCAGCCGAGGTGCCTCTGATCACCGACTGCTGATCACTGATTCCTGATCACGGTTCCTCCTCGTTCTCGACATCGCCGATGATGTCGGCCACGTCCTCGTCGCCCTCCTCCTGTTCCTCGATGAAGGCCGCGTCGTCGAGCTGCTCGTCCTCGATCTCGATCTCCTCGTCGGCGCCTTCGGCGGCCCCGCCCTCGGGGGCCTTCTTGCCCTCGGCCTCGGCATCGGCCTCCTCGAGCGAAACGAATTCGGCCTCCTGGGTCTCCGGCACCACGGCTTCCTCTTCGGCGGCCGCCTGGGCGCGCGCCGCCTCCGGCCGCGCCCGCGTGGTGGCGGCGAGCTGCAGAACCGTATGGCATTTCGGGCAGACGATCGGGTCTTTTCCGAGGTCGTAGAATTTTGCGGCGCAATTGCCGCAGAGGCGTTTGGTGCCGAGCTCGGGTTTGGCCACGGTCCGGATTCCTTGCGCGGGTCAAAATGAGGCTGCTTCACTTGGCTAGTCGCGCCGGCTCTGTCAAGGTCAAGGGACAGAGGTCAGATGACAGGAGCCAGACCGGTGGACCCCCCGGTCCCTAGCGTCCGACCTCTGATCCCTGGTCCCCTGATCCCTGATCCCTGGCAATGTCCGACCTTCCTCAATCTCCCCTGACGGCGCGTCACGCCGGCCCATTGAACGGCCGCCTGCGCGTGCCGGGCGACAAATCGATCTCGCACCGGGCCCTGATCTTCGGCGCCTTGGCGGTCGGCGAGACCCGTATTTCCGGGCTCCTGGAAGGCGAGGACGTGCTCAATACCGGCGCCGCTATGCGGGCGCTGGGCGCCCAGGTCGAGCGCGCCGGCGTGGGCACCTGGCGGGTTCATGGGGTCGGGGTCGGGGGCTTTCGGGCGCCCGCCGACGTGCTCGATTTCGGCAATTCGGGCACCGGCTGCCGGCTGGTCCTGGGCGCGGTCGCGGGTTGCCCGATCCGTGCGACCTTCGACGGCGATGCGTCGTTGCGCCGCCGCCCCATGCAGCGCATCCTCGATCCGCTCGCCCTGATGGGGGCCCGCCCGCTTCATGCCGCCGATGGCGGCCGCCTGCCCATCACGCTGGCGGGCGCCCGCGATCCGCTGCCGATTCTCTACCGCACACCGGTGCCCTCCGCCCAGATCAAGTCCGCGGTGCTGCTCGCCGGCCTCGCGGCACCGGGCGAGACCATCGTGATCGAGACCGAGGCGAGCCGCGATCACACCGAGCGCCTGCTCGCCCATTTCGGCGCCGAGGTCACGGTCGTGCCGGAGGGCCCGCACGGCCGCAAAATCATCCTCAAGGGCGAGCCGGAGCTGCACCCGGCCCCGGTGGTGGTGCCGGCCGACCCCTCGTCGGCCGCCTTTCCGATGGTGGGCGCCCTCATCGTGCCGGGCTCGGACGTGACCGTGACCGAGGTCATGACCAATCCGCTGCGCACCGGGCTCATCACCACTTTGGGCGAGATGGGCGGGCGCATCGACATCATCGAGACGCGCGGCGATGCCGGCGAGGCGATGGCCGATTTCCGCATCCGGGCATCACGGCTCCAGGGCGTCGACGTGCCGGCCGCGCGTGCCCCTTCGATGATCGACGAATATCCGATCCTGGCGGTGGCGGCCGCCTTCGCGCATGGCACCACGGTCATGCGCGGCCTCAAGGAGCTGCGGGTAAAGGAATCCGACCGCCTGGCCGCGATCGCCGACGGTCTCCTGGCCAATGGGGTCGCAGTCGAGATCGACGGCGACGACCTGATCGTGCACGGCAAGGGCGCCGTGGCGGGCGGCGGCCTGGTCGCGACCCACATGGATCATCGCATCGCCATGGCGTTTCTGATGATGGGCCTGGCGAGCGCGCAGCCGGTGCGGATCGACGACGGCGCGTTCATCGCCACGAGCTTCCCGGGCTTCGTGCCGATGATGAAGGGTCTTGGGGCCGACGTCACATGATCATCGCCATCGACGGGCCGGCGGCCTCCGGCAAGGGCACGCTGGGCAAGCGGCTGGCGGCCCATTACGGGCTGCGGCATCTCGATACCGGCTTGCTCTATCGGGCGGTCGCCAAGACGTTGGTGGATCAAGGCTGTGCCCTGGATGATGCGGCCGCCGCGGTCGCCGCCGCGCGCGCGCTCGAGCCGGCCCGCTTCGATGAAGAGGTCCTCAAAGCCCATGCCATCGGCCAGGCTGCGTCGGTGGTTTCGGCCATTTCCGACGTGCGGGCGGCCCTCCTGGCCTTCCAGCGGGATTTCGGCGCGGCGGAGCCCGGCGCGGTGCTCGACGGCCGCGACATCGGCACCGTCATCTTTCCGCAGGCCGAGGTTAAGATTCTGGTCACTGCATCGGCGCAGGAGCGCGCCCGTCGCCGCGCTGCGGAGCTGCGGGCGGCCGGCGGGCAGGCGAGCGAGGCCGAGATCCTGGCCGATATCTTGCGCCGGGACGAGCGCGACACGACACGCGCGGTCGCTCCCCTGAAAGCGGCGCCCGATGCACACTTGCTCGACACTACGTATTTGGATATAGACGCGGCATTCCGGGCCGCCGTCGATATCGTCGAAGCCGTCCGAGCAGGCCGGAGGCGCGGTTGACCGTGCTTCCGTCGTGGAGGCGTTAAGCCTGCTCCGCCCGCTTCAGCCTGATCGAGTTTCTTTGCCAATTGGCAGTCATGTTGCCCATTGGCAGTCACGGCCGATTTTCGAGGGCGCCGGACCCGAACCATCGTTTCGATCGCGCGTTATGCGCCGGGCCTCCGCTGGTCGGAGGCGCCGAAGGTCGCCCTAGGCTTGAAGTCATCTTGAAGTCGTCATGACGAGTTGAAGTCGTCATGGCTTGAATGACTTGAAGTCGCCCACGGCTTTCGGCCCGCGCGCTCGGGACGTTCACCAACCTCAATCCGGCTCCGTTAACCGGGAGTATTCATGGCCACTGCGCTCGCCTCTGCTGCACCCTCGCACTCGCACGAAGATTTCGCCAAGCTGCTCGACGAATCGTTTGGAAGCGGCAACCTGCAGGAAGGATCGGTCATCAAGGGGACCGTCGTCGGCATCGAGAAGGATGTCGCCGTCATCGATGTCGGCCTCAAGACCGAGGGCCGCGTGCCGCTGCGCGAATTCTCCGGACCCGGGCGGGCGAACGAGCTCAAGGTCGGCGACACCGTCGAGGTCTATCTGGAGCGGGTCGAGAACGCGCTGGGCGAAGCGGTGCTCTCGCGCGACAAGGCGCGCCGCGAGGAAAGCTGGGGCAAGCTCGAGAAGGCGTTCCAGGGCAACGAGAAGGTGACCGGCGTCATCTTCAACCAGGTCAAGGGCGGCTTCACGGTCGATCTCGACGGTGCGGTGGCGTTCCTGCCGCGCAGCCAGGTCGATATCCGGCCCATCCGCGACGTGACCCCGCTCATGAACGTGCCGCAGCCGTTCCAGATTCTCAAGATGGATCGCCGCCGCGGCAATATCGTGGTGTCGCGCCGCACCGTGCTGGAAGAGACCCGCGCCGAGCAGCGCCAGGAGCTGGTGCAGAATCTCGAAGAGGGCCAGGTCATCGACGGCGTGGTCAAGAACATCACCGATTACGGCGCGTTCGTCGATCTCGGCGGCATCGACGGCCTCCTGCATGTCACCGACATCGCTTGGCGGCGCGTCAATCATCCGACCGAGGTGCTCACCATCGGCCAGCAGGTGAAGGTCAAGATCATCAAGATCAATCACGAGACCCACCGCATCTCGCTCGGCATGAAGCAGCTGCAGGACGATCCCTGGCAGGGCATCGACGCCAAGTTCCCGGTCGGCACCCGCTTCAAGGGCCGCGTCACCAACATCACCGACTACGGCGCCTTCGTCGAGCTCGAGCCCGGCATCGAGGGCTTGATCCACGTCTCCGAAATGTCGTGGACCAAGAAGAACGTGCATCCCGGCAAGATCGTCTCCACTTCCCAGGAGGTCGAGGTGCAGATTCTCGAGGTCGATTCGGTCAAGCGCCGCATCTCGCTCGGCCTCAAGCAGACTATGCGCAATCCCTGGGAGGTCTTCATCGAGAAATATCCGCCCGGGACCGAGGTCGAAGGCGAGGTCAAGAACAAGACCGAGTTCGGCCTGTTCCTCGGCCTCGACGGCGACGTCGACGGCATGGTGCATCTCTCCGATCTCGACTGGAAACGGCCGGGCGAGCAGGTGATGGAGGAATACAAGAAGGGCGACATGGTGCGAGCGCAGGTGCTCGACGTGGACGTCGAGAAGGAGCGCATCTCGCTCGGAATCAAGCAGCTCGAAGGCGATCCGTTCGCCACCGAAAGCGCCGGCGACATCAAGAAGGGCGCGGTGGTCACCGGCGAGGTCACCGAGGTCAAGGAAGCCGGTATCGACGTGAAGATCATCGGCACCGATTTGACCGCCTTCATCAAGCGCTCGGAGCTCGCGCGCGATCGCGGCGAGCAGCGGCCGGAGCGGTTCGCGGTCGGCGAGAAGGTCGACGCGCGGGTCACCCAGTTCGATCGCCGCAGCCACAAGATCACGGTATCGATCAAGGCGCTCGAAGTGGCCGAGGAGAAAGAGGCGATCGCCCAATACGGCTCCTCCGATTCGGGCGCGACGCTGGGCGACATCTTGGGCACCGCGCTCAAGCGCGCCGGCGAGAAGGCGGAAGAAAAGACGGACGAGTAGACCATTGCGAGCGGCGAGTGGCGAATAGCGAATAGGGACAGCGCCCGACAGGCCGCCATTCGCTACTCGCCATTCGCTATTCGCCCTTCACGATCAATGCGAACTCCGAAGGAATTCCCTCCATGTCGCTCGATGCCGATCAAATCGTCGATCGCCGCCGGATGCGGCGCAAGCTCACGTTCTGGCGCGTGCTGGCGATGGTGCTGGCCATCGGCGTGGTGATCGGGCTCGGCAGCGCGCTGCGGACGCCCGGCATCGACATGTTCGCCGGCTCCTCCGGCGCCTCGATCGCGCGCATCTCGATCACCGGTCTCATTCGCAGCGATCAGGAGCGGGTGACGGCCCTGACGCGGCTCGCCAACTCGCAGGCCAAGGCCGTGATCGTGCACATCAACAGCCCGGGCGGCACCACGGCCGGCTCCGAGGAACTGCACCACGCGCTTATCGGGCTCAAGAGCAAGAAGCCGATGGTTGTGGTGGTCGACGGGCTCGCGGCTTCGGGCGGCTATATCGCGGCCGTCGCGGGCGATCACATCGTGGCGCAGGAGACTTCGCTGGTCGGCTCGATCGGCGTGCTGTTTCAATTTCCCAATGTGGGCGAGCTGCTGACCAAGCTCGGGGTCACCATGGAGGAGGTCAAGTCGTCGCCCCTGAAGGCCGCGCCCAACGGCTTCGAGCCGACGAGCCCGGAGGCGCGCGCCGCCATCGCGGCGCTGGTGAAGGATTCCTATGACTGGTTTCGCGATCTCGTGAAGAATCGCCGGCAGCTCGACGATGCCGACCTCGATCGCGTCGCCGATGGGCGTGTCTTTACGGGCCGCCAGGGCGTGCCGCTCAAGCTCGTCGACGAGCTCGGTGACGAGGAAACCGCGATCGCCTGGCTCGCCAAGGAGAAAAATATCGATCCCAAGACCCCGGTGCGCGACTATCAGCTGCACGACCGCTTCAGCGACCTCCCGTTCCTGCATACGGCGGTGAGCGCACTCATTGGCGCGGCCGGCTTCGGCACCCTCGCCCAGCGTTTCGACGAATGGGGCGCCGTGCAGGATCGCATCAACCTTGACGGTCTACTGGCGCTTTGGCAACCTTCCGCCGGCAACTGAAACTGCTTTGGTTCGAGAGGCGGCGGCCACAAATGATCAAGTCCGAGCTCGTGCAGCGCATCTCCACGCAAAATCCACATCTCTATCAGCGCGACGTCGAGAATATCGTCAACGCCATTCTGGGCGAGATCATCGCCGCGATGGCGCGCGGCGACCGCGTCGAGCTGCGCGGCTTCGGGGCGTTCTCGGTCAAGCATCGTCCGGCCCGCTCAGGACGCAATCCGCGTACCGGCGCCCATGTCTCGGTCGACAAGAAGTCGGTGCCATTCTTCAAGACCGGCAAGGAGATGCGCGAGCGGCTCAACCGCCCGAGTGGTCCATGATCCGCAAGATCGTCACCGCGCTGGTCTCGCTCTTCCTTGCGGTGGTGCTGATCTCGTTCGCGGTCGCAAATCGCCAGGTCGTCACCGTTTCGCTCGATCCGTTCAACGAGGCCGATCCGGCGCTGGTGTTCTCGCAGCCGCTCTATCTGCTCATCTTCGCCCTGGTGACCGGCGGCGTAGTGGTGGGCGGCTGCGCGGCCTGGTTGCGCCAGGGCGGCTGGCGCTCGCGCGCCCGCCGCGCCGAGGCGGAGCTCGTCCGCTTGCGCACGCAACTGAGCGAGCGGGCCGGCGCCGCCCCGGCCACACCGCGGCCCGCCGAGGCCTTGCGCCTCATTGTGCCGCCGCCGGCGGCTTGAGGCGAAGGCGACCATCGAAGGGGCGCCCGCAGGAACAGGCCCCCGCCCGCGCAAAGGGCAGGCATTTTTCCCGAAAATGCTCTAAAGCCCTGATTGGAACGTGAGAAGACTTGGCAAGAAGACTTGGCAAGAAGATTTGGGCATGTCCGTCTTGATCAAAATCTGCGGGCTGAAGACGCCGGCGGCGCTCGACGCGGCCATGGAGGCGGGCGCCGACCTGGTGGGTTTCGTGTTCTTCCCGCCGTCGCCGCGCCATGTCGGCTTCGAGGCCGTGCGCACGCTCGCCGAACGGGTGCGGCCGGGTATCCGCAAGGTTGCGGTCTCGGTCGATGCCAATGACGAGTTCTTGAAATCCTGCATCGCTGCCTTGAAGCCGGATGTGCTGCAGCTGCACGGCCGGGAGACGCCGGAGCGCGTCGGCGTGATCCGGTCGCTGTTCAGGCTGCCGGTCATGAAGGCGCTGCCGGTCACCGAACGTGCCGACCTGTCGCAGGTGCATATCTACGCCAAGGTGGCCGACCTCTTGATGTTCGACGCACGGGCGCCGCGCGGGGCCTCCCGGCCGGGCGGGCTCGGCCAGACCTTCGATTGGCGCCTGCTTGAAAATCTCGACCTCGCGGTGCCCTTCGTGCTGTCGGGCGGCCTCGATGCCGGCAATGTCGCCGAGGCGCTACGCGTCACCGCCGCCGACGGCCTCGACGTGTCGTCGGGCGTCGAGAACGCGCCGGGCGAGAAGGATGCCGACAAGATCCGTGCCTTCGTGCGGGCCGCGCGTGAGGCCGCCGCGAAGCTCACGCGCGTGCCGCGCGCCGACGCGGCGCGCGCGATTGCGGGCCGCTGAGCCAAGGGAGCCCGATAGGGAACGCCAAGGAAACGTGATGTCGGTCCAGCAGCCCAATTCATTCCGCACCGGTCCCGACGAGCGCGGTCATTTCGGCATCTACGGGGGCCGGTTCGTCGCCGAGACCCTGATGCCGCTGATTCTGGATCTGGAAGCGGCCTATGCGCAGGCCAAGGCCGACCCGGCTTTCTGGCGCGAGATGGAAGCTCATCTGACCCATTATGTCGGCCGGCCCTCGCCGCTCTATTTTGCGGAACGCACGACCGCGCATTGCCGACGGGCGAAGACGGCCTCCGGCCTTTTGGGTGCGAAAATCTACTTCAAGCGCGAGGACCTCAACCACACCGGCGCCCACAAGGTGAACAATGTGCTGGGCCAGATCATGCTGGCGCGCCGCATGGGCAAGCCGCGCATCATCGCCGAGACGGGCGCCGGCATGCATGGGGTCGCGACCGCCACCTTGTGCGCCAAGTTCGGCCTCGCCTGCATCGTCTATATGGGGGCGGTCGACGTGGAGCGGCAGCAGCCGAACGTGCTGCGCATGCGGGCGCTGGGCGCCGAGGTGCGGCCCGTGACCTCGGGCTCCAACACGCTCAAGGACGCCATGAACGAGGCCCTGCGGGACTGGGTAACTAATGTGGCCGACACCTTCTATTGCATCGGCACGGTCGCGGGCCCGCACCCCTATCCGATGATGGTGCGTGATTTCCAGAGCGTCATCGGCAACGAGACCCGCGAGCAGATGCTGGCGGCGGAAGGCCGCCTGCCGGATTCGCTCATCGCCTGCATCGGCGGCGGCTCGAACGCCATGGGGCTGTTCCATCCCTTTCTCGACGACCCGCAAGTCGAAATCTATGGCGTCGAGGCGGCGGGTCATGGTCTTGACAGCGGCCAGCACGCCGCTTCGCTCGCCGGCGGCCGTCCCGGCGTGCTGCACGGCAATCGCACCTATCTGCTCATGAACCCGGACGGTCAGATCAACGAGGCCCATTCGATCTCGGCCGGCCTCGATTATCCCGGCATCGGGCCCGAGCATGCCTGGCTCGCCGACATCAAGCGGGTGCAATATCTCTCCGCCACCGACGACGAAGCGGTGGCCGCTTTTGGGCTCTGCTCGCGGCTCGAAGGCATCATCCCGGCACTGGAGCCCGCGCATGCGCTCGCCCGGGTTCTCGACATCGCGCCCGCCAAGCCCGCGGACCACTTGATGGTGGTGAACATGTCGGGGCGTGGCGACAAGGACCTGGTGAGCGTCGACGCCTACCTCAAACGGCATCGCGCATGAGCACGCGGATCGAGCAACGCTTTGCCGCGCTCAAGCGCGAGGGCCGTGCCGCGCTCGTCACCTTCGTGACCGCCGGCGATCCCGATCAGGCGACATCGCTTGAAATCCTGCGCGCGCTGCCGCGCGCCGGCGCCGACCTGATCGAGCTCGGCATGCCGTTCACCGATCCGATGGCGGACGGCCCCGCCATCCAGGCCTCCTCGCTGCGCGCGCTCAAGGCCGGCCAGGACATGCACAAGACGCTCGCCATGGTGGCGGCGTTTCGCAAGGCCGACGCCGCGACCCCGATCGTCCTGATGGGCTACTACAATCCGATCTATGTCTACGGCGTGACGCGCTTTCTCGCGGACGCCAAGGCGGCCGGGGTTGACGGTCTCATCGTGGTCGATCTGCCGCCCGAGGAAGACGATGAGCTCTGCCTGCCGACGCTTGCGGCTGGGCTCAATTTCATCCGCCTCGCCACGCCTACGACCGACGACAAGCGCTTGCCGGCCGTGCTCGCCAACACCTCCGGCTTCGTCTACTACGTTTCGATCACCGGCATCACCGGCATGGCGGCACCCGATACCGGAAAGGTGTCGGCCGCGGTCGCCCGCATCAAGCGCCACACCACGCTGCCGGTCGCGGTCGGCTTCGGGGTGCGCACCGCGGCGCAAGCGCGCGCGATCGCGCAGGCCGCGGACGGTGTCGTGGTCGGCTCCGCGCTGGTCGATGCGCTCAAGCAGAGCCTCGGCCCCGACATGAAGGCGACGGCATCGAGCGTCAAGGCGGTAACGGATCTGGTCGGCACGCTCGCCCAAGGCGTGCGCGCAGCCCGTCGCCTGGCGGCGGAGTGAGGGGGACCCTGAAGTCATGCGGCGTCTTTTGGCGGAAAAGGCGGCGTAGCCCGCCTGAAGCCATAAGGGCGTTTTACCCCCGTCTTCGACGGGCTATGGCGCAATGCGGGAACGGCGGTCCCGCATTCCGCTGCGCTTCATGCGGGCTACAAGAAGCCGCTTGTCTGCACTATATCAGCCGCCATGACACTCCGAGGCACGCCATGAACTGGATCTCCAACGTCGTCCGGCCGAAGATCCGCAGCTTCCTCAACCGGCGCGACACGCCGGAGAATCTTTGGATCAAGTGTCCGGAGACCGGGCAGCTCGTGTTCTACAAGGACGTCGAGACGAACCAGTTCGTCATTCCGGGCTCCAACTATCACATGCGCATGGGCGCGACGGCGCGCATGAAATCCATGTTCGACGGCGAGACCTGGTTCGACGTCGCGGTCCCGGACGTGCCGGTCGATCCGCTCAAGTTCCGTGACGAACGCCGCTACACCGACCGCCTCAAGGACGCGCGCAGCAAGACCGGCACCACCGATGCCATCAAGCTCGGCTACGGCAAGCTCGATGGCCTGCCGGTGGTGATCGCGGTTCAGGATTTCGACTTCATGGGTGGCTCGCTCGGCATGGCGGCCGGCGAAGCGGTGATCAAGGGCGTGCAGACCGCGGTCGACAAGGGCACGCCTTTCATCCTGTTTGCGGCCTCGGGCGGCGCCCGCATGCAGGAGGGCGTCCTCTCGCTGATGCAACTGCCGCGCACCACCGTGGCGGTGCAGATGCTGCGCGAGGCCCGCAAGCCCTATCTGGTGGTGCTCACCAACCCGACCACCGGCGGCGTCACCGCCTCCTACGCCATGCTGGGCGACGTCCAGCTCGCGGAGCCGGGCGCGCTCGTCGGCTTCGCCGGGCCACGCGTCATCGAGCAGACCATCCGCGAGAAGCTGCCGGAGGGTTTTCAGCGCGCCGAATATCTCAAGGAGCACGGCATGGTGGACATGGTGGTGCACCGCCACCAATTGCGCGCCACGCTCGCCAATCTGTGCCGGCTCTTGACCAAGTCGCCGGCCCCCGCGCTGCCGGAGCCGGCGCCCGCGCCCGCCTGAGGGCGCGCCTCTCGCGTTTTTGCGTTGTCGCATTTTCGGATGAAAATGCCGGACGCTATCCCCGCTTTCGCAAGGGCAAGCTTTTGCTGAAAATGCTTTAGTCCGCATGGCATGACTCACATCGATTCCATCGTCGCCCGGCTGCTGGCGCTGCATCCCAAGCGGATCGACCTGACGCTGGAGCGCATGTGGCGCATTCTCGCGGCGCTCGGCCATCCGGAGCGGCGATTGCCGCCGGTGATCCATGTCGCCGGCACCAACGGCAAGGGCTCGACCATCGCCTTCATG
Source organism: Xanthobacteraceae bacterium (assembly GCA_036522235.1). Lineage (GTDB taxonomy): Bacteria > Pseudomonadota > Alphaproteobacteria > Rhizobiales > Xanthobacteraceae > VAZQ01. Next base: position 19,214 of record DATDGG010000090.1, read on the forward strand.
CGGGCGATCCTGGAGGCGGCGGGGCTGCGCGTGCACGTCTATACGTCGCCGCATCTGGTGCGGTTCAACGAACGCTTTCGTCTCGGCGCGGTCGGTGAGGGGCGGCTCGCTTCCGATGCCGAGCTTGCCGAGGCGCTCGCCGCCTGCGAGCGCGCCAATGCGGGCGCCCCGATCACGGTGTTCGAGATTACCACCGCGGCCGGGCTCCTCCTGTTCGCGCAGCATGCGGCCGACATCCTGTTGCTTGAAGTGGGCCTCGGCGGTCGGCTCGATGCCACCAATGTGGTCGAGCGCCCGCTCGCCACATTGATCACGCCGGTGGCGCTCGACCATGCCGAGTTTCTGGGCGACACGGTCGGCCTGGTCGCGGCGGAGAAAGCCGGCATCCTCAAGCCGGAGGTGCCGGCCATCGTCGCCGCGCAACCGCGCGAGGCGCTGTCGGTGATCGAGCGGCAGGCCGCGCGGATTCGCGCCGCCATCAAGATTGCGGGCGAGGACTGGACTGCGACCGAAGAGCGCGGCCGTCTGGTCTATCAGGACGATGCCGGCCTTCTCGATCTTCCTGCCCCCAAGCTTCACGGCCGCCATCAGTTCGAGAATGCCGGCCTCGCCATCGCGGCGCTGCGCGCGGTCGGCACGCTCGCGCTCAAGCCGGCCGCGTTCGAAGGCGTCGCCAAGGCGGAGTGGCCGGGCCGGCTGCAGCGCCTCGCGAACGGGAAGCTCGCCGCCCTGGTGCCGCCGGGCGGCGAGCTCTGGCTCGACGGCGGCCACAATCCGGACGGCGGCAGGGTCATCGCCAATGCGCTCGCCGATCTCGAGGAGCGGGTGTCGCGGCCGCTCGTGCTGATCGTCGGCATGCTCGCCAACAAGGACAGCGCGGGATTCTTGCGAAACTTCACCGGGCTTGCGCGCCGCATCGTGGCGGTCCCGATCCCGCAGCAGGAAAACGCTTTTCCGGCCGCGGCGCTGGCGCAGGCGGCGCGCGCGATCGGTCTTCCGGCCGAGGAATGTCCTGACATCGAGGCGGCGCTCGCGGCTGTCGCCCGCCTCGACCTCGATCAGCCCCCGCGCATCCTCATCACCGGCTCGCTCTATCTCGCCGGCGCCGCGCTCGCCCAGAACGGCACGCCGCCGAATTGATTGGACGCTCGGCGGGTCGCGTAGGATGGTTTCGCAAGGGCTCAACCCGTCCTACAATCCAGGTCCGCACACTAACGGAAGCGGATATGCTCTGTCGAAGCTCAATCTGTGCCACTGCGCTGGCGGCAACGCTGTCCATGGCCCTTGCGCCCGCATCGGCCTCCGATGCCAGCAAGCCCCCCGACCTCAACGGCCAATGGAGCCGCGCCCATCCGCGTTCGCAATGGGACCCGAGCAAACCGCGGGGCCTCGCGCAGCAGGCGCCGCTGACCGCGGAGTATCAGGCCATTTTCGAAGCCAACCTCAAGTCGCTGCATGCCGGCAATCTGGGGGCCGATCCGCAGGTCTTTTGCCTGCCCACCGGCATGCCGCGGATGATGATCGCCTACGAGCCCATGGAGGTCATCGTCACGCCGGAGGTGACTTATATCCGGGTCGATCACTTGGCCGACTTCCGCCGCATCTACACCGATGGGCGCGACTGGCCTTCGGAGCTCAAGCCCACATTCGACGGCTATTCGATCGGCAAATGGATGGAGCCGGACGGCGCGGGCCGCTACGGCGTGCTCGAGGTCGAGACCCGCGGGCTCAAGGGTCCGCGTACGCTTGATGCCGACGGCCTGCCGCTGCACAAGGACAATCGGACAGTGGTCAAGGAGCGGATCAGTCTCGACGCGGCCAACCGCGATCGCCTGCACGATGAGATCACCACCGTCGACCATGCCTTCACGCGCCCCTGGACGGTCACGCGCGACTACAATCGCGAGCCACATCCGCTCTGGCCCGAGTTCCTCTGCACCGAGGCCAACAACCACGTGCCGATCGGGAACCAGTTCTATTTCCGCGGCGGCGACGGCTTCCTGATGCCGGCCTACAAGGACCAGCCGCCCCCGGATTTGCGCAACTTTACGCCGCCGCGCTAGAGCGCATCCCGATCGAATGGATCGGAATGCGCTCTGCTTTTTTTGCGCTGGCGCGTGTCCTTTTCGGAAAACCGGTATCCACTTTTCCGGGACATGCGCTAATTTGGCCGCCGAAGCGGAGACAGCCATGCCCTATCGACATATGCGCCATCGAAGCCGGATCAGCCTCATCTCGCTGGCGGTCGCATTCGCGATGACGTCATCTGGCGCGCTGGCGCTCGACGACCTGTCGAAATATCCCGACCTCAAGGGACAATGGCAGCGCATCAGTCCCAATCGCTGGGAGAGCACCACCAACAAGGCCCCGCTCACGCCCGAATACCGCGCCGTCTACGAAGACAACCTGGCCCGCATGGCGCAGGGCGGCGTCGGCGACATGGCGTCGTGGTATTGCCTGCCGCAGGGCATGCCGATGATGATGAGCCTCTACGACCCGATGGAAGTCGTGGTCACGCCTGAGATCACCTACATCCTGATCAGCCACGTCAACGATTCCTACCGGCGCATCTACACCGACGGCCGCGACTGGCCGGCCGAGGGCGAATACGAGCGCACCTTCGCGGGCTATTCCATCGGCCGCTGGATCGACGAGAACGCCGACGGCCGCTACAATGTGCTCGAAGTCGAGACGCGCGCCTTCAAGGGCCCGCGCGTCTATGACGGCTCCGGCCTGCCGCTCCACCGCGACAATCAATCGATCGTCAAGGAGCGCATCCATCTCGACAAGGCCGACCGCAACATCCTCTATGACGACATCACGGTGATCGACAACGCCTTGACGCGACCATGGTCGATCACCAAGAAGTCCGGCCGCGTCCCCAATCCCAAGCCGATGTGGCAGACGGCGGTCTGCGCGGAAAACAATTCCATGGTCCGCATCGGCAAGGATGCCTACTATCAGAGCCAGGACGGCTACCTGATGCCGCTGAAGAAGAATCAGCCGCCGCCCGATCTGAGATATTTTGGTCAGGCGCCGAAGCAGTGACCATTCCGCGGGAGGACGCCTTGAGGTGGTTTTGTGGGGTGGGCAAAGGCGCGCATCTTCGCGCGCCGTGTCCACGCGAGGCGTTGCCACGCGGTGCAGCTTGGCGTGGGCTTCGCAAGAGTCAGGTGACGGCCGCGGCCGCGTTCGGCGTTGTGGTCCTGGCGTTGGTGACGCCGGCCCGGGCACAGCCATCCTGGATCATGCCCGACATCCTCCCAGCCGCGAAGGCCGAAGGCGAGATGACCATCTATGCCTCCATGAACGAGGAGGAGGGGCTGCCCTATTGGCGCGTGTTCGAGGAAGCGACCGGCATCAAGGTGAACTTCGTGCGCTCGTCGGATGCCAATATCCGCGCCCGCATCGCGATTGAAGCCCGCGCGCGCCAGCGCAGCTGGGACCTGGTCGCCACCACGCCGGTCTACAATCTTCCCGACGAGCTGCTGCTGCCTTTCGACCCGCCGGAAGCCAAGAATTTGATTGCCGAGGCGCGCGGGCCAAACCGGCGCTGGTACGGCGTCACCGGGAACTACAATGCGCCCGCCTACAATACCAACTTGGTCAAGAAGGCGGAGTTGCCGCAGACATTTGACGAATTCCTCGCCCACAAGGACTGGGCCGGCAAGATCGCCATCGATGCCACCGATTCGGAATGGCTGACTGGGCTGTTCCAGCACTATGGGGAGGAGCGCGGCCGCAAGCTCGCCCAGGACATCGCCGCTACCTTGAAGCCGGTGGTGATCGACGGCCATCTCAACATCGCGCGCTCGGTTGGAGCCGGCGAATATTGGCTGGCGCTCAACAATTTCGTGCCGCTGACCGTGAACATGAAGCTCTCTGGCGCGCCGACCGATTTCTGGGCGCTTGATCCCGTGACGCTCGCCTTCGGGTCGGTCGGCATCAGCGCGCAGGCCCCGCACCCGAAGGCCGCGCTGCTGGCGGTGAACTATATGCTCAGCCGCGAGGGCCAGCAGTTCCTCACCCAGAAGGGCCGCCTGCCGACCCGCCGCGACGTCGAGACCAACCCGCCCGGCATCATCGACGTCCTGGGGCAGAAGAAAGTC
>DATDGG010000091.1:0-1740 GCA_036522235.1 Xanthobacteraceae bacterium
CCGTCTCGAAGGCCTCATCCTGAGGAGGCCGGCGTTTGCCGGCCGTCTCGAAGGATGGCCGCGAGTCCGTGCCGTGCATCCATCCTTCGAGACGCGCGCAAGAGCGCGCCCTCAGGATGAGGCCGCTATTTACACTCGGCGCGTTCCGCCTCCAGCGCCTGCAACATATCATCGACGGTCGGCGCCGCCGCCTGCGTAAAGCCGGTGCGGCGGATGGCGCTGCGCTTGGCGTCGTCGCAGAGTTGCCGCAGCCGGGCGCCGGAGAAGCCCTCGGTCAGCGGCGTCACCGCCTCGATGATGGATGCGAGCTCCGTCCCGCCGGTGCCATCGTTCGTGCGCAGGCAGATGCGCAAGATCTCGCGGCGCGCCGGCGCGTCGGGCAGGCCGACCGCGATATGCACGCCGAAGCGGCCGGGGCGCAGGATCGAGGGATCGATGAGGTCGATGCGGTTGGTCGCGCCCAGCACGATCACGCGCGAGAGCTCGCCGACGCCGTCGAGCTCGGCGAGCAGCTGGCTCACCACGCGGTCGGTGGTCATCGTGCCGGTGTGCGCGCCGCGCACGGGGGCGATGGCTTCGAGCTGATCGAAGAAGACCACGGCCGGCGCCACCTGGCGGGCGATGCGGAATATCTGCCGCACGCCTTCCTCGGATTCGCCGAGCCATTTGGTGAAGATTTCCGGCCCGTCGACGGAGATGAAGTTGACGCCGCATTCCTTGGCGAGCGCTTTGGCGAGCAGCGTCTTGCCGGTTCCGGGCGGCCCGTAGAGCAGCGCGCCCATATGCGGCGGGAGCCCGCTCGCGGTCAGGAGCTGCGGGTTGCGCAGCGGCAGCTCGACCGTCTCCTGCAGGCGTTTCTTGACCGCGTCGAGCCCGCCGATATCGCGCCAGGAAACGTCCGGTATGCTGATCAGCGTCTCGCGCAGCGCCGAGGGCCTGGTCTGCGACAGCGCCAGCTCGAAATCCTCGCGCTCGACCCGCAGGTCTTCGAGCGGAATCCGGAAAGCTGCGCGATGGTCGGCCAAATTGCCGGCGCTGCGGCGCAGCCGGTTCAACCCGGCGTCGCGGCAGAGCTCCATCAGGTCGGCGCCGAGGAAGCCGTGCGTGCGCCGCGCGATCTCGTCGAGAAAGCCCTGCGCGTCGTCGGACAGCGGCATTTCGCGGGTATGGATTTCGAGAATCTCCCGCCGGCCGGCCGTATCGGGGGGGCCGATGAAGATTTCGCGATCGAACCGGCCCGGCCGGCGGAACGCGGGGTCGACCGCATCGATCCGGTTGGTGGTGCCGATCACGATGACGGCATCGACGCGCTTGAGCCCGTCCATCAGTGCGAGCAGCTGGGTCACGGCGCGCGTGTCGGAATGGGCGCCGGTCTCGCCGCGCTTGGGCGCCATGGCGTCGAGCTCGTCGATGAAGATGATGGAGGGCGAATGGTGGCCGGCCTCGTTGAACATGCGGCGCAGATTGGCTTCGGTCTCGCCCGTATAGGTGCCGATCACGTCGGGGCCGTTGATGTAATAGAAGCGCGCATCGACCTCGTTGGCGACCGCGCGGGCGAGATGCGTCTTGCCGGCGCCGGGCGGCCCGTAAAGAATGATCCCGCGCGGCGGATTGATGCCGAGATGGCGATAGACGTGCGGATATTTGAGCGGCAGCTGCACCAGCTCGCGCACGAGCTTGATCTGCTTACCGAGGCCGCCCACGTCCTCGAAGGTGATGTCGAAGGCGCCGTCCGGAATA
>DATDGG010000092.1:0-2660 GCA_036522235.1 Xanthobacteraceae bacterium
GCCGCCCGGTTCCCTTGCCGACGTGATTGATGACTTGGTGCAATTTCTAATGCCACACGCCGCTGCGGCACGTACACTCGATCGCGGCGAGAGATAACATCATCTCAGGCCGCGGCCTTTTCGGTTTCGCAAAGCTTCTGAAATTCAGTGAGGATTTCACCGTAGTGCTGCGCGAGGTAGCGCACCACCCGTACGTTACTGAGCAGCTTGCAGATGTAGCCATTGATCAGCACGGCGTCGAGATGGTCGGTCCCGTACGCCTTTTCGGCGATCCTGAACTCGCGTTCGAGGTTTACCGATTCGCGTTCCATCAGTGCCACCTGTTCATCGGTCAGGCCCTTCACGTGTTTGGGTTTCGCAGACTCGATCAACTGCGATTGTGGTGTCGCGGCAAGTAACGATTTTGCATAGGTCACCGTATAGTTGTTCATCGCGACCATCAGGTCGGCGGCCTCGATTTGTCGTAGCGGCGCCATCTTCTTGAATTCCGTGAACACTTGGACCGCGATATGTTTGTCTTTGAAGATTTCGGCAACTTCAGCGCAGATGCCGTCCAGAAGACGCCGCTTTTGCTTGATGCCCCCCACGTCTACATTGAGGGCCTTGGCAATGCGCTCCTCCGAAACCCCTCGCTCGATGGCCTTAAGAATCATCTTGTGCTCTTGGATGATGGCGAGACGATTGACCCGCTTATTGTAGGTGAAGGCCTCATCGTCCGTTGACACGAGACACACGACATCGGTGTGGCCCAAGCCTTTGAGGATGTCGATACGCAGATGGCCTTCAAGGAGAAGGTACTTGGCCGGATTGCTGCGATCGCGAGCGACTATCGGCGGTTCGACAATGCCTACCTCTCGCATCGAAGCCGCGATCCGCCTGTATTTGGGTGTCTTTTTGATTTTGCGCGTGACCAGCCTGAGCGGTTGTATGTCGGCGATCGGTAATTACTCACCCCGCGTGCGCCGGTCGCGCGACGGCCACCTCGGGCGCGGGTTGTGCCAGTGCGTCGCGGATGGCGGTTAGAGCGCTCTGGCCGTTGCGGCGGCCGGTTTCGACAATGGAGCAGAGGGCGGCGTAGGTCTTGGCGCCCCACTCGGAGCGGAAGCCGTTCGTCACTTTGCGGAAGATCACCGACGGCCTTAGCGCCCGCTCGCTTTCGTTGTTGGTCGGCTCGGCGTCGCGGCGCTTGAGGAACACGAACAGCTTGTCGGTGCAGTCGAGATACACCGCGTCTCGCAGCTTGCGGCCCTCGGCATCGGTCGGCTTGCGTGCGAGCAACCGCTCGAGTTGCCTTTCGAGACGGCGGCGATGCGCGGCAATGGTGGCGTCGGCGAGATCGGGCCGGCGGCGGCCGACCGCACACGCGTCCTTGAGTAGCGCCTTGAAGTCGGGCGCGAAGATTGTATCGCCGTGGTCGATGGCATACTGCGCATCGCGGATCAGATGTGCGAGGCAGAACTGGTGCGCCTCGGCGTGTCTCAACTGCGCAGGCAGCCGGTCCGACAGCCACATCTTCGGCTTCACGCCGGCGAGAAAGTCTGTCGGCACGCACTTCCCACGCGTCGGCGCGATCACATGATAGACGGCGGTGGCGCAGCCGAACGTCCACTGCCACCAAGTCTTGCCTTTCACGCGCGCACTCGTCTCGTCGCTGGCGATGACCTCGCTTGCGCGCACCTCTGCGGCGATCCGCTCGGCCGGCGCTGCGATGGCCTCACCAACGCGGGCGAGTACGTTGGCGATGGCGCCCTGCGAGATTGTGAGGCCGAAGAGCCCCTGGCAAACCTCGGTCAGCCGCTTGAAGCCGATCATCTGGCAGCCGTGCAGGTAGGAGATCATCGACGCGATGCCCGGACCGAACGGTGTGCCCTCGGGCATGTCCGCGGGTGCGCCCGCCGTCACCCGCGCCTTGCAGCAGGGGCAGGCAGCGCGGAACAGCTGGATGCGTGTGGTGATCGGCCTGATCGGCGGAATGTCGATATGATCGTACTCCTTCGCAAGTTCCTGTCCGGCTTGGTCAAGCACGGCGCCGCACGCACAGTGCTCGGCGTAGAATCGTCGCGTCGCGTCGGGATTCTCGGCCAGCTTGCGCGCAGCGCCGGGCCGGCCCTTGCGCCGCGGCTTGACCGCCGCCGGCTCGGCGTTCGCCTTCTGCCCGCGCGAAGGCGGCAGCGAGGAATTGTCCGGCGTCTTCGGCGGTCCGCCGCGCTTGGCTTCGAGTTCGGCAATGCGGGCGTTCAACCCCTTCACCTGCGCCAGCAATTCGTCGATGCGCGCGTCTCTAGCGGCGATCTGCGCCACGAGCTGGTCGATCCGCGCCAGCAGCGGCGCCACCAGATGAGCGCCATCGTTGCTCGGCGAATCGATCTTCCTCTGCGTCATGGCGAGCGTGAATCATGCTCGCCGCAGTCCGCTCAATACCTCAGACCCGAGTCACAATGCCGCAGAGGGGTGAGTAATTACGAATCTTGTCCTCCAAAATCTGCCTCGGCGCTAATAGGTAAATCCGGGACCTTGCAATGCGACTCGTCCGAACTGGGGAGGAGAAACGAGCTTCACGCTCTCAAGTCCCACATTACCAAAGCGAACCCCACGAACACAATTGTGGCCAGCTTCGATGTTCATCAACCACTGGACGGTATCCATAATTAGGTTATATC
>DATDGG010000093.1:0-32568 GCA_036522235.1 Xanthobacteraceae bacterium
ACAATAATATCAAGAAGCTGACCGGGGTCGAGGGTTACAGGCTACGAGTCGGCGACTGGCGAGTGATCTATACACTGAGACACCAGGAATTGAACGTCGTCGTGATCAGAGTTGGTCATCGCAGCGAGGTTTACGAGTGAACAAGCAGATCATAAAGAAAGGCGGCAAGGCCGCATTTGTCGTGATCCCGATCGAGGAATGGCGGCGCATCGAGGCGACGCTGGAGGACCGCGCCGATGCGGCGGCGGTGCGCACGTTCTTGAAGAATCCTACCGAGACTTTTCCCGATACGGTCGTGGCGGCGATCCTTGACGGCGCTCACCCCCTCAAGGCCATGCGTGAATATCGCGGCATGACCCAGGCTGAGCTGGCGCGAGCTGCGCGCACGAGCTCCGTCTATATTTCACAGATCGAACGCGGCAACAGGCGTTCCGGTCGAAGGCTCCTCTCCAAGCTCAGCCAGGCATTGGGTGTCGCGCCCGACCTGCTAGCGCGGGACCAGGACTAAGCCTTACGTCCAAAACCATGCGCGATAGACAGAGGACGGCCTCTAGCCCACCCGGAACGTCCGGTCGCGGTCGCCGGTGTGCAGATCGGCGATGATGGTTTCGCCTGCGACCGCGGTCTGGCCCTCGGCCACCAGCGGCCGCACGCCTTCCGGGAGATAGACGTCGACGCGCGAGCCGAAGCGGATCATGCCGATGCGCTCGCCGGCGCCCACGGTCGCGCCCTTGCGCACGAAGCACACGATGCGGCGCGCCACCAGGCCGGCGATCTGCACCACGCCGATGCGCGCGCTGCCGGTCGAGATGAGAAAGGAATTGCGCTCGTTGTCCTCGCTCGCCTTGTCGAGGTCGGCGCTGACGAAGGCGCCGGCGTGATAGACGATCTCGTCGATGCGGCCGGTCACCGGGCTGCGGTTCACGTGACAATTGAACACGCTCATGAAGATCGACACCCGCGGCATCGGCCGCTCGCCGAGACCGAGCTCCGCCGGCGGCGGCGCGTTGATGATGGCGGCGATGCGCCCATCGGCCGGCGCCACCACGATGCCTTCGCGCACCGGGGTCACGCGCACCGGGTCGCGGAAGAACAGCGCGCACCAGACGGTCAGCACGGTGCCGATCCAGCCGAGCGGCGCCCAGATCAGGAACAGGATGAAGCTCGCCAGCGCGAAGGTGCCGACGAACGGATAGCCCTCGCGATGGACCGGCACGAGCTGCGAGCGGATCGAGTTGACGATGGACATGGGCACACTGCTCGGGATGCTATTCGGCCGCGTCGGCCGGCTCGATCGCGGGCCGTGCGGCGCCCGGCTCGTCCTCCGCCGGCAAGGCATCCTCGACCGGCGGCGGATTGCGGTTGGGCGCAGCGCGCTCCTCCCCAATCAAAGCCAGCGTCTCGCGCGCCGCCTCGGCTTCGCGCTGGCGGTTCCACATGCTGGCATAGAGGCCGCCGCGTGCCAGCAGCTGCGGATGGGTGCCGCGCTCGACGATGTTGCCGCGATCGAGCACCAGGATTTCGTCGGCCGCCACGATGGTGGACAGGCGGTGCGCGATCACCAGGGTGGTGCGGTTCTGCGACACCGCGTCGAGCGCATCCTGGATGTCGCGCTCGGTGTGGCTGTCGAGCGCCGAGGTCGCTTCGTCGAGCAGCAGGATCGGCGGGCCCTTGAGGATGGTACGGGCGATCGCGACGCGCTGCTTCTCGCCGCCGGAGAGCTTGAGGCCGCGTTCGCCGACCTCGGTCTCATAGCCCTTGGGGGCGACGCGAATGAAATTGTCGATCTGGGCATGGCGCGCCGCTTCCTCGACCTCCTCGTCACTCGCCTCCCAGCGGCCGTAGCGGATATTGTAGCGGATGGTGTCGTTGAACAGCACGGTGTCCTGGGGAACCATGCCGATGGCGGAACGCAGCGACACCTGTGTCACGTCGCGGATGTCCTGCCCGTCGATCTCGATGCGGCCGCCGGTGACGTCGTAGAAGCGGTAGAGCAGCCGCGAGATGGTCGACTTGCCGGCGCCCGAGGGGCCGACCACGGCGACGGTCTTGCCGGCCGGCACCTCGAAGCTGAGACCGTTGAGGATCTGCCGGCCGGGGTCGTAGGAGAACGAAACGTCGACGAAGCGAATCGCGCCGCGCCGCACCTCGAGCGGCTGCGCGCCCGGCCGATCCTCGATCTCCGGCTTGCGGTTGAGAATCGCGAACAGGTTCTCGATGTCGATCACCGCCTGCTTGATCTCGCGATAGACCATGCCCATGAAATTGAGCGGCTGATAGAGCTGGATCATCATGGCATTGATCATGATGAAGTCGCCGACCGTATGGCTGCCCTGCTTGATGCCGTAGGCGCACATCACCATGGCGCCGGCGAGCCCGAAGGTGAAGATGGTCGCCTGCCCGGCATTGAGCACGGCGAGCGATACGTAGGACTTGACGCTCGCCTCCTCGTAGCGCGCCATGGCGCGGTCGTAGCGCCGCGCCTCGCGCTCCTCGGCGACGAAATACTTGACGGTTTCGTAGTTGAGCAGCGAATCGATCGCCTTGACGTTGGCATCGCTGTCGCTGTCGTTCATGCGGCGGCGGATGCCGATGCGCCACTCCGTCGCGAAATAAGTGTAGACCATGTAGCAGGCGACGGTGACGAGCACCAGCACCACATAGCGCCAGTCGAACTGATAGAGCAGCACGACGACGATGAAGGAGAGCTCGATCACCGTCGGCACGAGCTGCATGATCACCATGCGCACGATGGTCTCGATGGCGTTGCGGCCGCGCTCCAGCACGCGGGTGAGCCCGCCGGTCTTGCGCTCGAGATGGAAGCGCAGCGAGAGGCGGTGCATGTGCTCGAAGACCATGTAGGCGAGGCGCCGCACCGCGTTCATCGCCACCTTGGCGAACAGGCCGTCGCGCGCCTGCGTCAACACGGCCATCAGGATGCGCGTCGCCCCATAGGCGATGGTCATCAGGACCGGGGCCGCGATCGCCCAGGCGAGCCACGAATCGGGCTCTATCGGGGCGCTGCCCTGCCCGGTCAGCGCATCGGTCGCCCATTTGAACGTGAACGGCACCGCCATGGTGGCGATCTTGGCGGCCAGCAAAAGCCACATGGTCACCCAGACCCGCAGCTTGAGGTCGCGCCGATCCGACGGCCAGATATACGGCCACAGCACGACCACGGTCTTGAGGAGGCTCTCGGCGCCGTCGCCGGAAATTTCCCGCTTCAGCGCGCGGGTGGATCGGGGGTGGAACTCAGTCATTCGATCTTCAAGGCCCGGCCGGGGACGGGCCGCACGAATGGGGACCGTCAACTGCTCATAACAGTACGATGTTCACTCATATAGAGCTTTTTGCGCCGCCGGCCAGCCGTCGCGCGGGGTCCATTTTCTTAGATCATGCTCCTGCCGCTATTGCGGTGCAAATAAGGTTGAGTCGCTTGACGGTCCCGCCACCCCACGCCACATCCAGAGCATGAGCGTTTTGAAATCGATTTGCGTCTATTGCGGCTCCGGCCCCGGCACCAACCCAGCTTTCATTGCGGCGGCACGCCAGTTCGGGGCGATCCTGGCCGAAAATCAAATCCGGCTGGTCTATGGGGGCGGCTCGACCGGCCTGATGGGCGCCTGCGCGGACGCCGCGCTCGACCATGGCGGCTACGTCACCGGGATCATCCCGAAATTCCTGACCGACCGCGAGCATATGCTCTTGCGCGCGCAGGAGCGGATCATCACGCCCGATCTGCACGAACGCAAACGGCTGATGTTCGAGCGCGCCGACGCTTTCGTGGCGCTGCCCGGCGGCGTCGGCACGCTGGAGGAGCTGGTCGAGCAGCTCACCTGGGCGCAGCTCGGCCGCCACCGCAAGCCGATCATGATCGCCAATATCGAACGCTTCTGGGATCCGCTTTGCGCGCTGCTCGATCACATGGAGACGCTGCAATTCATCCGTGCGGGCCTCAACGTCAATCTTCTGGTCGCCGAGCGTGTCGAGGACATTCTGCCCAAGCTGTTCAAGGCTGCGGCCGAGATTTCCGAGGCGGACAAGGAAATGAAGACCGCCGAGGTCGAACGGATGTGAGGCGGCGCCGCCTCGATCGCCTCACGCCTTGGCGCCCGACTTCACCAGCTTATAGACGATCGAATCCATCAGCGCCTGGAACGAGGCGTCGATGATGTTGGGCGAGACCCCAACCGTGGTCCAGCGCTCGCCGCGCTCGTCCTGGCTTTCGATCAGCACGCGCGTCACCGCCTGCGTGCCGCCGTTGAGAATGCGCACCCGGTAGTCGGTGAGCTCGAGCCCCTCGATATAGCTCTGATACTTGCCGATGTCCTTGCGCAGCGCGACGTCGAGCGCATTGACCGGGCCGTTGCCCTCCCCGGCCGAGATCAGCTCCTTGCCGTCGACCTTGACCTTCACCACCGCCATGCTCACGGTGACGCGCTCGCCCTTGGCGTTGATGCGCTGCTCGATATTCACGTCGAACTGGGTGACGTCGAAATAGTTCGGCACCTTGCCGAGCATGCGGCGGGCGAGCAGCTCGAAGGAGGCGTCCGCCGCCTCGTAGGCATAGCCGAGCGCCTCGCGCTGCTTGACCTCATCGAGGAGAGCGCCGACGCGGGCATCATCCTTGTCGACCTTGATGCCGATCCGCTCGAGCTCGGACAGCACGTTCGATCTGCCGGCCTGATCGGAGACCAGGAGCTTGCGCCGATTGCCGACCGCGTCGGGCGCCACATGCTCGTAGGTCGCCGGGTCCTTGAGGATCGCAGAGGCGTGAATGCCGGCCTTGGTGGCGAATGCGCTCTCGCCCACATAAGGCGCGTGGCGATCGGGGGCGCGGTTGAGCATCTCGTCGAGCGCGCGCGAGACATGGGCGAGGCTCGCAAGCTTCTCCCCGGAGACGCCGATGTCGAAGCGCGCGGCGAATTCGCTCTTGAGCTTCAAGGTCGGGATGATGGAGACGAGGTTTGCATTGCCGCAGCGCTCGCCGAGCCCGTTGAGCGTGCCCTGGATCTGGCGCGCGCCGGCGCGCACCGCCGCCAATGAATTGGCGACCGCCTGCTCGGTGTCGTTGTGGGCGTGGATGCCGACATGGTGGCCGGGCACGACCTTGACCACCTCAGCCACGATCTTCTCCACCTCGTGCGGCAGCGTGCCCCCATTGGTATCGCACAGCACGACCCAGCGCGCCCCCGCCGCATGGGCGGCCTCGGCGCAGGCCAGCGCATATTGCGGATTGGCCTTGTAGCCATCGAAGAAATGCTCGCAGTCGAGCAGCACCTCGCGGCCCTTGGCCTTGGCGGCCGCGATGCTGTCGCGGATCGAGGCGAGATTTTCCTCCAGCGTGCATTCGAGCGCGACCCGCACGTGATAGTCCCAGGATTTCGCCACGAAACAGATCGCGTCAGCCTCGGCGTCGATGAGCGCCTTCAGTCCCGGATCGTTCGAGGCCGAGCGGCCGGGACGGCGCGTCATTCCGAAGGCCGTGAAGGTGGTCTTGAGATGGCGCGGCTGACCGAACAGCTCGGTGTCGGTCGGATTGGCGCCCGGATAGCCGCCTTCCACATAGTCGATGCCCAATTCGTCGAGCATGCCCGCGATGGCGAGCTTATCGTGCAAGGTGAAATCGACCCCGTTGGTCTGCGCGCCGTCGCGCAAGGTGGTGTCGAACAGATAGAGACGTTCGCGCGCGGTCATTGCTTGCTCGGCTTTGGCTTGCTCGCTTTCGGTGCAAGCTGCTTTTCCATGGTGGTGTTGGCGAGCCATTCGCCGCCCAAGGACACGGTGTTGCGCTGCTGCGCCACATAGCCGCGCCGCTCGAAGAAGCCGCGCGCGCTGTCGCTCGCATCGGTGACCAGCCGCTGCGTGCCGCGCGCGGCGGCGAGCTTTTCGACTGCATCGCACAGCATGGCGCCGATCCCCTGCCCGGCCACGGCCGGATGAACATAAAGCAGGTCGATCTCATCGGCGCCCTTGAGCGACACGAAGCCGACCGTCGAGCCGCCGAGCGTGGCGATGAGCGTGAGCCCCTGCTTGAGCCGCTCGGCGAAGGCCGCCTCGTCGTCGGCCGCCGCGGCCCAAACCTCGCGCTGCGCGTCGCCATAGTCGTCCGCAGTGAGCTCCTCGATGCTGGCGCGGAAGATTTCCGCCAGCAGCGGCGCGTCCGCGGGCAGATAGGGCCGCAGCGCCAGCTTGGGATTTGCTTGAGCGCTCATCGCACCGCTCCATGCACGCAGCGTGAGAAGCGGCCGAGAGTCAGGTGGGCACGGCGTTTCGCTCCCTCGCCCCGAAGGGGAGAGGATTGGGGAGAGGGGGTTACGACGTGTCCGTATCGTACCGCCCGAGCCCCCTCATCCCGCCCTTCTCCCCTCCAGGGAGAAGGAGTGAGAGATCGCGCGCCCCTAACACCGATCCGCAGCACGCCGCTCATCGGGCGATCTCCCAGGTAGTGCCGTCCTTGGTGTCCTTGAGCAGCACACCCATGGCGGCAAGCTCGTCGCGGATGCGATCGGACTCCTTGAAGTCCTTCTCCCTGCGCGCGGAATTGCGCGCCGCCACCAAGGCGTTGACTGCGTGCTCGTCCAGATCGGTCCGCTTCTCCCGCAACATCGTGTTGAGGTTGACCGTCGCCACATCCAGCCCCAGAAACCTGCAGCTTGCGCCAAGGACTGATGCTTCTCCGCGCTCATATAGGTTGTTGAGCTCCGCGATCACCTGCGGCGTGTTCAAATCATCGGCGAGGGCGTCAAGAACCGCATCGGAGGGCGGCGCTTTCGGATCGTCGAAAATGTGCGCGCGGAACAGGCTGAGGCGCTCGGCCGACTCTTCGAGCCGCTTCAGTGTCCAATCGATGGGTTGACGATAGTGCGTGCCCAACATTGCAAAGCGGAGGACCGCTCCTGGCCATTTCCAACCCTTCCAGCCTGAGAGCAGCTCCCGGATGGTGACGAAGTTGCCCTCCGACTTCGACATTTTGGCGCCTTCGACCTGCAGGAAGCCGTTGTGCATCCAGTAATTCGCCATCACCGGCGCATGGAAGGCGCAGCGCGATTGCGCGATCTCGTTCTCGTGGTGCGGAAACACCAGGTCGATGCCGCCGCCGTGGATATCGAATGTCTCACCCAGGTGCTTCCACGCCATCGCCGAGCATTCGATATGCCAGCCGGGCCGGCCGGGCGTCTTGATGCCGGACGGCGACGGCCAGGCAGGCTCGCCCGGCTTCGAGGGTTTCCACAGCACGAAGTCCATCGGGTCACGCTTGTAGGGCGCGACCTCGATACGCGCGCCCGCGATCATCTCGTCGAGCGGACGCTTGGAGAGCTTGCCGTAATCGGGCGTCGAGCTCACGCTGAACAGTACGTGCTCCTGCGCCACATAGGCGTTGCCGGACGCGACCAACCGCTCGATCAGCGCCTTCATCTCATCGATATGCTCGGTCGCGCGCGGCTCGATCGTGGGGCGCAGGCAGCCGAGGGCGTCGATGTCCTCGTGGAACTGGCGTTCGGTTTTTTCCGTGACGGTGCGGATCGCCTCGTTCAGCGGCAGGTCCGGATATTCCTCTGCCGCCCGCGCGTTGATCTTGTCGTCGACGTCGGTGATGTTGCGCACGTAAGTGACATGCGCGGCGCCGTACAGGTGCCGCAGCAGGCGGAACAGCACGTCGAACACGATGACCGGCCGCGCATTGCCGATATGGGCGAAGTCGTAGACCGTCGGCCCGCACACATACATGCGCACGCGCGCGGGATCGAGCGGCCGGAACGGCCGCTTTTCGCGGGCGAGCGTGTCGTAGAGCTTGAGTTCCATCGGATCAACGCGCCCCTGGCCTGCTGGCCCGGCGTCCGATGCTCTCGATTGAGAAAAGACGGCCGCAGCCAGCGAGATTCGCTAGCGAATAATCTCCGGGCAAATGCCGCAGATATGGTTAAGGCCGTTCATGGAGCGCGAGAATGCGCAGGCGCGAGGCGCAACGTCAAGGGGCGTGATCGCAGCGCCCGCCGCGACGCCCCGGCGGGTTAACGGCGCCTTAACGGCTAGGGGTGCATTCTAATGACAGCTCGATGCCGCCACGCGGCGCATGAAGCGAGTGACCCCATGCGGTACATCCTGGCCGGCCTTGCCTTCGCGGCCGTCGTCTGCGCCAGCGCATCGGCGCAGGCCGAAAGGCGCATTTTCATCATTGCCAACAATGCCGACGCCTATGGGGTCGACCGTTGCCTGGCGAGCGGCGCGCCCTGCGGGGTGGCGGTCGCCACCGCCTATTGCAAATCGCGCGATTTCGTCCAGGCCCAGTCGTTCCACAAGGTGGATCGCGACGAGATCACCGGCGCCGTGCGCTCGAGCACCGAATCCTGCCGGGGCATGTCCTGCGACGAGTTCGTCGCCATCGAGTGTACCCGCTGAGCTCCGGCCTCCGCCCCTAGCCCGCCTCGATCGCGCGCATCCGGCAAGCCCCATCGGTCGAGACCCATCGCCGTTGCGCAAGCCGCGATCTTCCGCCATGTTGCCGCACGAGCACACGGCGGCCGCACGCAGTGCGGCAAAGCCCACCGGGGCGCGATACCATCGCGATACCATGATGAACTCCCCTCCGGTCCATGACGGCGCGGCCAAGGTTGCGGAGCCCGCCGCGGGTGCGCTTCTCAAGCTCGAGGACTTCCTGCCCCACAAGCTCAACGTGCTTTCGAGCCTGGTTTCGCAGGCGCTGTCGCGGGTCTATGGCGAACGCTACGGTATCGGAATACCGGAGTGGCGGGTGCTGGTCACGCTCGGCGAATACGGGGTGATGACCGGCAAGCAGATCGGCGCCCATACCCACATGCACAAGACCAAGGTCTCGCGCGCCGTCGCCCAGCTCGAGCAGCGCAAGTTCGTGACCCGGCGTGCCAACCGCGCCGACCTGCGGGAAGCCTTTCTGTCGCTGACACCCGCGGGCCGCGCCATTTATGAAGAGGCCGCCCCGATCGCGCTCGATTTCACCAACCGCCTTTCGGAAGTGGTTGCGCCCTCCGACCGCGCCGCCTTCGACCGCGCCATGCGGCAGCTGACCGAACGCTCCGCCAAGCTCGTGGTCGAGATCGAGAGCGGCAAGACTTGACCCGCAGGGGCGGCCCTTGCGGCGGCCGTCTCCGCGAGGGCGCCGGCGCGGGGCGCCCACTCCATTTTTTGACGATCATTAGAATAATTACGAGCGAATTCTACTTAGTTCGCATGTGTTCATAGGTATTAGTATGTATTCCTAAGTATTAAGGTTCGTCGGCTATCGATACCTCCAAGCAAAACGTAGTGGTGGCTGGATAATCGATGTCCTGCACCGCGGCCGAAGGGATTTCGGCGCCCGGGCGCGGCGTTCTTCGGTCCAGCGCCATCAACGCCAGCCATTCGATGAGCCATCGGATTCCGCATGATTGAAACCGACGCCGACTGTTCCGTCTCGGCCGCCCCACTGGCATTTGTCATCGACGATGATCTGCACATCTGCCAGTTCGTCGCCAGCACGCTCGCCGAAGAGGGAATCCGGGCCGACAATTTCCAGACCGCCAAGACCGCCCTCGCGGCGCTCGCGGCGAGCCGCCCTGCCGTCATTTTCCTCGACGTCGCCCTGTCGCAATCGGACGCCATCGACGTGCTGCGCGGCCTGGGCAAGCACCGCTATGACGGGGTCGTGCAATTGATGAGCGGCGGCACCCCCTCGCTGCTGGCGGCGATACGGCGCATCGGCGTGCGCGAGGGGATTGCGCTCGGCGAGCCGCTGAAAAAGCCGGTCACCCGCGAAGCGATCGTTCAAGTTCTCGCCGGCGCGGGCTTGTCAGGCACCGCGGCGCGGGCGGAACGCGCCCGCCGATCGCCGCCGATCGCGCCCGAGTGACCGAGCCGAGAAGCCTCACCAGATGGCCAGCGAAGCGATCGCCCCCGTGCAGGAGAAAGCACAAGGACCCGCCGCGGACAGCGCCGCGCGCGCGGCGTGGCTCATCTGCCGCGCCGGCGCGCATCTCTGCGCCGTCCCGCTCGCGCAGGTGATCGAAATCATGCGCGGCCTGCCGATCGAGGCGGTGGCGGGAGCGCCGCACTATGTGCGCGGCCTATGCATCATCCGCGGCGCCGGCGTGCCGGTCGTCGATACCGGGCTCCTGGTTGGCGACCAGGCGGTCAAGTCCGCGCGCCTGATCACCATCCGCGCCGGTAAGCGAACGATCGCGCTGGCGACCGAGGAGGTTCTGGGCATCCGCTCGATCGGAACCGAAACGTTCAACGCCTTGCCGCCGCTCCTGCGCGAAGCCGCGAACGAGACGATTGCGGCGATCGGGACCCTCGACGCCGAGCTGCTCTTCTTCCTGCGCTCGACCCGCATCGTCTCCGAAGATCTGTTTAATCAACTCGATGCCCGCGGAGCACGGTCGTGAGCCTCCAGGCGAGCGGTCCCGATGTCGAGCGGTTCAGGAATGCGATCAGCGCGCAGATCGGCCTGCAATTCGATGACGCGAAGCTCGGCTTCCTCGGGGAAGTGCTGCAGCGAAGACTGGACAAGCTCGGTCACTCCGGCGACGCCTACCTGCGAGGCCTGGAGCATCGGCCTTCGAGCCGCGAGCTCACCGCGCTGGCGCAGGATCTGACCATCGGCGAGACCTATTTCTTTCGCAACCACGAGCAATTCCGCGCCCTTGCCGAGGTCGCGCTGCCGGAGCGCATGCGCCTTCGACAGGCACCCAAACTGCTGCGTCTCTTGTCGGCGGGCTGCGCCTCGGGCGAAGAGGCCTATTCGCTGGCGATCGTGGCGCGGGAAACCATCGCCGACCCGGCCTGGGAGGTGTCGATCCGCGCCGTCGACATCAATCCGGCCGCTTTGGAAAAGGCGAGGCGCGCCCGCTATTCGGCCTGGGCGCTGCGCGAGACGCCGCTCGACATCCAGCAAAGATGGTTCCGCGAGGACGGCCGCGAGCTATTGCTCGAGGACACGGTGCGCGCTGCCGTGCGGTTCGACAACGCCAATCTCGCCAGCGACGATCCTGAGCTGTGGCAAGTGGGCGCCTATGACGCGATTTTCTGCCGCAACGTGTTGATGTATTTCGCGCCCGAGCAGATGCGCGCCGTGATCGCGCGGATCGCGCAATCGCTGGCGCCAGGCGGCTTTTTGTTCCTCGGCCACGCCGAAACGCTGCGCGGCGTTTCCGACGCGTTTCACCTGCGCCACACCCACGACACCTTCTATTACGAGGTCAAGGACAGGTTCGAGCTTGCGTCGCGGCCGCCAGCGCAATTCATCCCCCGATCAGTGCCGCCGAGCCCGGCGATCACCCCGTTGGGCGCGGCCTGGTTCGACGCGATCCGCGAAGCGACCGCGCGCGTCGCCGCGCTCGTCCCCGCGCCGGCACCCGCGAGCGTGCCGGCGGCCGCGCGCGCGCTCCCCTGGGATCTGGCGCCGGCGCTCGATCTCCTGCGCCACGAGCGTTTCGCCGAGGCGCTGGATCATGTGCGTGCCGGCCCCCCTGCGGCCGACAAGGATCCCGATGCGCTACTGCTCGAGGCGACGCTGCTCGCCCATAGCGGGCAGCTCGTGGCCGCCGAGGACACCTGTCTGCGGCTGCTGCTGATCGACGAGCTCAATGCCGGCGCGCACTACGTGCTGGCGCTCTGCCGCGAGCACGCCGGACAACGGGACCGCGCCCGCGAGCATGACCGGGTCGCGGCCTATCTCGATCCGGCATTCGCCATGCCGCGGTTGCATCTGGGGCTGCTGGCGCGGCGCGCCGGCGACCGCGAAGCCGCGCGCCGCGAGCTGACGCAGGCGCTCAATCTCCTCAAGCGCGAAGAAGCGTCGCGCCTCTTGTTGTTCGGCGGCGGGTTTGGTCGCGAGGCCTTGATGTCGGTCTGCGAGTCCGCGCTGCGGGAATGCGGAGCGAGACCATGAGCGCCCTCTCCTCAACGGTCGCCTCGCGCGCCGCCGCGCTGCGGCTCGCCTTCGATCGCGCCTTCGCCGAGCCGGTGCGCGTGGACGCGGCAGTACGGGACCACCTGCTTGCGATCCGCGTCGGCACGCAGGCCCTGGCCATTCGCCTGTCGGAGATCAATGGGCTGTTCGCGGACAAGAAGATCACGCCGGTTCCCGGCGGTCGCGCCGCGCTGCGCGGCATCGCGGGCTTCCGCGGCACCATCGTGCCGGTCTATGACCTGCGCACCCTCCTTGGCCATCCCGACGGCGAGACGCCACGCTGGCTCGTGATCGCCGCCACCGCGCCGATCGCGCTCGCTTTCGACGCATTCGAGAAACAGCTGCGCGTCCCGCGCGACGCGATCCTTCCGCAGCCCGGGCGTCCGGAGATCCGCAGCTACGTGCGCGAGTTCGTGGGGACGCAGGATTTTGTCGGGCCCATCCTGCATCTGCCTTCGGTTCTCGATGCGATCAAGATTTAAGAGAACAGAGACGGCACCAAGAGAGGAGCAAATGAGCATGTTCGGAAATTGGACGGTCGGCAAGAAGCTGGCTGTAAGCTTTGGGCTCGCGGCATTGACACTTGTCATCATCGCGGTCGTTTCCTACCGCAATGCCTCCCGCTTGATCGAGAACGATGCCTGGGTGACGCATACCCACCAGGTCCGCACCGAGCTCGCCGACCTCTTGTCCGAATTGAAGGACGCCGAGACCGGCCAACGCGGCTACCTCATCACCGGCATCGACAGCTACCTGGAGCCCTATCAATCGGCGCTCGCAGCGATCAAAAGCACGCAGGACGACGTGCGCAGGCTCACCGCCGACAATCCCGATCAACAGCGACGGCTGGCGGCCGTTTCGCCCCTGATCGACAGCAAATTGGCGGAGCTCAAGCAGACCATCGATCTACGCCGGAACGACGGGTTCGACGCCGCCCTCAAGGTGGTCCTGACCAATGTCGGCAAGGCCACGATGGACCAGATCCGCGCGGTCATCGCAGAAGCCGACCAGGAAGAGAGGAATCTGCTGAAGACGCGCTCCGAGGAGGCCCGTGCCAGCGCCGACATGACGATGGCGATCATTCTCTGGGGCGGTTTGCTCGGCACGCTGGCGGTCGGGGTGATCGGCTGGGCGATCGCCAATTCCCTGTCCAGGCAGATCGGCTCCGCCGTGGGCCTCGTCCGCAGCTCCTCGACCGAACTGCAAGCCGCCGCCAACCAACAGGCCAACGGCGCCAAGGAGCAGGCGGCAGCCATGACGGAGATCAGCACCACGATCAGCGAGCTCCTCGCCACGTCGCGCCAGATCGCCGAAAGCGCGCAGCGCGTGGCGCAGAACGCCGAGCAGACCGCGAGCGCGGCGCGCTCCGGCCACGGCACCGTCGACATGACCCATGAATCGATCTCGGGCATCCGCCGCCAGGTCGATCAGATCGTCTCGCACATGCTGGAGCTCGGCAAGAAGTCGCAGGAGATCGGCGCCGTCCTCGACATCGTCTCCGAGCTCGCCGAACAGACCAACATCCTCGCCATCAACGCCACCATCGAGGCGGCCGGCGCCGGCGAAGCCGGCAAGCGCTTTGCGGTGGTGGCCGAGGAGATCCGCAAGCTTGCCGACCGGGTTGGCGGCTCGACCAAGGAGGTGCGGACCCTGATCGATGACGTGCGCAGCGCGGTGAACACGACCGTGATGGCAACCGAGACCGGCTCCAAAGCGGTCGATGCCGGCTCTCGCCAGTTCGGCGACGTGGCGTCCACGTTCAAGCAGATCGCGAGCCTGGTCAGCACCGCAACCGACGCGGCACGCGAGATCGAGCTCTCCACCAAGCAGCAGTCGAGCGCGGTCGAGCAGGTCAATATCGCGATCGCGAGCGTCACCCAGGCATCGATGGAAACCGAGACCAGCGCCGGCCAGACGCTGCAGACCGTGTCGCAGATGGCCGTGCTGTCGAAAGATTTGCTGCGAATCATTCAGCCGCATATGGCGGCGTAGCTCATGGCGCAGGACCCCTACAAATACTTCCGGCCGGAAGCGCGCGAGCTGGTGGACCAGTTCGCCAAGGGTGTCCTCGATCTCGAGAAAGGGGGCAGCAACGCGGCCGCGGTGCAGCAATTGCTCCGCCTGGCCCATACGCTCAAGGGCGCCGCTCGCGTCGTCAAGCAGGCCGAGATCGCCAATCGGGCGCATGCGATCGAGGACGCGCTGTCGCCCTTTCGCGAGTCCGCGGAGGGAATCGCGCGCGAGCAGATCGACACGATTCTCGAACATCTCGACGAGATCAGCAGCCGAATTGTCACGCTGACGCCCGCCGAGCACGCCGAAAATCCGGTGGCGCGCAAATCCGAGCCGGTCGAGAGCGCGCGGACGGTTCGCACCGACATCGCCGAGACCGATGCGGTGCTCGAGGGGGTGGCGGAAACCCATGCGCTGCTGAACGGGCTGCGTGGGGTCGCCCAGGGCGTCCAGCAGGCGCGCCATCTCGCCGATCGACTGTTGGCGCAGTTTGCGCCGACCGGGACCGCCGACCATGGCCGACCATCCGCTGCCAATTCAAATCAGCGGTTCGCAATCGCCGAGGAGCTGCGCCGACGATTCGGCGGTGTCGAGCGCCACCTCGGCTCGACCATCGATCAAATGGACCGCGAGCTGCGCCAGTTGCGCGAGGCCGCGGAACGGCTTCGCCTGGTTTCGGCCGGCAACCTGTTTACCGCGCTCGAACGGACCGCGCGCGATACCGCCCGCGCGCTGGGGAAGCAGGTGGTCTTCGAGGGCAAGGGCGGCGACATCCGGCTTGATTCCCATGTCCTGGAGGCCGTGCAGGGCGCGCTCATCCAGATCGTCCGCAATGCCACGGCGCATGGGATCGAGTTGGAAGCCGAACGCACCGCCGCCGGCAAGCCCGCGATCGGGCGCGTCAGCGTCAATATCTCCCGGCGCGGACCACGCATCGTATTCGAATGCCGCGACGATGGGCGCGGCGTCGACCTCGACGCCGTGCGGCGGGTCGCGGCGCAACGCGGCCTGATCGGTCCGGCCGTCAAGGAGCTCGACGCCGAGACGCTCGTGCGCATGCTGCTGCGCGGCGGCATCAGCACCTCGAAGACCGTCACCGACCTCTCCGGGCGCGGCATTGGTCTCGACATCGTCCGCGAAGCGGTCGAGCGGCTCGGCGGCGAGGTGGTTTTCCGCACCGCTGCCGGGGTCGGAACCACCTTCGAGCTGGTCATCCCGCCCTCGCTCGCGTCGATCGAAGCGCTCGTGGTCGAGGCCGGCGAGTCCGGCAATGCCACCGCCATCCCGCTCGATTGCGTGCGCAGCACGCTGCGCGTCGCCGCGGGCGAAATTTCCCGCGCCGCGCCCGGCGCATCGATCCTGTACGACCAGAAGGCCATCGCTTTCATCTCCTTGTCCACCGCGCTCGCCGGCGCGCGCTGGTCGGCCGGCCGCAGCTGGACCGCCATCGTGGTGGCGGGAGCGCAGGGCCTCGTGGCGATCGGGGTCGATCGCCTGCTGGGCACGGCGCGAATTGTCGTTCGCCCGCTGCCGCCGGCGATGACGGCAAGCCCGATCGTGGTCGGCGCCTCGCTCGATGCCGACGGCAATCCTCAGCTGGTCCTCGATCCGGACGGCCTGGTCGCGGCCGCACATCGGGGCGACGCCGGCGAGATCGAGCGCGCGACGAAGCGACACCTGGTGCTCCTGGTCGACGATTCGCTGACCACCCGCATGCTGGAGCAGAGCATTCTCGAATCGGCAGGATACGACGTGGATGTCGCGTTGTCGGGCGAGGAGGCGCTCGATCGCGTGCGCGCCAAGCGCTATGCGCTGATCCTGGTCGACGTCGAAATGCCGGGCATGGACGGCTTCACCTTCATCGAACACCTTCGCGCCGACTCGACACTGCGCGACATCCCGGCGATCCTGGTCACCTCGCGGGCGGCCCCGGAAGATCGCCAGCGCGGGCGCGACGTCGGCGCGCAAGGCTACATCGTCAAGAGCGAGTTCGATCAGGCCGAGCTGTTGACCATCATCAAGCCGTTGCTGGGGTAGCGGATGGCTCGGACCCGCACCCTCGTCGTCGAAGACTCCCCGACCGTGCGCCAGCGGTTGATGGACATCCTCGCCTCCGATCCGGACATCGAGCTCGTCGGCGCGGCCGAGGACGGCAAGCGCGCCATCGAAATCTGCCAGCAATGCCGGCCGGACGTGATCACGATGGACATGATGCTGCCGGTCATGAGCGGTCTTGCGGCCACCGAATACATCATGGCCCATTGCCCGACCCCGATCCTGGTCGTGTCGGCATCGACCAACCGCGGCGAGTTGTTCAAAATCTACGAGGCGCTCGCCGCCGGGGCCGTCGACGTGCTGGAGAAGCCGACCGGAACCGAGCCCGAAGGTGCCTGGGAACGCCGCTTCCTCTCGACCTTGAAGCTCGTCGCCAGAATTCGCGTCATCACCCATCCGCGCGCCCGGCTGAACGGATCGCAGCGCGCGGCCCCCGAGATGATGCCGCCGCCGGGCGAGCCGCGCCGAGGAGGAGGGAAATACGAGCTCGTCGCCATCGGGGCATCGACCGGCGGACCGGGCGCGATCGTCGAAGTCCTGCGCGGCCTGCCGGCGGAGTTTGCACTCCCGATCCTGTTCGTCCTGCATATCAATGAGCCGTTCGGGACAGCGTTTGCGGATTGGCTGGACGGCCAGACCGCCCGCCGCGTGTCCTATCCGAAGGACGGAGCCCCCCTCGCCTCGGTGACCGGCCGCGTCGTCGTGGCCCCGGGCGACCGGCATCTCATCGTGCGCGACCGGCGCATCTATCTCACGGATGATCCCGAACGGCATTCCTGCCGGCCCTCGGTCGACGTTCTGTTCGAGTCGGTGGCGAGCGAATTTGGCGGGTCGGCGGCCGCGTGCCTGCTGACCGGGATGGGCAAGGACGGCGCGCAGGGCCTGCTCAAGATACGCCAGGCCGGCGGACTGACTATCGCCCAGGACGAGGCCACGTCCGTCATCTACGGCATGCCGCGCGAGGCCGCCACGCTGGGCGCCGCCACGCATATCCTTCGGCTCGGCGAAATCGGCCCCCGCCTCGGCGCGTTGCAAGGCATGGCGATGGAGGCCGCACAATGAGCAACCGGGTTCTCATCGTGGATGACAGCTTGACGGTCCGCATGAACCTCCTGGGAGTGCTCAGCGCGGCGGAGCTGCCGGCCGAGGCCTGCGCCACCTTGGCCGAGGCGCGCGACGCGCTCGCCAAGAACAGCTTCGCGCTCGTCATCCTGGACGTTCTGCTGCCCGACGGAGACGGCCTGCAATTGCTGCAGGAAATCCGTGCGGCCGCACGATCAACCGCCGTCATGCTGCTGTCGACCGAAGCCGAGATCCGCGATCGCGTGCGTGGCCTCACGACCGGTGCCGACGAATATGTCGGCAAGCCCTATGATCCCGGCTATGTGGTCGCGCGCGCCCGCGAGCTCATGCGTCGCGACGGCGCCGCCGGCGAGCCCGCCCCGGAGACCATATTGCTCATCGATGACAGCGTCACCTTCCGCGAGGAGCTGAAGGCGGCCCTGGAGGAGGCCTCCTACCGCGTGCTGGTGGCAGGCACCGGCGAAGAAGGCCTGCATCTCGCCGCCGACCTGCGCCCCACCGCGATCGTGGTCGACGGCGTGCTCCCGGGCATCGATGGCGCGACCGTGATCCGGCGCATCCGGCTCGATGCGGCGCTGCGCAGCCTCCCCTGCCTGCTGCTGACCGGCTCGGAAGATCGCAGCGAGGAGGTTCGCGCGCTCGACGCCGGCGCGGATGCCTTCGTCCACAAGGACGACAACACTGCGCTGATCCTCGCCCGCCTGAGCGCCATGCTGAGGAGCGCGGGCGCGCAAATTTCCAGGCACGACACCGCAAGCCTGCTCGGGCCGAAGAAAATCCTGGCCGTGGACGACAGCGAGACCCACCTGCAGGAAATCGCCGAAACACTGCGCGCCGACGGGTACGAGATGGTGCTCGCCCGCTCCGGTGAGGAAGCGCTGCAGCTGCTCGCGCTGCAGCCGGTCGATTGCATCCTGCTCGACCTGTTGATGCCCGGCATCGGCGGCCAGGAAACCTGCCGGCGCATGAAGAGCGCGCCCGGCATACGCGACATTCCGATCGTGATGCTGACGGCGGTCGATGACCGCGACGCCATGATCCAGGGTCTCGGCGCCGGCGCCGACGACTACATCGCCAAGTCGAGCGACTTCAAGGTGCTGCGCGCGCGCGTGCTCGCCCAGATCCGGCGCAAGCAATTCGAGGACGAGAACAGGCTCATTCGCGAGCATCTCCTGCGCGCCGAATTGGAAGCCATCGAGGCGCGCACCGCGCGCGAGATCGCCGAATCGCGCGCCTCGCTGGTCGAGCAGCTTGAATCGAAGAACGAGGAGCTCGAATCCTTCAGCTATTCGGTGGCGCACGACCTGCGCGCGCCTTTGCGCAGCATCGACGGCTTCGGCCTGATCCTGCTGGAAGACTACGCCGACAAGCTCGACGACGACGGCAAGCAATATCTCAACTATGTGCGCGAGTCGGCACAGCAGATGGCGCGGCTCATCGACGACCTGCTGGCGCTTTCGCGCGTCACCCGCGGCGAGTTCCAGCGCAGCGTGATCAATCTCGGCGCCATCGCCCGCTCGGTCGCGGCCCGCCTGGCACAAGCAAGACCCGACCATCAGGTCGAGCTCGTCATCGCCGAGCGGCTCCTCGCCGAGGGCGACGAGGGCCTGCTGACGATCGTGTTCGAGAACCTGCTCGGCAACGCCTGGAAATTCACCAGCAAGTGCGCGGGCGCGCGGATCGAGGTCGGCGTCACCGACGACGAGCCCCGCGTCTATTTCGTGCGCGACAACGGCGCCGGCTTCGACATGGCTTACGCGTCGAAGCTGTTCGGCATGTTTCAGCGCCTGCACACGGCGAACGAGTTCGAAGGCACCGGCATCGGGCTCGCGACGGTGCAAAAAGTGGTGCGCCGGCATGGCGGGCGGATCTGGGCGGAGGGCGCGGTCGGACAGGGCGCGACCTTCTTCTTCACTCTCGAGGCCGGCACCGCCGCCCACGAAATCCCGGCCGTGCTGCTGCGGCCGCAGCCATTCCGTCTCCACCCCAGCGCCGAGGCCTCACGATGACGCATGACATGGTCATTCTGCTGGTTGAAGATAACCCCAAGGACGAAGCGTTGACGCTGCGGGCGCTCAAGAAGAGCAACATCGCCAACAAGGTGGTGGTCGCGCGCGACGGCGTCGAGGCGCTCGATTATCTCTTCAAGCCCGCCGCCGACGGAAGCCGCAACCCGCTGCCGCAGCTCATTCTGCTGGACCTGAAGCTGCCGAAGCTCGACGGCCACGAGGTCCTCAAGCGCATCCGCGAGAACGAACGAACGCAGTTGCTGCCGATCGTCATCCTGACCACATCGGTCGAGGACAAGGACCGCCTGCAAGGCTATCGGCTCGGCGCCAACAGCTACGTCCGCAAGCCCGTGGATTTCGCCGAGTTCGCCGAGGCGGTGGTCCAGCTCGGCCTCTATTGGCTCGTCCTCAATGAAGAGCCGCCGCGGATACGCGCGTAGCGAGGGTCGCCATGGCACAGCCGCTGCGAGTCTTGATGGTCGAGGACGACGAGCGCGATGCCACGCTGCTGCTGCGCGAGCTGCAGCGCAGCCATTACCAGGTGACCTGCGAGCGGGTCGACACCCCCGAAGCCATGAGCGCCGCGCTCGAAAAAGCCCCGTGGGACGTCGTGCTCGCCGATTTCACCATGCCGCGGTTCAGCGCGCCTGCCGCGCTGTCGCTGGTCAAGGAGCATGCCCTCGATCTTCCCTTCATCATCGTCTCGGGCACGGTCGGCGAAGAGGCGGCGGTGACCTCGCTGCGCGCCGGGGCCCACGATTTTCTGGTCAAGGGCTCGCTCGCCCGCCTCGTCCCGGCGATCGAGCGGGAACGGCGGGAAGCCGGCATGCGGGCCGAGCGCAAGAAGATGCGTCAGCAATTGCTGATCTCGGATCGGATGGCGTCGATCGGGCTCCTGGCGGCTGGCATCGCGCATGAGATCAACAATCCGCTGGCCATCTTGGTGGCAAACCTGGAGCTCGCCGCCGAGCAGCTCGCCCTGACGGCGCCGCCCGCCGAGGCGGCCGAGGTGACACAGTTGGTGCAGGACGCCCGCGAAGCCGCCGAGCGGGTACGCCTCATCGTCCGCGACCTGAAGAATTTTTCGCGCTCCGACGATGAGGAAAAAACCGGACCGGTGGACATTCAGGGCGTGCTCGAATCCTCGATCCGCATGGCGTCGAACGAAATTCGCCACCGTGCGCGGTTGGTCAGGAATTACGGCGCGGTGCCGCCGGTCGAGGGCAGCGAAAGCAAGCTCGGCCAGGTCTTCATCAATCTCATCGTCAACGCGGCGCAGGCGATGCCGGAAGGCCGCATCGAAGCAAACGAGATCGGTATCGTCACGCGCACCGACGATGCCGGACGCGCGGTGGTCGAGATCAGCGATACCGGCGCCGGCATTCCGCAAAATGTCCTGCCGCATATCTTCGACGTCTTCTTCACCACCAAGCCGGTCGGTGGAGGAACCGGTCTCGGTCTCGCCATCTGTCAACGCATCATCACCGCGCATGGCGGCGACATTTCGGTTGAAAGCGAGGTCGGCCGCGGCAGTATTTTCCGCACCGTCCTGCCGCCCGCTGCCGGCGGAAGCCCGGAGGTCGCCGCCGTCCCGTCGCGCGTCGGCAGCGCACGTCACGGTCGCATATTGGTGGTGGACGACGAGCCCATGCTCGGTCTGACCATTCAGCGCACGCTCGGCCGCGAGCACGCCGTGACGGCGGTGACCACCGCAAAAGAAGCCTACCGGCTGTTGAGCGGCGGTGAGCAATTCGAGCTCATCCTGTGCGATCTCATGATGCCGGAAATGAGCGGAATGGATCTGCATGCCGAGCTCATCAAGCTCGCGCCCGACCAGGCGAACAAGTTCGTCTTCATGACCGGCGGTGCCTTCACCGAGAAGGCCACCCGGTTCCTCGCGCACTCTTCCAATCCAACCATTAAGAAGCCGTTCAAGACCGCCAAGCTGCGCGAGCTCGTTCAGAGCCTGCTGGGTTAGCGGCGTTTCACGCTTTCGCGCCGTCGCGGGGCGGCATCCTCCTGGACTTTGCCGGCAAACGCGGTGTAGGGAGGGTGGCAAGCTCACGAGGTCGCGCCGGTGCTCACGCTCTATTCCTTTTTTCGCTCCTCGGCCGCCTACCGGGTGCGGATCGCGCTCAATCTCAAGGGCCAAAGCTTCGATACCGTCGGCATCCACCTGCAGAAGGAAGGCGGTCTGAACCGGAAGCCGGCCTACCGGGCGGTCAATCCGCAGATGCGGGTACCGACGCTCAAGCTCGACACGGGCGAGCTCATTACCCAGTCGCTCGCCATCATCGAATATCTCGACGAGGTCTATTCCGAGCCGCCGCTGTTGCCGCGCACCGCGGTGGCGCGCGCTAAGGTGCGCGCGCTCGCGCAGCTCGTGGCCTGCGACATTCATCCGCTCAACAATACGAGCCCGCTGCGCTATCTCAAGAACGAGCTCGGAGCCGACCAGACCAAGATCGACGCCTGGTACCATCACTGGGTGGTGGAAGGGTTCGAGGCGCTCGAGGCGATGATCTCCGCCGGGCGCTACACCTTCGGGGACGACGTCACGCTGGCGGACATCTGTCTGGTGCCGCAGGTCGCCAATGCGCGGCGCCTCAAGGTGCCGCTCGATCGCTTTCCCAAGATCGTGCTGGTGGATGCGGCCTGCGCCAAGCTGCCGGCTTTCGAAAAAGCGCGGCCCGAGAACCAGCCGGATGCCGAATGAGCGACCGGAAATTCGCCGCCCCTGCCCCGCCCATTCCTCTTGAATCCTGACAGCGCGGACGAAGCTCACGTGGCCATCCCGCAAATCGCGCAAGTCGTCCTGTGGATGACCGGCACCTTGCTGTCGTTCTCCGCCATGGCGGTTTCGATCCGTGAGCTGTCGGCCAAGCTCAGCATCATGGAGATTCTCTCCGCGCGCGCCGCCGCCGGCTTGCTGATCGTCGGCGCGTTGCTTGCGATCCGCCCCGAGCTGCGGCATGCGCTCAGCCGGGAGCGCCTCGGCCTGCACGTGTTGCGCAACAGCATCCATTTCGGTTCCCAGTATCTGTGGGCGACGAGCCTCCTGCTGTTGCCTTTGAGCACGGTCTTCGCGCTCGAATTCACCATGCCGGCATGGACCATGCTGCTGGCGGCGCTGCTGCTGCGAGAACGCATGACGCGAAGCCGCATCGGGGCGGTGGTGCTCGGCCTCCTCGGCGTATGCGTGATCCTGCGTCCGGGCATCGAGACGTTTCATCCGGCCGCGCTGATCGTGCTGGCGGCGGCGCTCGGCTACTCCGCCCAGAACATCGCCACCAAGAAACTGACCACGACGGAATCGACCTTCGCCATCGTGTTCTGGATGAACGTCATCCAGCTGCCGCTCGGGCTCATCGGCGCCGACCCCGTCTTTGCGGCCAAGCTTGGCGCCCACGAGCTGCCCGCGCTGGCGGGGCTCGGCATCGCCGGAGTGTCCGCGCATTACTGCCTGTCCAATGCGTTCCGCGCTGGCGACGCGAGCCTGGTCGTCCCGCTCGATTTCCTGCGCATCCCCCTGATCGCGGTGGTGGGCTGGTGGCTCTATGGGGAACCGCTCGACCTGTTCGTTTTCGCCGGCGCCGGGATCATCATTTTGGGGCTGCTCTGGAACCTGCACAGCGAGGCGCGGACCCAAGGCGCTGCGCGCGCAATTGCCGCATCTGCTCCACAGGGCGCCGCTCCGCAGCCCGCGCTGGAAGAGACTGGCTTCCATTGAGATTGACCGTCATCTTGCGCCACCCGCAGCCGGCTGCGTTCACACTTTGGTCACCATTCCGGCGCTTCATCGCGAAGTTGCTTCGGCCGGCCCCCGCTTCATGATCGAGACGATGATTCCTGGACCACTTAGCCTGAAGGCCATGCGCAAGCTCGGGCTCGCGACGCTTGTTGTGTCGACCGCATGCTCGATGCTGATGTCGATATTGACGACGCCGCTGTTGGCGCAAGGCTATCCGTCTGCGCAGGCCCGCAATCCGATTTGTCCCCAGCTCGAAGGTCAGCTCTCGGCGCTCGACCGTGGGGTCACGGACTCCTCGCAGTCCGACCTGGTCAGGCGGCTGGATGACGCGGTCCGCAAGCAGCAGTCCGATCTCGACCGGTTGACCGCGCAGGCGCGGAAATCCGGCTGCGAGGGCAACGGCTTCTTTTCGCTGTTCGTCAGCCAGCCCGCGCAATGCGGCCCGCTCAATGCGCAAATCCAGCAGGCGCGCGGCAATCTCGACCGCAGCATGGGCGATCTCCAACGCTCCCAGAGCAATACCGGCGCTGATCGCGAGGGCCAGCGTCGCTCGATCATCGGCGAGCTCGCGCAGAACGACTGCGGCCCGCAATATCGCCAGCTGGCCAACCAAGGCGGCGGCTTCTTCGATCGCCTGTTTGGACCCGGGACGATCCTCAGCCCGGATTCGGGACCGGCGCCGGCAAGCGGCACCTACAAGACGCTGTGCGTGCGCACCTGCGACGGATTCTATTTCCCGATCTCCTATTCCACCACGTCGAACAGGTTCGCCGAGGACGCGCAGACCTGTCAGCGCCTGTGCCCGGCCGCCGAGGCGGAACTCTACAGCCATCGCACCTCCGGCGAGGACGTCAACCAGGCAGTGTCGGCGAGCGGCCGCCTTTATACGCAGCTCGCCAACGCCTTCGCCTATCGCAAGCAATTCAATCCAAGCTGCAACTGCAAATCCGCCGGCCAGACCTGGGCCGATGCCTTGAAGCAGCTCGACGACCAGACGGTCGAGCGCGGCGACATCGTGGTCAATACCGAGGAGCGCGCCAAGCAGCTGTCGCAGCCGCAGACCGACGCCCAAGGCAAGCCGCTGAAGCCGGGCGCAAAGGCCCCCGCCGCCACGCCCGCCTCGGCCAACGCCGCTGCCACGCCCGATACGACCGCCGACCCCAAGCGCCCCGTCCGCGCCGTCGGCCCGACGTTCCTGCCGGCGCACTGAGCCATGCCCGCTTGGCCCTCAAAGCAGCTTCAGAAATTCCTCTCGCGTGAGTCTGACGCGAGACAATCACGCCATGCAAATCAGTTGCTTCGAGCTGTCGAGCGGCGCGCCCCGCCTGCGGGTTCGCTGGGAAAGCTCTCTCGATCGGCAGGCTCTATAGATCGAACGACTCGCTGTTCGTGGCCGAGCCGGAAGGCAGCAGCGACGTATCGGGCTCGGGCAGCGGCATCCCGGCATCGCGGAAGCGGTTGGTGATCGGGTAGCGGCGATCGCGGCCGAAATTCCTGAGCGTCACCTTGACGCCGGGCGCCGCCTGGCGGCGCTTGTATTCGGCGAGGTTGAGCATGCGCTCGACCTTCACCACCGTGTCGCGATCGAAGCCCGACTCGACGATCTTGGCGATCGGCTCCTCGCGCTCGACCAACCGCTCCAGGATGCCGTCGAGCACCTCGTAGGGCGGCAGCGAATCCTGGTCGGTCTGATTTTCGCGCAGCTCCGCGGTCGGCGCGCGGGTGAGCACATTGTCCGGGATCACCTGCCCGCCCGGCCCCAGCGCGCCCTGCGGGCGCCAGCCGTTGCGCAGGCGCGAAAGGCGGAACACTTCCGTCTTGTAGAGGTCCTTGATCGGATTGAAGCCGCCGTTCATATCGCCGTAGAGCGTGGCATAGCCGACCGACATTTCCGACTTGTTGCCGGTGGTCACCACCATCAGGCCGAACTTGTTGGAGATCGCCATCAGGATGGTGCCGCGCGCCCGCGCCTGGAGGTTTTCCTCGGTGACGTCGCGGGCGCGGCCTGCGAGCAGCGGCGCCAGTGCCTGTTCGAGGCCCACGACCGCGCTTTCGATGGGCAGCAGATCGTAGGCGACGCCGAGCGCCTTGGCGATGGCGGCCGCGTCGTCGAGCGATTCCTGCGCCGTGAAACGATAAGGCAGCATCACGCAGCGCACCCGCTCGGCGCCGAGCGCATCGACCGCGATGGTTGCGCACAGCGCCGAATCGATGCCGCCGGAAAGTCCCAGCACCACACCTTTGAAGCCGTTCTTGCTCACATAGTCGCGCAGCCCCAGCACACAGGCGGAATAGTCCTCCTGGTCGCTCTCCTGCGGCTTGGCCATGGGACCGTCGAGGCAGCGCCAGCCATTGCCGGTCCGCTGCCAGCGCACGGTCGTCAGCACCTCGCGGAACGCCGGCAGCTGGAACGCCAGCGAAGAGTCCGCGTGCAGGGCGAACGAGGCGCCGTCGAAGACGAGCTCATCCTGGCCGCCGACCTCGTTGACATAGATGATCGGCAGATCGCTCTCGGTGACGCGCGCGACCGCGATGTTGAGGCGCGTCGCATCCTTGTCGCGCCAATAGGGCGAGCCATTGGGCACGATCAACAACTCCGCTCCGGTCTCGGCGAGCGTCTCGACGACTTCGGGGCCCCAGATGTCTTCGCAGATCGGCAGGCCCAGCCGCACGCCGCGGAAATTCACCGGCCCCGGCATCGGCCCGGCCGCGAATACGCGCTTCTCGTCGAACACCCCGTAGTTTGGAAGGTCGACCTTGAAGCGCAGGGCCGCGATCGCGCCGCGATCGAGCAGGCAATAGGCATTGTAGAGCTTGCCGTTCTCGGCCCAGGGGGCGCCGATCAGCATGGCGGGGCCGCCGTCGGCGGTCTCGCGCGCCAGCTCCTCGATCTTGCTGCGGCAGGCCGCCTGCAAAGCCGGCTTGAGCACCAGATCCTCGGGCGGATAGCCCGACAGGAACAGCTCGGGCAGCGCAACCAGATCGGCGCCCTCGCGCGCCGCACTGGCACGTGCCTGGCGCGCCTTGTCGGCATTGCCGGGGATATCGCCGACGGTCGGATCGAGCTGCGCGACCGCGATCGCCAGGCGGTCGGTGGGACGTGCGTTCATGTTTTAGGTGTAGCGCGTCGGGGCACCGAGCCGCAATCGCCGCGCGGGAGCCGCATTACGTCAACCCGAAGCGCTCGGCCAGTGCCAACAGCCAGACCGCCGCGGCCACCAGCAGCGTGACCCCGACCGCGGCCGAGCCCATGTCCTTGACCCGCCCGATCTGCGGATCGATCTCCAGGTTGACCCGGTCGCAGAGCTTCTCGATCGCCGTGTTCAGGAGCTCGACCACGAACAGCAACAACAGCACGCCGATGAGCGCGAGCCGTTTCCAGCCGTCTTGCGCAATCACGAAGGCGAGCGGCACAGCCGGCACGAATATCGCCAGCTCCTGCCGGAACGCCGCCTCGCTGCGCAGCGCGAAGCGCAAGCCGTTCCAGCTGTTGACGACTGCGCGCAGCAATCTTTCCATGGATGTTGCGCTCTAGTTGCTGCTGATGATCGGATTGGGACCGAACCTGAGGCCGGACTGGAAGAACACCCCGACATTGTCGGTCTTCCAGTCGACCGGCTGGGCCACCGCCGGCACGCCGTTGACGTGGCCTTCGAAATGCGTGAGCCCCTGCGTCTGCGCATGCCAATAGCGGCCGCCCACGCCGACATTGATGGCATCGGTCACCTGATAGGACAGAACCCCTTCAAGCTGATAGCCCCAGCCTCTGCCGTCCTCGGGTATTGGACCGGTGAAATCGCCATCGAAGTGGCTGATGCGCAGCCAATGGGAGTCGGTGCCGTTGAGCCACACCATCGGAAGCCATGCCGCATCGACGCCGAGCTTGAGGCGCTTGGTGATGTCGACCGCGCCATCGACACCGAGCCGCACGGAATTCCAGTTGTTGTCCTGGGTGATCACTTTGATCGTGTCCGGAATGGGAAAAAAACCGCAGATGAACGGATTGGTTGCGATCTGACCGCAGCCCCGTGCGCTGACCACCTCTCGCATATAGCTGTAGCCGGCGAAAGCACCGACGCGGAAGTCTCCACCGCGGAACACGTTGTAGCCGATGTCCAGGGTGCCATAGACCGGAAAGCTGTTGTCCATGACGCTCAACGTGGCGGAATACGGCGCTAGGGCGGGCGGGAAATCTTCGTCGGTGAGCCTGCCGTTGCGGAAGCCGCCGCCGCCCAGGATGCCCTTCAGGAACCAGCCGGTATTGAGATCGAAACGGCCATAGGCCTCGGCCGAAAAGATCGAAACGTTGTTGTAGGTCAAGCGCGAGACCAGGAACGAGCCGGAGCGGTCAAAGAGGTTCTTGCCGGTCTTGGCCGTTCCGTACCAGAAGCGCAGCCCGACCTCGCCCGCATAGCTGGCGGGCGGCTCCAAGCCGTGAAACACAAAGTCGCCGGCCTTGGCCGGAGCCGCGCCGGACAGGCCTGCGGCAAATGCCGCCACGATCTGCATCGAAGCCGTCAGCTTTGCTTTAACGGTCACAGTCTCCCCCACCGAATGCGGGGGCAGTCTTCCCTCCAAGGCTTTTCCCAATCCTTACAATTTTAGCGATCGCGCAATCGCATCGGGACCTATTGTTAACGCTGCGATAAGCGGAAGCTCGTTTACCTTCACAGAGTGTGAAGCAGGCCCGGCGCTACCGCGCCCAAGCGAAGGATCAGAGGCCCGAGACCGCCGGCAATGGGCGCGCTTTGGCGGCGCGCTCCTGCTTGAGCAGGTCGGCCAGCAGGAAGGCCAGGTCGAGCGATTGCTCGGCATTGAGCCGCGGATCGCAGACCGTGTGGTAGCGGTCGTTGAGGTCCTCGTCCGTGATGGCGCGCGCGCCGCCGGTGCATTCGGTGACGTTCTGGCCGGTCATCTCCAGATGCACGCCACCCGCATGGGTGCCTTCGGCGGCATGGACCTGGAAGAAGGTGCGCACCTCCTTGAGGATCTGGTCGAACGGCCGGGTCTTGTAGCCCGACGCCGAGGAGATGGTGTTGCCGTGCATGGGATCGCAGGACCACACCACCACGCGGCCTTCGCGCTCGACCGCGCGCACCATGGGAGGCAACAGATCGCCGGCCTTGTCGGCGCCGAGCCGGCAGATCAGCGTGAGACGGCCGGGCTCGTTGTCGGGGTTGAGAATGTCGATCAGCTTGAGCATCTCGTCGATCTTGCTCGACGGGCCGCATTTGAGCCCGAGCGGGTTCTTGACGCCGCGACAGAACTCGACATGGGCGTGATCGAGCTGACGCGTGCGGTCGCCGATCCAGATCATGTGGCCGGAGGTGGCGTACCAGTCGCCGCTGGTCGAATCGACCCGCGTCATCGCCTGCTCGAAACCGAGCAGCAGCGCCTCGTGGCTGGTGTAGAAATCGGTCGAGCGCAGCTCCGGATGGCTCTCGAGATCGAGGCCGCAGGCCTGCATGAATCCGAGCGCCTCCGAGATCTGGTCGGTGAGCTGCACATAGCGCCGCGACTGCGGGCTGTCCTTGACAAAGCCCAGCACCCATTGCCGCACATTGCCGAGATTGGCATAGCCGCCTTGCGCGAAGGCGCGCAGCAGGTTCAGCGTGGCGGCCGATTGCCGATAGGCCGCGAGCTGGCGGCGCGGATCGGGGATGCGCGCCTCGGGCGTGAACTCGGTGCCGTTGATGATGTCGCCACGATAGACCGGCAGTTCCTTGCCGTCGCGTTTCTCGACCGGCGAGGTGCGCGGCTTGGCGAACTGGCCGGCGACGCGGCCGATCTTGACCACCGGCGAGGCGGCCGCATAGGTGAGCACCACCGCCATCTGCAGGAACAGACGGAAGAAGTCGCGGATATTGTTGGCGCCATGCTCGGCGAAGCTTTCGGCGCAGTCGCCACCCTGCAGCAGGAAAGCGTTCCCGGCCGCGACCTTGCCCAGCGCCTTGGTCAGGTTGCGCGCCTCGCCGGCAAAGACCAGCGGCGGGAAGGTCGCGAGCTGCTTCTCGACATCGGCCAGCGCAGCCGGATCAGGATAATCGGGCACCTGCAGGATCGGCCTGCTCCGCCAGCTCTCGGGCGTCCATCGCTCGGCCATGACATGGCCCTCCAGTTACGCAAGGCTCAAGGCGCGCTACAGGCGCCCGTTCGCGTGAGCGGGCTTATACACGACCGCGGCGGCCGGAGGCCAGCAAAAGCAAAGGCCTATTCGGCGGCCTGCCGCTCGAAGCTCATGGCTTTTTGGCGCAGCGTCACGAGCTCCTCGGCGGCGGTCGGGTGCACCGCCATGACGGCATCGAAATCGGCCTTGGTGGCCTTCATCTTCACCGCGATGCCGATGAGCTGGACCATCTCGCCGGCGTCGGGGCCGATGATGTGGCAGCCGACCACGCGATCGGTAGTGCCGTCGACCACGAGCTTCATGAAGACGCGGGTGTCGCGGCCCGACAAGGTCGCCCTCATGGGGCGGAACATGGTCTTGTAGATGTCGACCTTGGCGAGCCGCGCGCAGGCTTGTTCCTGGGTGAGGCCGACGGTGCCGAGCTCGGGCTCGGAGAACACGGCGGTGGGCACATCGGCATGATCGACCCGGGTCGGCTTGTCGCCGAAGACCGTGTCCGCAAACGCGTGTCCCTCGCGGATCGCGACCGGCGTGAGATTGATCCGGTTGGTGACGTCGCCGACCGCATGAATATGCGGCACGGAAGTCTGCGAATAGCTGTCCACCCGGATGCCGCCGTTCGACGCGAGTTGCACGCCGGCGGCTTCGAGCCCGAAGCCGCTGACGCTGGGACGACGGCCGGTCGCAAACATCACCTTGTCGACCTCGACTGCGTCGCCGTGCGACAAAGAGGCTTCGAGCGCGCCACGTGCCGTGTGGACGGCAGTGACGGTCTTGCCGGTGATGATCCTGATGCCGCGCCGCTCCATCTCGGTGCGCAGATGCGCGCGCAGATCGTCGTCGAAGCCGCGCAGGATGTTCTCGCCGCGATAGACCAAGGTCACCTCGGCGCCGAGGCCGTTGAAAATGCCGGCGAACTCGACCGCGATATAGCCGCCGCCCTGGATGAGCACGCGCTTGGGCAGCGCCTCCAGGTGAAACGCCTGGTTGGAGGAAA
This sequence comes from Xanthobacteraceae bacterium, assembly GCA_036522235.1. Taxonomy (GTDB): domain Bacteria; phylum Pseudomonadota; class Alphaproteobacteria; order Rhizobiales; family Xanthobacteraceae; genus VAZQ01. The sequence goes on from DATDGG010000093.1 coordinate 29,965, forward strand.
TGACGTGCTCGATGCCGGGGATCGGCGGCCCGAGGTCCGGAGAGGCTCCGGTGGCGACGAGTATGTGGGCGGCGCGGATACGCTGGCCGGTCGCCTCCAGGAACACCGTATGGGCATCTTCCAGGACTGCGCGGCTCTTCACGATGCTGACATCTGCACGTTCCAGCGTCGCCACATAGGCCGCCTCGAGCCGCGCGATCTCGCGGTCCTTGTTGGCGATCAGGGTGGCCCAGTCGAAGGCGGGTTTCGGCAGGGTCCAGCCGTAGCCGGCGGCGTCCTCGAACTCGTCGGCAAAGCGCGCCGCATAGACCAGGAGCTTCTTGGGGACGCAGCCGCGGATGACGCAGGTCCCGCCGACCCGGTATTCCTCCGCGATCATGACGCGCGCGCCGTGACCGGCGGCGATGCGAGCGGCGCGCACGCCGCCTGATCCTGCGCCAATGACGAAAAGATCGACGTTGTTCTTGGACATGGTGGTCATATATGCAGGTTTGTTTGTTTGGCCACGACGCGAACGCCGTCGGCATGAGAAAGGACGGCGGTCTGCGCGAGACCGATGAACAATCCGTGCTCGACCACGCCGGCAATGCGGGCGAGCCGATCGGCGAGCGCGTTCGGATCGGCGATCCGGCCCAGATGCGCGTCGAGAATCCAGTGTCCGCAGTCGGTGACGAACGGCGTCCCGGCCTTGGTCTTGCGCAGCTGCGCCGGCCCCGGGCAACCGGCGGCAGTCGCGGCGGCCTCGACGGCCGCCCGTGTGGCCGTAACGCCAAACGGCACCACCTCGATCGGCAAGGGAAAGCGTCCGAGCGTCGTCACCCATTTGGATTCATCGGCGATGACGACCATGCGGGCGCTGGCGGAAGCCACGATCTTCTCCCGCAACAGCGCGCCGCCGCCGCCTTTGATCAAGCTCAGATCAGGGGCGATCTCGTCGGCGCCGTCGACCGTCAGATCGAGCGCCGGCGTCTCATCGAGGCTCGTCAGCGGCACGCGAAGGCGCTGCGCGTCCCTCCGCGTCTCTTCTGAAGTGGGCACCGCCACGATGCGCAAGCCCGCGCGAACCCGCTCGGCCAGAAGCTCGACGAAATGCCGCGCGGTCGAGCCGGTGCCGAGCCCAAGCCGCATGCCGGGCTCGACGAATTCGAGGGCGCGCGCCGCGGCGGCACGTTTTTGCTGATCGATGTCCATCGCGGGTGCGGCGGGGGTCGCGGATAAGCTTCCAGATCGCATCTATCTAGCCATGATCGCAGGGGCCGCATAGTCCAACAAGCTCGAATGGTTGTCGCTTAAGCTCGTCCGCGCGCTCGCGCTGCGGACCGCTTTGCCGCCATTTGCCGCGCGGCACGGTTGCGCATGCGGGCGGCCGCCTGAAGGCGCAATCATGGTCTGGCCCCGGAGGCGGTCTTGGGCAGCTTTACGGGCCTGCCGACCGCAATTTTCGGCCTCCTGGCGGCGACCAAACGGTCGAATTTCGGTGGAAAGTTAATCGGCGATTCACCTTATGCTCGCCACACTTAGGTGGATTTTGGCGGGGTCGCCAAAGCTTACCGAAAGGTTACCGAGGTTGCGCCCGTCCGGCCGCGACCGTATGGTCGTTCGGGGGCAAGGTGGGGGGTTTAGGCCGCCTCAGCGCGGGGGAAGACCATGAGCAGCATGAGCCGAGTTGTCGCCGCTGTGGCATGTGGCCTCGCCCTCGCCGCATGCTCCATGTCGATGCCGAGCTTCGATATGTTCAAGTCCGGCCCGCCGACCGAAGTCCTGCGGATCGAGTCGGAGCCGCCGGGCGCGGACGCCCGCACCACCCAGGGACAAACCTGCCGGACCCCCTGCGAGCTGACCTTGACCACCGACGGTGAGCTCGCCGTGACGGTCCAGATGGCCGGTTATCAGCCGCAAACCCTGCCGGTCCGCGCAGACGGACGCGGGGACGCCAAGCTGCAGCCCAACCCGCTCTATGTCGAGCTCCAACCGGCCGCTCCGGTCAAGCCCGCCAAGCCGACGCCGGCAACCCCAAAGAAGCACACCACCGCCGCCGCCCCGCCGCCAGCACCGCGCCAGACCCAAGCCGCGGCGCCAAGCCAGGGCGGCGCCTACCCGTCCGGCCAGGGCTATCCCTGGCCGCCGGCGCCGCAATAGGCGCCTGCTTCATCCGCATAGGCCCGGCGCGGGCACAAGCGCGGCAATCTGGCAGGCCTGGACCCGCTGGCCGATTTCAGTCAGAAGTACCAAATAACGCGGTATGATGCAGGGCCGCGACAACGCGAGCAGCAACTACGACCGCCACTTAGGCCGCCACTAGACCGCCCATGACCCCACACCTCGCAGCGCTCGACCACCCCAGCCCTGCCCCGCTTTCGGGGGCGGGAACGCTGGTCGATCCCTTCGGGCGGGCGATCACCTATCTGCGCGTCTCGGTGACGGACCGCTGCGACTTCCGCTGCGTCTATTGCATGGCGGAACACATGTCGTTCCTGCCCAAGGCTGAGTTGCTGACGCTCGAGGAACTCGACCGGCTCTGTTCCGCCTTCGTCGCCAAGGGCGTGCGCAAGCTCCGCCTCACCGGCGGCGAGCCGCTGGTCCGGCGCGGGATTATGACGCTGT
>DATDGG010000094.1:0-13306 GCA_036522235.1 Xanthobacteraceae bacterium
ATTTCTGCGCGCCCGCTTTCGTGCTATGCTTGCATGTTTTAGTTCAAGGAGCGGACAATGACCAGGAAAGCTTTTGGCTTTGCCGCCCTGGCGGTCGCACTGTTGGCGGCGCCGGCCGCGGCGCATCACTCGTTCGCCATGTTCGACCAGTCGAAGGTGCTTTACCTGTCGGGCACGGTGAAGGAGTTCGAGCTCATCAACCCGCATGCCTGGCTGCATCTCGCCGTTGCCGACGGCAAGGGCGAGGCATCGGTCTGGTCCTTCGAAGGCGGCTCGGTCGTGCAACTGGTGCGGCTCGGCTGGTCGAAGGACAAGCCGAAGATCGGCGACGAGGTCGAGATCGGCTTTCGGCCGATGAAGGACGGCTCGCGCGGCGGTCAGATCATGAGCCTCAAGCTCGCGGACGGGCAGAAAATCTGCTCGAACCGCGGTTGCGGCGACGGAACAGGCACCGTTCTGAACGGACAGGAATAGGAAGGAAGTTGGCGAATAGCGAATAGGGGGTGGCGGCCACCACCATTCCCTATTCGCTATTCGCTATTCGCTCCTCAAAACCTCCCATCGGGCGGGAAGCGGATAGTCTGGTCGAAACGCGCGGGCGTGCTCATGTCCTTGTCGCGGCGCGCGGGCAGCACGATGGCGTCCGCGATATAGAGCCTGCCCTTGTGGAAATAGAGCGAGGTGCGCACGCGGCTCCCGTCCGTGCGATCGACTACCAGCGTGACCCCGTAGATCGACTTTTGGTCCTGATAGACGCGCGGGAAATCGGTGTACAGGACATCGCCCTCGCGCATCAGCCCGTAGCCGGCCTCGTTGAGGAAATTCGCGCCCGTGTCGGGGTGATTGGTCAGATCGACGACCGTCAGCTTGTAGCGGACGTGATCATCCTCGGCCGCATAGACCATCGCGGGGAGACCCTTGGCGAAGATCGAGTCGTAGGTCGACTTCATCGCCTGGGGCTTGATCGGAAATTGGATGGCGACGCCCTGGTCGAGATAAGCGTATTCCTCCCAGGCCGAGGCCTCCCTCCCGCCGAGGAACAGTGCGAGCATGATGAAGGCAAAGACGCGCATCGTTTCCTCCTTCGCGGCCAGCACGCAGGATCGCGTCGGAGCATATCGAATCGGCGGGGATCAGTCAGGAGCCAAGCCGGAAAAAGATGATTTTGTGATCGGCGACACATCCGCAAAGAGCGGGCGCCTCTAGGTTCCCGAGCATGGCCGGGCGATCGGCGCCGCGGCGATCAGGCTTCAGGAGAACCACCATGACGACGCAAACCCTCATCGGCAAGGCCGTCTTGGTCGCCGCCGCCGTGACATCGGTCGTCGCCATTTGCGCGCCGGCCGCCAATGCCGCCAATCTGCCGGCGAAACCGACATCGGTCACCAGCGCGATGTTCGGCGGCCAGGCCGTGACCAAGACCACCTATATCAGCGGCACACAAAATACGTCGATCTTCACGGACCACAACGGCAAGGTGGTCGGCGCGATCTCGAGCATCTCGCTGCCCGCGACCCATGCGCCCCCCGTCACCAATGTCAGCCAGCCCAACAACGTCAACACCACCAGCACCACCAACCCGCCTCCGCCGCCCAAGCCGGCTCCGGCTCCGGCACAAGCACTGGCGGCGCATCCGAAGGTCACTTCCACCCCGGTGCTGCACCCCGAGCTCATCGATGGGAACGGGTACTACGACGCCAACGGCCACATCGTCACGGGCCCGGGCGGCCATGGCCTGCCGAGCGGTTGCACGACGGTCATCGCCTATCAGGTCGGAAGCGGGCCGGTATCCATGAACTTCGCCGCTGGCGCGACGACCGTGCATGCGGCCCAGTGCTACCAGAGGAGCTAAGATTGACCACTTGAGTCCGCGACCAGCGGCGAAAAGAGGGGCCTCTGGGTCCCTCTTTTTTTTGCTCTTATGAGGAACCGATTGGAGCCCCTCATGAAGGGAAGCTGCCGTAATCTCGTAGGGCAAACCAAAGCGTGCTAAAGAAGCCGCACCATGACGCAGACGCTGTTCGACAAGATCTGGGACGCGCATCGCGTGGCCACGCGGGCCGACGGGCGCGATCTCATCTATATCGATCGGCACGTCCTGCACGAGCTGCACGCCCCGCACGCCTTCAGGAAGCTTGAGCAGGCGCGGCGTCACGTGCGCCGGCCCGATCTCACCTTTTCGATGCAGGATCACACGGTCTCGACCGCGCCCGGCCGCGACGAGCGCACCAATGCGGAGGGCACGCCGTTCGTGCAGGCCATGCGCGAAGGCAGCCGGCGGAACGGCATCAAGCTCTTTGACATTGACGATCCCGAGCAGGGCATTTCCCATGTGGTGGCGCCCGAGCTCGGCATGGTGCTGCCCGGCGCCACCCATGCGGTGCCCGACAGCCATGCCTGCACGGTCGGCGGGCTCGGCGCGCTCGCCTTCGGCTGCGGAACGACCGAGCTCGAGCATATCCTGGCCACGCAAGTCATCGCGCTCAAGCGCCCCAAGCGCATGCGCATCCGCCTCGAGGGCGCGCTCGGCCCCCACGTCACCGCCAAGGACGTGGCGCTGCGCATCATCGCCGAGGTCGGCATTGCGGGCGGCCGCGGCCATGCGGTGGAATATGCCGGCGCGGCGGTGCGGGCGATGTCGATCGAGAGCCGCCTCACGCTCTGCAATCTTTCGATCGAGATGGGGGCGCGCTCAGGCTTCGTGGCGCCCGATGAGAAAACCTTCGCCTGGATCGCGGGCCGCCCGTTCGCGCCGCAAGGCGCAGCGTGGGATGCGGCGCTCGCCCATTGGCGAACGCTCGCCAGCGATGACGATGCTGCGTTCGATCGCGACGTGATGCTCGATTGCAGCGCTCTCGAGCCGCAGATCACCTGGGGCACCGATCCGAGCCAGGTGGTCGGGATCAGCGGGCGCGTGCCCGATCTTACCAGCATCGCGCCCGGACAAGAGAGCGCTTTCCGCCGCGCGCTCGACTATATGGGACTTAAGCCCGGCACGGCGGTTGCGGGCCTGCCGGTCGACCGGGTCTTCATCGGCTCCTGCACCAACAGCCGCTTGCCGGACCTCGAGGCTGCCGCCGCGGTGGTGCGCGGCCGCCATGTGGCGGACGGCGTCGTGGCCACGGTGGTGCCCGGCTCGTCGACGGTGAAACGCCAGGCCGAAGCGGCCGGCCTCGACCGTGTGTTTCGCGCCGCCGGTTTCTTCTGGGGCGAATCCGGCTGCTCCATGTGCGCGGGCGGCAACGGCGACCGCGGCGAAGCCGGCGAGCGCTGCGTCTCCACCACCAACCGGAATTTCGAGGGCCGGCAGGGCAAGGGCGTGCGCACCCATCTGGTCAGCCCGGCGACCGCCGCCGCCACCGCCATCGCGGGCCGCATTGTCGATGTGCGGCAGATGGTTGCGGGAGCCGCCTGATGCAGCCCTTCACCACGCTCACGGGCGTCGCCGTCCCGCTGCTCGAGGACGACGTCAACACCGATCAGATCACGCCCATCAATCGGAACATGAATCCCGATTGGGCGGCGCTCCTGTTCGCCAACGCCCGCAAGCTGCCCGACGGGAGCGATGATCCGGACTTTCCGCTCAACAAGCCGCAATTTCGCAAGCCCGGCATCCTGGTTACCGGCCGCAATTTCGGCTGCGGCTCCTCGCGCGAGGGCGCCGTATGGGCGATGCTCGCGACCGGCATCCGCTGCATCGTGGCGCAGAGCTTCGCCGACATTTACCGGGAGAATTGCCTGCAGAACGGCCTCTTGCCGGTCGAGCTCAAGGGCGCCGATAGCGAAGCGTTCGCGGCGCGCGTGCGCGCCGCCGATGGGGCTGCGCCGTTCACGGTCGATCTGCAGGCGCAGTCGATCAGCGGGCCGGGCGGAGGCGCGATCGCGTTCGAGATCGCGCAAGCCGATCGCATGCGTCTGCTGGAAGGCCTCGACGATATCGGGCTCACCCTCAAGCACGCGCAGGAGATCGCCGATTGGGAAAAGCGCATGGGCGCCGCGCGCCCCTGGCTGCAGACCGCATCGGATTCGCGACGGTGATGCCTAAGGAGAAACCCATGAATGCCCGAAAAAAGCTGCGCGCGCTGTTGGCGGAGCCCGGCCTCACCTTGATGCCCGGCGCCTACGATGCCCTGTCGGCGCGCATCATCGAGGCGCAGGGCTTCGATGCGATCGTTGCGGGCGGCTATGCGGCGGTCGGCAGCATGCTGGCGCAACCCGACACCGGCCAATCCAACATGCGCGACTATGCGGATCACTACGCGCGCATCTGTGCCGCCGTCGAGCTGCCGGTCTATGTGGACGGCGATACCGGCTTCGGCGGCGTCAACAACGCGCGCCAGATGGTGCGCGGCTTCGAGGCGGCCGGCGTCGCCGGGCTGTTCATCAGCGATCAGACGTTTCCCAACCGCTGCGGCTACCTGCCCGGCAAGCAGGTGGTGCGGGTCGAAGAGATGCTGGCCAAGATCAAGGCCATGCTCGATGCGCGGCGCGACGGCGACCTCGTCATCTGCGCCCGCACCGACGCGGCGGGTGTGGCGGGCGCCGGGCTCGATGACGCGATCGAGCGCTGCCAGCTGTTCATGGCGGCGGGCGCCGATTTGGCCAAGCCCATGGGCGCCGACACCATCGATGAGATCAAGCGGGTGATCCGCGAGGTGCCGGGCCCGCACATGGCGACCATCTCGCAGGCGGCCGGCGCCAAGCACCGCGACCTCGGCGCGCTCGAGGCGGCGGGCGTCGCCGCCGTGAGCTTCCCGTCGGTCGCGCTGTTTGCGGCCGCGCAGGCAGTGCGCCAGGCGGTGGCGGCGCTCAAGCGCGACTGCTCGCTCGCCAGCGTGAGCGATCAGCTCATGCCGCTGGGCGACTATTATGAGCTGATCGGCCTCGAGGCACAGCTCGGCCGCGAGGAGAGCTACGACCGCGCCGCCGCGGCGCTCGTGAGCAAGCGCGCCGCGGAGTAGGTTACGCGGCCTTCTCCGCTACCTCGGCATAGGTCTTGAGTATCCCGCTCCAGCCGCCCTCCGAATCGATCGCGCCGCGGACCTGCTCGACCTTGTCGCCGAAACGCTCGAGGTTGCGGTGCTCGAACTCGACCCGGGTTTCTCCGTCAGCGAGCGGGGTGAACTTCACCTCGACCTCGGTGATGAGGTCCGGATCGTATTTCCAATCGCCGTTGATCTGCCACGCCAGCAGCACCCGCGCCGGCGGCTCCCAGGCCAGCACCTTGCCCCAGTCGCAGCGCGAGCCGTCCTCGCCGATCTCGTACCAGCGCCCGCCGGCGCGCGGCTCGATCACCACGTCCTTTTGCGGCGACGAGGCGACGCAGTGGGAGCGCGGCCACCAGCTCCCGATCCGGGCGGTGAAGACCTCGAAGGCGCGGGCCGTATCGGCCTTGACCGTGATGCTCTTGCGGACCGGGGCGGGGCGAATGAGTGTCTGTGTCATCGTTTCTCCTTCGGGCGTTCGACGTCTTCCTTGAAGGAAGCAAGTGCTACGTCCCAGAACTGGTCGAGCCAGGCCCGAATGGTGCCGAGGCCCTTGGGATCGATTTCATAGATGCGGCGCGTGCCTTGCGCCTGGTCGCGGACCAGGCCCGCCGATTTGAGGACGGCAAGATGCTGCGAGACGGCAGGCCGCGTTACGGCCAAGCCGCGGGCGATCTCGCCGACCGGGCGCGGGCCGGCGGCGAGCCGCTCGAAAATCTGCCGCCGGGTCGGATCGGCAAGCGCGGCGAGTGCGTTGGCGGCGTCGATCATGGACGTGATCAGGCCGCCCGCTCCCCCGGTGGCTGCCCGGGCATCCAGGTCGGGAACGTCTCCTGCACGCTCCTTCGCGCCATGTGGCAATCCAGGTAGTGCTTGAGGTTCGACGAGCGCAGCAGCAGCGCGCTGCTTTCCGGCCGCGTGCCCATGTAGAACAGGATCGGGATGAAGTTCATGTCGGCGAGCGTGAACGCATCGCCGACCAGATGGCCGGTCGCGGCGACCGCACGATCCATCGCGGCGAATTGCTGCTCCATTTTCGGCAAGGCCGCGTCGATCAGGGGGCGGTCGGGACTGCCGTCGGGAGTCTTGGGGAACACATAGGCGATCAGATATTGGCGCAGCCATGTCGGATCGATATGGGTATTGACCAGCGATATCCATTGCTCGACCTGCGCGGCCTTGACCGGATCGGTCGGCGTGAGCTTGGGGCCGGCGAAAACATTGTCGATATACCAGCAGATCGCCCGCGACTCGCAGAGCTCGACCTCGCCGTGACGCATCACCGGAATCTTGCCGAACGGATGGATGGCATCGACCTCGGCCGTGTGCGGCTTGGCGGACGTGTGCTTGTAGGGCACGCCCTTCTCGGCGAGCGCAATGCGGCAGGCCCAGACATAATTGCTCGGCGATGCGCCGATCAGCTCCAGCTCTGGCATGGGAAGCTCCTGGTGCGGGTTGAGGTAGGCGGCGAAAAGTCTCGCATTGGCCCGTGGGCCGTCTGAGTGTTAGGTGGAACTTACCGTAAGCGTTAGCTTACCAAGTGTCAAGCGCCCCGTCGGCGCCCGCTCGAAACTTCCTCAAGGCGGCCGCCGGTGTCACCGCCGGCACCGTTTTGACGTTTTGACGCGACCGCTGCTCGGCGCGGATTCCACTGCGCCAATGATCCCACGACAGCGCCGACGCGCGGCTGTCCCTCGGCTCTGAGGCATAGGCGACACGCGTTGGGGCTCGACGCCGCGCCAAAGCCGGAGCAACATGCGGTCGCTGCCTCAAGCGGAGCTTTGCATCATGGCTGTCAGCCTCAAGGTGAACGGCGCGGTGCACAATGTGGCGGCCGAGCCGGACGCGCCGCTGCTCTATGTGCTGCGCAACGATCTTGGCCTCAATGCCGCCAAGTTCGGCTGCGGGCTTGGACAATGCGGCGCCTGCACGGTGCTCGTCGACGGCGCCCCGGTGCGCTCCTGCATCACGCCAATCGGCACGCTCGGCCAGTCGGAGATCACCACGCTCGAGGGCCTCGGTACGGTCGAGCACCCGCATCCGCTGCAGGCCGCTTTCATCGAGGAGCAGGCGGCGCAGTGCGGCTACTGCATCGCCGGCATGATCATGTTCGCCAAAGCGCTGCTCGACCGCATCCAGCAGCCGAGCGAGGCCGAGGTCCGGCTGGCGCTCGCCGACAATTTGTGCCGCTGCGGTGTGCATAACCGGATTGTCCGCGCGGTCCTCAAGGCGGCGCAGACGAGCGGCAGGATTTGATGAACGCGATCGCGCGAAGCGATCTCGTCGCCGCAGCTGCAAAACCGATCCAATACCGAGTCCGGCGCCATCTTGCGCCAGAGGCCTGACTGCGGCATGCTTCAGGTGGCGTCGGCGCGTTGGTCGCGTCATAGAACCGCGGGCACTCGAACATCGCGGGCACTCGAACAATGGGAGGGCACGACATGATGAGCAATCATGTTCCGACTTTCTTCGGTGTTCTGGTCGTTCTCACCGCGTTGGCCGCGCCGGCAAATGCTCAGGGGGCCGGCCCGGCACATGCCGTAGAGGTGCCCGCGCTGCCCACGCCGGGAAATGCCGCTGAGGCAAAGAACATCCTCGGCGCCAAGTTGCTGGTTTGCAACACATGCCACGGCGCGAACGGCGTACCCAACAATCCAACCGTTCCGATCATCTGGGGTCTGCAGGAAAATTATCTCCTCAAGCAGCTGCATGACTTCCAGCACGGAGATCGCGACAACGAGGTCATGACGTGGATGGCAACAGCCCTCACTCAGGAAGAGCTGAGGTCCGCTGCGGCTTATTTCGCGAAAAAGAATTGGCCGGCGCGGCCCACTGCAGCCGCCTCCACATCGCCGCCCGCCGCAGCGGCGGTTTGTCAGGTTTGTCATCAGCAGAACTTCGCTGGCGGCGTGCCGGCGCCGCGGCTGGCCGGCCAGAGATACGAATATCTGGTCGAGGCGATGCGCCGTTTTGCCGAAGGCGAGCGCACCAACAATGCCGACATGGCGAATATCATGAAGGCAATGTCGGCCGCCGACCGAGAGGCGATAGCGCGTTACATATCTGGCCTTTGATGGGCGGCGCGTGCTGGTGCCGATGCAAACGATGGCCGGCGAGGAGGAGGATGCGGGAGGTAGCTAGGTGCGGACTCCCGTTGACAGGCTGCCGATTTCACTGAACACTATGCAAAGTTGGCGAGGATAGTCGGGCCAAGGCAAAGCCCAGGAAGCCAAAGCCCAACAAAGCCAAAGCCCAACAAAGCCAAAGCGCAACAAAGCCAAAGCGCAAATCGAAATTTCGGAATCACGGGAGGCAATCATGGATTCTAATCCATCCGGCCGCAGGCGGTTCCTCAAGCAAGCGGCTGCACTGGCCGGTGTGGCCGCAGGCGCAGGGGTCGGCGCCGAATGGGCCGCGAGAGGCCAAACAGCCAAGCCTGAAGCACAGGCCGAGCCCCACGACCACCGCGAGCTCCTGCGCCGCGGGGCGAGAATGACCGTCGATCACATCACTTATTACACGCCGCTTCAGGATTATGCCGGAATCATCACGCCGGCCTCGCTCCACTTCGTGCAATACCACGCGTCCCACTTCCCCGACATCGATGCGAAGGACCATCGCCTCACCATCCATGGAATGGTGGATCGTCCCATGAGCTTCAGCATGGACGACCTGAGGCGCCTGCCTTCCGTTTCCCGGGTTCATTTCGTGGAGTGCCATGCCAACAGCTCTCCCATGATCCACAATGCCGGCAATGAGAACATGGGGTTGCCGGTCCAGTTCATCCACGGGATGGCCAGTTGCAGCGAATGGACCGGAGTGCCGCTTTCCGTGTTGTTGGACCAGGTCGGCGTGAAGAAAGAGGCGAGCTGGCTGGTTTATGAGGGGGCGGACCCTGGCAAGTTCAGTCACACCATGCCGCTGGCCAAGGCCATGGACGACTGTATTGTGGCTTATGGCCAGAATGGCGAGCCGGTGCGTGTCGAGCAGGGTTACCCGATCCGGATGATAGTCCCCGGCTGGGAAGGGCCCTTCAACGTGAAATACCTGAGTCACATCAAGGTGGTGGATGAGCCCTACCACACCTGGAATGAAAGCATGAATCACTCCGTCATGCGGGCCGACATCGGCGGCAAATCGCGCTGGTACCATTTCGAGTGGGGGCCGAAATCCGTCATCACGCGGCCTTCAGCCGGACTGAAAATAGCCAGCCCGGGATATGTCGAGATCACCGGCTTGGCTTGGTCCGGTGGGGGCGTGGTCCGCAAGGTCGATGTGTCCACCGACGGCGGCAAGAGCTGGAAGGAAGCGAAGCTTCAGGCGCCGGTGCTTCCGAAGGCGCATACCCGGTTTAATTTCGACTGGGCTTGGAACGGAGAAGAGGCGCTGATCTTGTCGCGTTGCACGGATGAACGGGGCGAAGTTCAGCCCTCGCGCGCCGAGTTGTACAAGAACTGGGGCATCGTTGGCGAGATAGCGGAAAAACCCGCCCGCGCCATTCATTTCAATGCCATGCAACCTTGGAAAGTGGCCCGCGACGGGAGTGTACACGATGCGATGTACTCTTAGCGTGCTCGTGCCAGTGATGCTCCTGGCAGCCCCCATGGCGGGGCTGGCGCAGTCGCCCAAGATTAATGTGGGCACGCCCCTGAGCCAGGAAGAGATCCGGGGCTTTGACTTCATGATCGGCCCGGAGGGACAGCAGCTTCCTCCGGGGCACGGAACCGCGAAGGAAGGCGCCCTGGTCTTTGCCAAGCGGTGCGAGGTATGTCACGGCAAGAATGGGGAAAACGGGGTGCTCCGGCGTCTGGTGATCGGCAGTCCCGGCCACCCACATACCGGCCCTTTCAAGGAAGCGGACAAGGACGGTGTAAGCTACTACCCGAATGCGACGATCGCCTGGGACTATATCAACCGCGCGATGCCGGTCCCTAAGCCGGGATCGCTCACCCACGACGAAGTTTACGCGGTGGTCGCATTTCTCCTTTATCGGAACGGCATCGTCCAGGAGACCGACGTCATGGACGCCAAGAGCCTGCCGAAGGTCGAAATGCCGAACCGGGACGGCTTTGTTCCGGCAAAGCCGGTGTATCCCCCGGATCCCACGAAGCCCAATTGGTGGTGAGCGCGCGCGGCCGTGCAGCCGCTTGTCGCATGTTCCGGAAAAAGCCCTGCCCCCGCGCAAGCGGGGGTCGGCGGGGCTCTTGAATGAGCAAGCGGATCGTAACCGTCGCCGCTGCCGTGCTCATCGCCGGGATCGGCGGCTATTTCCTCGCCGCAAGGCCGGGCGCGGATGCGCAGCGCATGTCTTCGCGCGTGGCGGTCTGGACCGAAGGCACGTGGCCGTTCCCCATCGACCAGTGGGGGCAGGGGTGGGCCTACCAATGCAAGGCGGCGGATTGCGGGATCGACGTCAATCTCTATCTGCGGCCGAAGATCGGCTTCTGCAACTGTCAAACCGGGGTGGCGGACGACGAGGAGCTCGATCGCGTCAGCGACGTCGACCTCGTCGGTGGCAAGAGCGCGGCACTCGGTCCCGGCCGGCCCATTGCGGTGCAATGGATGAAGGGCCGCAGCCGCGGCTATGCGGTCAGCGCCCGATCGGCGAGAGCGGTGCTGTCGCTCGCCTTCAACGACCGTTGCGATGTGATCGTCGCCACGGTCGTCGCCGGCGACGAGCCGGTCGCGCAGGAACAGGCCGTGCTTGAATTCCTCAACGGCGATCTGGTGCGGCACTGGGCCGAAGTGGTGCTCGGGCGTTAGAGCATTCTCCGGTTAGGCAGAATCCCCTCGATCGCATGGCCGGGCTTAGCCCGCGCAGACGGGGGCAAACGCCCTTAAGTCCCGGCCGTCCACGCCTTGCTTGCCGCGAGGAGGCGTGGATGCCCACGACGAGCGCGGGCATGACGCCGAAGAGAGCGGCGCGATCCAGATCGCGGCCGGCTTCAGCCTCCCGCACAATAGGTGCAGCCTGCTTCCTGCGCCCGATTGACGCCCCATGTCCCCGAAGGGATGACGGTGACGCCCGGGATCAGGTTGGCGGTCCATTCCTGCAAGGCTTCGTCTGCGGTCACGCCCGCGTTTGCGGCCAGCCGGCGGCTCTGGCCGCGCAGCGCAACAGCGCACGCGCCGATCACCGTGCCTTTGCCGAGCAGGCGATCGAGAGCCATCTCGTTGTTGTTCAGCACGCCGGGCTTCGGCTGGAAATAGGGGTTCTTCACGGCGGGCGCTTTTGTTTCCGGGTCGAGGATCTTGAATGATTCGCCGATCTTGTATTTCGCCCACATCGCGCTGCCGACCGCGTAGGGCAGCCCCTTGTGGCGGAAGATCAGGACCGCTGTCGCGGACTCGTTCGGTGTGAGGAAGTTGTTGGCGAAGCCGAGCGGAAATCCATCGTTGATGTCGTAGATGTCGAAAACCTGCCGATGGCGGCCTTTGAGCGTTCCCGGCCAATCCGGGCCGTCCGCTTCAGCCGATTGGGCGCGCCCCGTGCCGGCCCCAAAGCCGAACAGTCCGAGCGCCGAGATGGCGGCGATACGGCCGAAGAATCTGCGGCGGGGTGTAACGTCAGTCGTATGCTGATCGAGATCGCGCATCTACTCCTCCATCGTGTGGCGTTACTGCCGATCTTGCCATTATGGACGAAGTCGTCCAAGGGGTCATCGTTGACCGCAAGAAGGACATGATCAACCGCGGCTGATATAACCTACCATATGTCAAGCGCCCTGTCGGCGCTCCCTCCATCGGCGCGAGTGCACCATGAGCCAACCCAAAAGCCCGGCAGTCTCTTCGAGGCGGAACTTCCTCAAGGCGGCCGCGGGTGTCACCGCCGGCACCGTTTTGACGCGACCGCCGCTCTGGGCCCCCGGCATGGCCGCCGCCGCGCAGCAAGGTTTTCCCAAGATCGATCCGCAGCTGATGATCACGCCCGACCAGGCCTTCGACTGGAACATGTTCAAGGCCGAAGGCGGCCCGACTTATGCGGGCAGCGCGGGCTGGCAACGCTACACCGACTTCCTGATCGCCAAGATGCCGGAGCTCGGCGCCGTCGATCTCGATTTCATCGAAATTCCCTACGACCACTACATCGTGGACGACTGGCCCGAACGGCGCACCCATATCCACGATTCCGGCGTGGCGCTCGAGAAGCTCGTCACCGACGGAACGCCGGTGCCGGTGGTCGCCTCCTACGGTATGACCTCGGGCTTCACGCCGCCCGGCGGCATCACCGCGCCGATGCTCTATTACGATCCCGCCCATCCGCCGGCACCCGCGGACATTGCCGGAAAGATTCTCGTCTTCCAGACCGCGCCCTATCCGAACCCGCCGTACTCCGACGCGTTCCTCGACAACTTCACGCCGACCGACTTCGCCTGGCGCTCGCCCGGCGATTGGCCGCCGCTGTTTGTTCCGCCGCCGACGAGTGTCACCAGCTCCTATCATTGCCGCTGGGTGTGGAGTGCGCTCAACGGCTTTGCCGCGCTCGGCATCAAGGGCAACGCAGCCGGCATCGTCATCGTCTACGACCTGTCGCCGGGCGCGGCCTTCGGGCTGGCGCAGCGCAGCGTCTATACGGGCGACGCCAAGGCCGGCCTCGGCGCCAAATATGTCAATTGCCCGACCTTGACGCTCGACCGCGTCAACGGCGCCAAGGTGCTCGCTGACGCCAAGGCCGGCAAGACCGCGACGCTCACGCTCACGGCCCGCTTCCAGCGCGACACCGGCAAGGCCATCATCGCGTATCTGCCGGGCAGGAATTACGGCACGCCGCAGGACGAGCAAATCCTGCTCGCCACCCATACCGACGCCATGTCGCTGATCGAGGAGAACGGCGGGCTGGGCATGCTCGGCATCATGTCCTACTTCAATCACCTGCCGCGCGCGGCGCGCCCGCGCACGCTGGTGTTCTACTTCGACTGCCGGCATTTCATGCCGGGCGGCGAGAACAGCTGGCCGCAATTCGATTATTACACGATGCATCCGGAGCGCCTGAAGCCGATCGTGGCGACCTTGGGCATGGAGCATATGGGCGGCCGCCAGACCATCGAGGCCGGTCCTGACGGCAACCAATATGTCTACTCCAAGGAGCTGCCGGAGAACGGCGGCGTCATCACCAGCCTGATGGACGTCTACAACAACAATATCTGGCTGATCGAGGCGATCGCGCGTGCCGCGACCGACAATCGCTGGCCGCGCGTCGACGTCAAGACCGGCAATGTCGAGCCCGGCCTCAACGGCGGCTTCCAGGGCCAGGTGAAGAGCCCGATGAACAAGGGCCGCGCCTACCATATCCCGGGCGTCGGGCTCGCCGGCGACTGGCC
>DATDGG010000095.1:0-2868 GCA_036522235.1 Xanthobacteraceae bacterium
GCTAAAGAGAAACGCCCGGCGGATGGTCCGTCCGGGCGCTTCGATGGGAGACAGCGATGAGCAAGATCGCCAAGCTCCTGCCGTTGATAGTGGTCAGGATCACTGTCGTGGTCAAGATCATAGATCGTCGGTAGGGGAAAGGGCCAGTCCGCGGTTCGCCGGGGGCTGGTTCCTCCCCCTCGGAGCGAGCCGCCGAAGGATTAGCGGCTCATCGCGGCCTCAGCCGCCGCGATTGACCCGCCAGACCCGGTATTTCAGCAGGAGCGCGTGGCCGACGACGGCGCCGACCACCAGCAGCGCACCAAGGGCCAGCAGGGCAAGCAGCAGGAGCGGGGCCAGGTTGTCGCTCATTTCTCCCCTCCGAAATTCCACTAGGCGCGATAACGGCAGTTATTTTGCCTGGGTCATAACTGGATACCGTTCTAGATAGGCGATAAGGTGCCGAAGCCGTTCGATATTCTCGCCCATGAGCCCCAATGTCGTATTGCACCCGCTGCACAGGATCGCCCTGACCTGCCCGGTTGTGTGGCAGTGATCGACATGTCGCTGCTTCCCGCTGGCAAGAGGCTCTAGGCATGCAGCACAGCAGCCGCCCTGAGACCGCATCATCTCCAGGAACAGGGCCTTAGTCAGGCCGTAGGTCCGGGTAATGTGCCGGAACGCGGCCTTTTGGGGGTTAGTCGCGTACTTGCGGCGCTGGGCGGCGCTTTTGCAGCGGTTGCACTGCGACTTCCAGCCATCTCTGTTCCTGCGCTCTCGCCCGAAGTCTGTCAGGGGCCTCCATGTCGCGCAACAGGAGCACCGCTTGGTCTTAGGGCCTTCCCAACCCAGCAGATCGCTCAAGCCTCCAGCTCCGTGACGATGTCGGTCATGTGCCGGCCGTCTCCCGCTCGCGAGCGAAGTCCGCAGGCGTGGGCCCGGGCCATCCGTCCGCCTCTTCGTGGACCACCTGTGCATGCGCACCGATGCCGGCCGCGATGATGCCGTCGAGGCGGCCTTTGTGGCCATTGGTGAACGTCGCCATGGCCCGCTGCGTATCGGGATGGGCAATCAGCTTATTCACCTCGTCCAGGCTGCCGCAGTCCCGCATCGCGACCTCGAGGCCGTCCAGGAAGCTGGCGCGCGTGCGCGGTGGTGTGGACTCTAGTGGCACGTCGCGATTGATTGCATCGCGCGCATCGCGTGGTGGATAGGCGCGCTCGGCCTGGCGGTCGCGCCGCGTGGCTTCGCCGTCATCGTCGGTTTCGTCGTCCGCCAGCACGATGTTGAACGCCATCTGCAGCAGATAGCGGCGCAGGTAGGTGATCGTGCTGCCGACTGCCTGTACGGGGCTGCGCGCCCGCGCGCCCTGCTGGAGATCCACCGGGCTGTCCAGATAGTTCTGCTCCGAATAGCCGGCGGCATGTGAGACGGTGCAGGTAATCCGCATCCAGTTGGGTGTCGGCGACGGCGCGCAGCCGAACCGCACACTGAAGCCATGGCGCGAATACACTGGCCTCGCGACGGCATCCATCGCCTCCAGCGTCGCGTATTTGCGGTTGACGGCCGGGTTGAGCCGATCGCGCAGCACCGGACCGATCTCCTCCTCGACGCGTGCCATTGCGGCGTTGAACGCCTGGAGCGCCTGCTGGTCGGCGAGCTCGCGCTGCATGCGCAGCAACGCCTCGAACTTCGAGACGTCGAAATTCTCATCTCTCGCGGCGCGTTCGATGAATGATAGCAAACCGCCACTCGGTGCGGCCTCTACGATAGCGTTCATGCTGCTTCCTTTCTGGCACGCAGGACTAGAACCGGCTCGTTCGGTGTGAGCAGCGATGCGCCGGCGACGGGCTTTCCGTCCTTGATGGCGGCGGCGATCGCCCGCTTGTCGATGGTGGGCTTCTGCACCACGAACTCGGCTGGGATCGCAGCCTCATTGTCGATGCTGACGAATGCCGGTCGCTTGCTCAGGTAGGCGGTATGGTATGTCCCGTGGATCGAAGCCGCGCCGGTCTCAAACATTTGCCCCGACAACGCCGCGCGCAGATCCTTGCAGGCGGCTTCGGCTGCATCGTGCAGAGCTTCTGCCGCGATCACGAAGTCGATCAGGCGGCTCATGACCTCCACCACATCGGACGCGGTCGATACATCGCCCTTGGCGCGTGCGAGGTGCGAGCCAGCACGATAGACCTCGCGGTAGGCGGTCTCGGCGGCGGCCTGTAGGGCCGCCACGGCTTGGCTGGCGCCGCTCATGGGGCACCCGCAGGAGAGAAGGCCAACCTTGTGGAAGGGCTGGCCTCCGCTCCTACCGACGACGTATGATCTTGACGACGAGCGTCAGTTTCACCACGATCAGCGGCAGGGACCGGCCATGGGTACCAGCCATGGTTTTCCCTCCTGTGGTATGCGCCGGCGGGACCATTCCTCGCCGGCGCTGCCGTTATAGGGGGAAAGTTCGGGCGATCCATCATGCTGCCAAATCCGGCGGCGGCGTCACCAGGCGCGGCTTGCGGGGACGCCTGACGGCCTTGGCGCGGATCTCCATTTCATCGCTCTTGGCTGCGTGCTGCACGCCCGCCGCCTTCAGGCCGGCGAGCAGTTCGCACCACGGCGCCTTGATCTTGGCGACCACCTCGGCCGCTTCGAACAAGTCAGCCGGCAACTCGATGATTGCCGACAGGCACAGCTGCTTCGTCATGGCAATTCCCCGTTGTCGATCTTGCGCAGGAGTGCCTTGGCATCGATGCGCCAGTGCGCGTCGCCGT
The DNA here is from genome assembly GCA_036522235.1 of Xanthobacteraceae bacterium. Classification (GTDB taxonomy): domain Bacteria; phylum Pseudomonadota; class Alphaproteobacteria; order Rhizobiales; family Xanthobacteraceae; genus VAZQ01. The sequence goes on from DATDGG010000095.1 coordinate 2,745, forward strand.
CCACGGCGGCATGCAGGGCGAGCACCAGTTCCCAAGCATAGGCCTCGGCGCTGATCTCCTGCAGGCGCTCGTGCGCCTCGCCGAGCTGGTGCAGGCTGCCGGAGACGCGCATCGCGCGGTCCAG
>DATDGG010000096.1:0-10468 GCA_036522235.1 Xanthobacteraceae bacterium
GAAGGCGATCGCCATCATGGCGAAGACCCGCTCGCCGATCCTGCCCGCGCTCGCAACCGCCCACGAGCAGGGCCTCACCGATTTCGAGGTCGACACCTGGTACGCGATCTTCCTGCCCAAAGGCACGCCGGCGCCGATCGTCCAGAAGCTGCACGACGCGACCGTCGCGGCCATGAACGCCACCGACACGCACGCGCGGCTCGACGAGCTCGGCATCGAGGTGGTGGCGCCGGAGCGCCGGTCGCCCGACTACCTCGCGCAGTTCGTGGTGCGCGAGATCGCGAAATGGGCCGGACCGATCAAGGCGGCCGGGCTGAGCATGGAGTGATCGCGCCGTCCGGCGCGTTCTCGCAAACAAACATTGCGTAAGGGCGGCCCTTGTGGCCGCCCTTACGGTGCGGGCGCCCGCAAGTGGCGCCTCTACGGAGATAGAGGACGGGACAAGACATGGACGTTTCCGATGGCGTGACCGCCAGGCTCGCGCGGTTCATCACCGACACGCGGTTCGAGGACCTGCCCGCGGCGGTGCGGCACGAGGCCACGCGCACGCTCATCAACTGGATTGGCTGCGCCATCGGGGGCGCGCGCCACGAGACCGTGGCCAAGGCGATCGACGCGCTCGCGCCGTTCTTCGGGCCGCCCCAGACGACGCTGTTCGGCCGCAGCGAGCGCGTCGACCTGTTGCATGCCGCGTTGCTCAACGGCATCAGCTCCCATGTGCTCGATTTCGACGACACCCATATCGAGACCGCGATTCATCCGGCCGCTCCGGTCGCGCCCGCGATCCTGGCGCTGGCCGAATATGCGCCGGTCGGCGGACGCGACTTCATGGCCGCGCTGGTGGTCGGGATCGAGACCGAATTCCGCATCGGCATCGCGGTGACCCCGGCGCACTACCGGGCCGGCTGGCACATCACCGGCACCGCCGGTGTTTTCGGCAGCGCCGCGGCGGCCGGAAAGCTCTTGGGCCTGAGCGAGCAGCAGATGTGCTTCGCGCTCGGTCTCGCCGCCGCCCAGCCGGTCGGCCTGCAGGAAATGTTCGGGTCCATGACCAAGAGCTTCCACCCCGGGCGGGCGGCGCAGAACGGCCTCACCGCCGCGCTCCTCGCCCGGGCGGGCTACACCTCCTCGGAGCGCGCGCTCGAGGCGGAGTGCGGCTGGCTCAAGGTGCTGAGCAGCACCCACGACAGCGCCGCGATCACCGCTCCCGCGACGGAATGGGAAATCCTCAACAACAGCTACAAGCCGTTCGCCTGCGGGCTGGTGGTCCATCCGGCGATCGACGGCTGCATCCGGTTGCGCAACCAGCACGGCCTCACCGCCGAGATGATCGATCGCATCGAGCTCGCGGTGCATCCGCGCGTGATGGACGTGACCGCGATCGCCGAGCCCGCGACCGGGCTCGCGGGCAAGTTCAGCGTCTATCACGCGGCCGCGGTGGCGATCGCCGAGGGCGCAGCGGGCGAGCGCGAGTTCAGCGACCAGATCGTGCGCGCGCCGCGGATCGCGCAATTGCGCCGGCGGGTCGCGGTCGCGATCGATCCCGGCCTCGGCAAGGCGCAGGCGCGCGTCGCCATCCTGCTCAAGAACGGCGAGCGCCATGCGGTGTTCGTCGAGCACGCCGTCGGCAGCGTGCAGAACCCGATGAGCGACCGCATGATCGAGGACAAGTTCCGCGGCCTGGCGGAGGGCATCCTCCCCGCCGGCCAGGCCGACAAAATCCTCGATCTCTGCCGGAGCGCCGACAAGCTCGCCGACGCCGGCGACATTGCCCGTGGCGCCAGGGGCACCTGATCTCGTCCCACGTTTTACATAAACTTATCCGGGTCTTCTGCACATAATCGTTTTCCAGAGCGCGCTAGGGATGAGGGATCCTGTGCGCCGGCGGCGGATTGCACACCGTCGCCTGCGCCAATCGCTGGTAGAATCGGGCATCGAGGCTGATTCGGGGCCGGGCCATGAAACTCTCCACGCGCTTGACCGTAGCGATGGTGGCGTTGGTGCTGCTCACCGCAACCTCGGTCGGCTATCTGACCTACCGCGATGTCGAGGGGCTCGCGCTGCCGCGCGGCCTCGACCGCATCGACACAAGGACCCGCCTCATCGCCACCGAGCTCGAAGCCCGTGTTCATTCCACGCGCGCCGACGTGATCGGCTTCGCCTCGGCGGTTGCGGTCGAGGGGATAGTCCGTTCCCGCCTCGCCGGCGGCGCCGATCCGATCGACGGGACCAGCGAAGCCGTCTGGCGCGCCCGCATGGCCTCGCGCTATGCGGCGGAGCTTGCCGCCAAGCCCGACTATCTTCAATTTCGCATCATCGGCGTCGCGGACGGCGGGCGAGAAATCGTGCGGGTCGACCGCTCCGGCCCCGATGGCGCCATCCGGGTCGTGCCCGCCGCGGAGCTTCAGCGCAAGGGCGATCGGCCTTACGTGCAGGAAGCGATCAAATTGGCGGCCGGCGAGGTCTATGTCTCGCCGATCGACCTCAACCAGGAAAATGGCGTCATCGAAACGCCGCACGTTTCCGTCTTGCGCATCGCAACGCCTCTGCACGGCCCGGACGGGTCCGCGTTCGGCACCGTGATCATCAATATCGACATGCGGCCGGCATTTGCCCGTATCCGCTCGGCCGCGCGCGATGGCGGCCACGTCTATCTGGTCAATGCGGAGGGGGATTATCTGGTTCACCCGGACGCGGCCCGCGAGTTCGGCTTCGAGCTCGGCCGGCCGGCACGCGTGCAAGACGACTTTGCGGATTTTGCCAAATTGCTGGACGAGAGCGGACCGGCCCCGCGGGTCCTGCGCGATCGCTCCGGCGCCGATTTCGGCGTCGGATGGACGGCGGTGCGTCTCGCCGGCGGGCCGCGGGTCGCCGTCATCGAGACGATACCTTATGCCACCCTGATGGCGGCGGCGACCGCGGTCCGCAATTCGAGCCTGCTCGCCGGGCTCGCCGCGGTCGTCTGCGCGATCGCGCTCGCGGTGTTGCTCACCCGCTCGCTGACGCGGCCGCTCGCCCAGATGGCGCGCGCCGCCGAAGGGCTCGCCGACGACGCGCCGACCGCGATCCCGACCCAGGCCGGCGGTGAGGTCGGCACCCTCGCGCAGGCCTTCGCCCGCATGGCCGGCGAGGTCCGCGACAAGACAAGCGCCTTGCAGGACCGCGAGCGCATGGCGCGCGACATCATCAATACCGCCTTGGATGCCGTCGTCCAGATGGACGAGCGCGGGATCATCATCGATTGGAACCCGCAGGCGGAGGCGGTTTTCGGTTGGCCGCGCGCCGAGGCGATCGGCATGACGCTGGGCGAGCTGATCGTGCCGGAGCGGCACCGGGCGGGCCACAAGACGGGCCTCGCCCGTTACCTGCGCAGCGGCGACAGCACGATCCTCGGCAAGCGTCTCGAGCTCGAGGCGTTGCGGCGCGACGGCAACGAGATCAAGGTCGAGCTCTCCGTGACGGCGCTGCGCTATCGCGGCGGCACCGTGTTCAACGGGTTCATCCGCGACCTGACGGAACGGATCGCCGCCGAGGAGCGGGCGCGCCAATCGCAGAAGATGGAGGCGGTCGGGCAGCTGGTCGGCGGCATCGCGCACGACTTCAACAATATGCTCACCGTCATCACCGGTACGATCGAGATCCTGGCCGACGGCGTAGCCGGCGATCCGCAGCTGGTGGCGATCGCCAGGCTGATCAGCGAGGCGGCCGACCGCGGCGCCGAGCTGACCGGCCACCTGCTCGCCTTCGCGCGCAAGCAGCCGCTGCAGCCGCGCGAGACCGACATCAACGACCTGATCCACGCGGCCTGCAGCCTAATTCGGCCCTCCCTCGGCGAGCACATCGAGATCGAGGCGGCGCTGGAGGACGATGCCTGGCCGGCGTTGGTCGATCCGACGCAGCTCACCACCGCGCTCATCAATCTCGCGGTCAATGCCCGCGACGCCATGCCGGGCGGCGGCAAGCTCACCTTGGAGACCAAGAACGTCGTGCTCGACGAGAGCTATGCCAAGGCCAACCGCGACGCCGAGCCCGGGAGCTACGTGATGATCGCGGTGAGCGATACCGGCGCCGGCATCCCGGCGGCGCTGCATGACCGGGTGTTCGAGCCGTTCTTCACCACCAAGGAGGTCGGCAAGGGAACCGGGTTGGGCCTGAGCATGGTCTACGGCTTCGTCAAGCAGTCGAGCGGGCACATCAAGATCTACAGCGAGGAGGGGCACGGGACCACGATCAAGCTCTATCTGCCGCGCGCGGCGGCGCTGGCGGAACGGCCGGCGGCAGCGCCCGCAGCGGTGATCGAGCGCGGCAGCGAAACGGTTCTGATCGTCGAGGACGATCCGCTGGTGCGCAACCACGTCACCACGCGGCTCAAGAATCTCGGCTATCGGACGCTGGAAGCCGCCAATGCGGCCGAGGCGATCGCCATCGTGGAGAGCGGTGTTGCGTTTGATCTTCTGTTCACCGACGTGATCATGAGCGGCCTCATGAACGGCCGCCAGCTGGCGGATGAGCTGGCCCGCCGCCGCAGCGGCATCAAGGTGCTGTTCACATCCGGCTACACCGAGAACGCCATCGTCCACCATGGCCGGCTCGATCCCGGCGTGCTGCTGCTCGCCAAGCCGTATCGGAACGCCGATCTCGCCAGCATGATCCGCCGCGCGCTGACGGGGCCGGCCCCCCAAGCCCAGGTCGCGCGGGCGGCGCGGAAGCGTTGAAACCGCAGGTTAGGAACCTGGCGTTTACTAATCCTGGGCGATAGTCGGCGCGCGCCGATGCGCCTCGAACGGGCGCGCTTTTCGAATTCTGCCAAAGAGCCGCGCCGTGCCCCGCATTCTCGTTATCGACGACCAGAATCACGTGCGTACCGCGATCGTCTTGGCCCTGCAGGCCAAGGGATTCGACGTGGTCGGCGCCGAGAGCGGCCAATTAGGCCTAACAAAGTTTGAACAGTCCAAGTTCGATCTCGTCATCGCCGATCTTTTCATGCCCGGCATCGATGGCGTGACGCTGATCAAGTCCTTGCGCGAGAGCAACCCGAAATTTCCGGTGATCGCCATGTCGGGCGTGTTCCTGGGCACATCCGGGCGAACCGCGCTCGATCATCTGCCGAACATGTCCGACCTGGCGGACGTTGTGCGCCTGCAAAAGCCGTTCCGGCCGAATGAGCTGCTGGAAGCGGTGGCGGCGGCGCTGGGCACGCAAACATCACCAGCCGACGCGACGCCGGTTTCCCATCCGCAGACCGCCTGACGAGGGCGCGATGGCGCGCATTCTGGTCATTGACGACGACCCTGCGGTTTGCAAGGCGACCACCATCATGCTCGAGGCGCGCGGCTTCGAGGTCGTCGCCGTCGCGAGCGGCCGTGCCGGCCTCGATGCCGTCAAGGCCGGCGCCTTCGACGCCGTCATCGTCGACCTGTTCATGCCCGACATGGACGGCCTCGAAACCACCAGGGCGCTTCATCAATACAATGCGGCCCTGCCGATCATCGCGGTATCGGGATTCATGTTCCGCGGCCGTGGCCGCTGCCCGGCCATGCCGAATTTTCATCCCATGACCACCGAGGCGGGGGCGGCCGCAGCCGTGTACAAGCCGTTCCGGCCGGCCGAGCTCTATCAAGTCATCACCGACGCGATCCGCGCCAATCAGCTCGAAGCTGCGGCCGGCGCCCCCGGCATCAAATCCGGGGTGCGCCTTTAGGCACCGGGGCGCAGACTCATTTCGAAGGTACGATCCGGAGCCTCAACGATAAACCAAGGTCCTTGGCGTAACGCAAAAGTGTCTTGGTGCTCGGCACCGATCGTCAAATAATTCGACGGTCCAACGTACCGACGGCTGGCGCATCGCGCCATCGCAGACCGTTCCTGATCATGAAGATGATGCCGCTGAAATCCGCCGATCATCGACCCGCGGCACACTATGCAGGCGCATCTGCGTCGCCGACAACCAAATCAAGTCACTCATGACAACGCCTCCTCGCGGCGCCACGCCGAGGAGCTAAGCCTCTATGCGAGACGGGAAGTGCCATGATCCTGGAATCCACAATTACCTGCCCGCATTGCTCGACCGCGAAATCGGAAACCATGCCGACCGATGCATGCCGGTTCTTTTATGAATGCACCGGCTGCGGGGCGAGGCTACGGCCGAAGCAGGGCGATTGCTGCGTCTTCTGCTCTTACGGTTCGGTGCCTTGTCCGCCGGTTCAGGCCGAACGTTCGGACGAAATAGGCGCAGCTTCCTGTTGTGGAGGATAAGAGAATCGTGGCCGACGCAACTGTCCAGACCGCACGCGACTGGCTCGGGAGCAGGCGCAGCAGCGCATTGGCATGGTGGATTCCTCAAGCCGCCATTCTTGCTGGCCTGCTTGTGCCAATATCTGTTCGAACCGCGATCTGGATCATTGCCCTGATTTGGATGGGGACAGCGTGCATTCTGAATGCGAGACGTTGCAATCGCACCCACTGCCGCTACACCGGGCCCTATTATCTCACCGTGATTGTGCCGGTCCTCGTGCTTGGTTCGGGAATAGTTTCCGTTGGGCTTTACGGTTGGCTGGCATTGGGCTGCGTCATTCTGCTCGGTGGCAGAATCATTTGGTGGGCCACAGAGCGCGCGTGGGGAGAGTTCTTGTAGACGGTAGATTTAGGTAGTTGCGCGCACGGGGCCGCACCCTGGGCCAAAATCGCAGGTCAAAGCCCGCAGGTGACGAAAGAGTCCATCCGACCGAAACAAGCCCTAACGCTGCGCCGCGCCGCGGCCTGATCCGTCGACCGCCGCGCAGCTTTGGGCGTCGTGACAGTTCTGCAGCCCACTCAGCATGGCATGCAACGAGGCCTTCTGATCGTCGGGCAGCGACGCATAGGTGTTGTGCAGCTCGTCCGGATCGCTCGTGCGGTCGTAATATTCCTTCTCGCCGTCGTCATATTCGACATAGACCCAGGTCGCGCCACGGATCGCCTCATAGGTCGGCGGATTGCCGCTGCGCAAGGCGGGGAAGTCGGGATCGGCGCGGTCGCGGAGCATGCCATGATGCTCGACCAGCGCCGCCTTGCGCCATTGCGCGACCGGGAGCCCATGCAGCAGCGGCAGCAGGCTGCGGCCGTCCACATTGGCGGCGGTCGCGGCGCTGGCGATCTCCGCGAAGGTCGGGTTCAGGTCGATATTGTCGGCGATCTCGGCCACCACGCGCCCCGCCGCTACGCCCGGGCCGGTGACGATCAGCGGGACATGAATGTCGGTGTCGAACGCCGTCATCTTGCCGGGCATCAGCCGGTGCTCGCCCATGTGATAGCCGTTGTCGGAGCTGAACACGAAATAGGTATTGTCCGCCTCGCCGATCGCGGCCACCGCCGCCTCGAGCTCGCCGATCATCTTGTCGACGGCCTGCACCGACTGGGCGCGCTTGCGGAAATCGCGATCGATGCCGGCGATGTCGGCGGGCGTTAATGGGGGGTGCGTGCGCAGCCATTGCGGGGCATTGGGATCTGGATCGGCGTTGAAGGCCGCGGTGCGCGGGGCGCGCAAATCCGGGAACCCATCGGCGTCGCGCGGCGCCGGCGTATAGGGCGCGTGCGGCGAGAAGGTCGCGACCTCGATCGCGAACGGCGCACCGGCCGACTGCTTGATGAAATCGACCGCCTTGGCGGCCAGGACGTCGGTCAAATACTCCGTCGGCTGATTGCCGGCGCGGATGAATTTTCCGTTGTCGCTCAAGTCGTAGCGGAATTCCGGGTACCCGTTGCCGGCCACCACCCAGGTGTTCCAGCCGGGTTCGGGCGGATCGTTTTGCGGCTTATAGCCATTGAGGTACTTGCCCATCATGGCGGTGCGATAGCCGGCCGCCTGCAGCGCGGTCGCAAAGGTCGATTGCTCGTGATGACGCCGGTGGAATTCCTGGAAGCCGCCATCATTGCCTGTGTTGCGGAATATCCCGGTGTCGTGCGGGAAGCGGCCGGTAAAGATCGAGGAGCGCGACGGACAGCACAGCGAATCGGTAACGAAATAGTTGCTGAAGGCAACGCCGTCCTTCTGCATCTTGACGACATGCGGCATGTACTGGACGAGATTCAAGGCGAGGTCGTCGGTGAGAATGAAAACGATGTTCGGCCGCTTGCCGCCGGCGCCGGCTGCGGGCGGCGTGCTCGGCACGGCCGCGGGCGGTGGCGGCGGACTTGCCGGCACCGGCTGCGCCACCGGCTCCGGCGGTTGGCCCCTGCCCTGCCCGAAGCCGGGATTGCTCTCCTTGCAGGCGGTCACGAGCTGCGGATCGATTTGCGGCAAGGCCTTGCGCGCCCGCGGCGGCGGCGCGGTTCCCTGCATGATGGGAGCGATGCAATCCACCTGCAGGCCGCTGCCGCTGCGCGCGCCGCCGGGCGTAAAACCGGCATCTTGGCAGGCTGCCCTGATTTGCTGACAAGCCTGCTGTCCGCGCGGTGGGGGAGCCGCAAGGGGCGCCGCCAAGCCAACCATGAGCAGCACGCAGATGGAAAGAGCCGGCATCAGGATTTGGCGCATCGTCATCGCTCCCGTCTGGATGAACGCCCCGCATGCCAAATCTATAAGCCACGGCCGCAGCCGGCCCTATATCCCGGCCGCACAATTGCTGTGACACGGATCACATTTCGCCTGATTTTTTGCTATTTTCCGCGCGACGCCGCGGCGAGACCGAACGTAGAGAGCCCGACCGGCCACTGACATGGATGACGAGACCTGAAGCATGATCCCGAAAAAGCCTGCCCCCGCGGAGGCGGGGGTCATGCTCAAACAAAGAGCTAGAGCCATGCTGATTCAATCAAAAGCGATGGGGCTCTAGCGTGAAACGCAAGATTTCAGCCATTCTGGCGGCCGATATCGCGGGCTACAGCAAGCTCGTCGCCGAGGACGAGGAGGAGACGCTGCGCCGCCTCGCCTCCTGCCGCAGCGTCTTCGACGACGTCGTGGCCCGCTGGGGCGGCCGGATTTTCAACATGGCGGGGGACGCGGTGCTGGCCGAGTTTCCGAGCTCGGTCGATGCGATGCGCTGCGCGCTCGACATTCAGGAAAGTATCCGCGCGCGCAATCTCGCCTTTCCGCAAAGCCGACAGATGATCTACCGGATCGGGATCACGGTCGCCGACGTCGTGGACCGCGAAGGGGATCTGCTGGGCGACGGGGTGAACATCGCGGCCCGCCTCGGGGGCCTCGCCAAGCCGGGCGGGATCTGCGTGTCGCGGGCCGTCCACGAGCAGGTCTGCGGCAAGCTGTCGGTGACATTCGACGATCTCGGCCAACAACACGTGAAGAACATCCCGAACCCCATCCATGCCTATGGGATCGCGCCGCATCCGGCCGCCGACGCGCCTTCCTCCGGACAAGACACGCACAAAGCGCCGGCACGCGGTCGCAATCGCCTGCTCGGCGCGCTCGCGATCATCGGCATCCTGGCGGTCGGATCGGCCGCCGTTACGCTGCTACTGCGCGGCATTCTGCAGCTGCCTGGCTTGGGGCAGGACGCCGCGGTGGGGGCTCAGACCCGGCTGGCGGGCCGGGAGGCAAGCGCAAGTCTCGACGAGGCCAAGCTGCGCGCGCTCGCCTCGAGCCAGTCCATCCCGCTGCCGCAGACCCTGAAGGTCATGGTGCCGGCCGCGTCGCTCCCCGCCCACATGGCCGGATATCTCGGCGCCTGGGGCGGCGACCAAGGGTGGAACGGGACCGGCCGCCACATCATCCTGGTGATCGAGAGCGTCGATGAGACCGGCACCGCGCTCGGCGTCCTGGCGCAGGGACCGCCGCCGGACGCAAAAGTGCCGGACCAGAGGCCGGCGCGCTTCCGCGCCATCGCGGGCTCGATCACCGATGCCGGCCTGGTCTTCAACCTGGCGGGCGCCGTTTACACGTTCCGCAGCACGTCCGACGGCCTGATGTGGGGACAGTGGCAGCCGCAGCCCGATCGCAATGCCTTCCTCGCCATCACGCTCGGCCGGATCGAATAAGCAGGCCGCGCTTCCCATGCCACCCGACACCCCGCCCTCGGTCCTGCCGCCGGACTTTGCCGCCACGCTGTTCGGCCAGGCCCGAACCGTTGCGCTCGCCCGCAACCAGGTGCTGTTCCGCGCCGGCGATCCGTGCGACGGCTGCTATCGGGTGACCGAAGGCCTGCTGAAGGTGACGGTGCTCGGGCCCTCGCGTCACGAGCGCATCCTCGCCATCCTCGGGCCGGGAGCGCTGGTGGGCGAGCTGTCGATGATCGACGGCGCGCCGCGATCAGCCACCGTGACGGCGATCCGCGACGCCCGACTGAGCTTCGTCACCCGCGAGGCTTTCGAGGCTTTCGCAGAGGCCAATCCTAAAGTCTATCGCCACATCTCGGCGCTCCTCGCCGGCCGCTTGCGCAACAACAACGATGCGCTGCTGGCTTCGAGCTTTCTCTCGGTCAAAGGGCGCGCGGCGCGCGCGCTCTTGAGCCTCGCGGAGGCGTTCGGCGAGGAC
>DATDGG010000097.1:0-7470 GCA_036522235.1 Xanthobacteraceae bacterium
TGATCATCAGCAAGTGGGCGCAGCGCACCATCGAGCACGAGACGCCCAACACCGTCGAGCAGGTGCGCGCGCTCGCAACTGTCGTGCACAGCCAGGGCGACATGGGTGCCTCGATCTCTTCGGGCTCCTTCATCACCGAGGGCATGGTGGTCATTCCGTGCTCGGTGCGCACCTTGGGCGGGATCGCCAACGGCTATGGCGAGCACCTGGTGCATCGCGCCGCCGACGTCATCTTGAAAGAGCGGCGGAAGCTCGTCCTGGTGGTGCGCGAGACCCCGCTGTCGGAAGTGCATCTGGAAAACATGCTCAAGCTCGCCCGCATGGGCGTGGTCATGCTGCCGCCGATGCCGGCCTTCTACAACCATCCCAAGACCGTCGACGACGTGGTCGACCACATCGTCTTCCGCGTGCTCGACCAGTTCGGCATCGAAGCGCCCTTCGCCAAGCGCTGGGACGGCCACATGCAGACCGCCGCCACCATCGCGACGCTCGCCGGCGGCGCGGCAAAAAGCAAGACGTGAAATGCCCTTGTCCCGGCTCAAGGCTGGGACAAGTGGCTCGCTTGCCCGCTTTGGCGCTCCTTTGTAGGCTGAGCACGCTTCCAACATAAGAGTGCTCCCCGATGATCGATTTCTATGCGTTGACCAGCCCGAACGTGCGGAAGATTTTTATCATGCTCGAGGAGATCGAGCTTCCGTACACGGTGATCCCGGTCGACGTCTGGAAGGGCGACAATTACGATCCTGAATTCCGCAAGGTCAATCCGAACGGAAAGATTCCCGTCATCGTCGATCACGAGGGCCCGGGCGGGCGGGCGTTCACAGTCATCGAGTCGGGCGCGATCCTCATGTATCTCGCCGACAAGACCGGGCGCTTCTGGCCTAAGGAGACCGCCGCGCGCTACGAGGTCATCCAGTGGCTGATGGTCCAGTTGACCGGCGTCGGCCCGATGTTCGGGCAGCTCACCCATTTCAAGCTGTTCGCGCCGCCCGGCAACGACTATGCGCTCAGCCGCTACCAGACCGAGGTGCGCCGCCTCTATGACGTGCTGGAAGGGCGGCTCGCGACGGCCGCCTATCTCGGCGGCGCCGACTACACCATCGCCGACATGGCGACCTATCCGTGGGCGGCCAATCATCAGCGCCAGGGCGTGAGCTTCGAGGACAAGCCCAACCTCAAGCGCTGGCACGATGCCATCGCGGCGCGTCCCGCCGTGCAGCGCGCCACCCGCAAGGTCGAAGCCATGCCGACCAGCCGCGACAAGGCCAAGCCCGACGATGTCGATCGCTTTTTCGGCCGCGGGCGTTATGCACGGCCCTGATCGTCACGATCAAAAAGTCAGGCGAAGGGAGGTCACCATGGAAGCATCGCTGCGCGCTCTGACGCTGATCGCCTGCTGTTCCCTGGCGTCGGCGCCACTTCAGGCGCAATCGCTCGCGGATTTCTACAAGGGCAGGCAGATCCGCATGGTGGTGGGTACCGAGTCGGGACAGGATTACGACACCTGGGCGCGGCTGGTGGTGCGCCATATGCGGCAATATGTTCCGGGAAATCCCGCCTTCGTGGTCGAAAACATGCCGGGGGCGGGCTCGCTGATCGCCGCAAACCACCTCTACAACAAGGCCGCGCAGGACGGCACCACGCTCGGCATGGTGAGCCGCAACATCCCCAATTACGCGCTGATGCATCAGCCCAACGCGAACTATGATCCGCTCAAGTTCAACTGGATCGGCAGCCCGGAAATCACCCATCGCGGCTGCTATGCGCGCGCCGATACCGGCATCAAGTCGCCGCAGGATCTGTTCACGCGCGAGCTCGTGGTCGGCGGCGATGGCGCCGGCACGGCGCTCACCGAGACGCCGCTGCTCCTGAAGAATCTCCTCGGCATGAAGTTCAAGGTCATCGACGGCTACAAGGGCGCGACCGGGGTGATCCTGGCGATGGAGCGCGGCGAGCTCGAAGGCATCTGCCAGACCACCAGCGCCTTCGCGGGCTCGGCGCAGCGCCTCATCGACGATGGCACGTTCCGCATCCTGTTCACGACCGAGCGCGAGCCGGTGCCGGCCCTCAAGGTGCCGACCGTCTTCGCCTATGCCAAGACCGACGAGCAGCGCGACATCCTGGAAATCCATGCGTCGAGCCTCGAGCTCGGCCGCCCGATCCTGGCGCCGCCGAACGTGCCCGCCGAGCGCGTCGCCGCGCTGCGCCAGGCCTTCGCATCCGCGGTCAAGGATCCGGCGCTGCTGGCGGAGGCGAGGCAGATGAACTTGACGGTTGAGGCGCGTTCCGGCGAAGAGATCGCGGCCGCGATCCGCACGGTGGCGCTGCTGCCGGAAGAGCTCGTCGCCAAGGCGGCGAGCATGACGCGGATACAGCAGTAGGACTGACAGCAGGAGGGTTCGTTGGAGATCAAGGGAAAGGCCGCCATCGCCACCGGGGCGAGCTCGGACGACGGCATCGGCGCGGAATGCGCCAAAATCCTCGCCTCGCGCGGATGCAACGTGCTGGTGAATTACGCGACCAACAAAGCCGGCGGCGAGAAGGTCGTGGCCCATTGCAAGAGCCTGGGCGTCGACGCGATCGCGGTCCAGGGCGACGTGTCGAAGGACGAAGACTGCGTGCGGCTGGTCAAGACGGCAGTCGATCGCTGGGGGCGGCTCGACGTGCTCATCAACAATGCGGCCGTCACCAAGGCGATCCCGCACAAGCGTATGGACCTGCTCGACGCCGCGGAATTCCAACGTATTTTCGGCGTCAACCTCATCGGCAATTATCAGATGTGCCGCGCCGCCGCGCCCCACCTCAAGGCAACCGGCGACGCCGCCATCGTGAACATTTCCTCGGTCGGCGCCATGCGGGCGGGCGGCAGCTCGATGGCCTATACGGCCTCGAAAGGCGCGCTCAATACGCTGACCCTGTCGATGGCGCGGCTGCTCGCCCCGGAGGTGCGGGTCAACGCGCTCTGCCCAGGCGGCATGCTCGGCCATTGGACCCGGCAGATCCTCAACGAGGAGCAGTACCAGGAGCGCGTGCACCGGGCGAAGACCGAGTTTCCGCTCGGCAAGGGCATCTGGCCGATCGACGTGGCGCGCGCCGCGCTGTTCCTGGTCGAGGTCGCGACCGTCATGACCGGAGAATGCATCCGCATGGACTGCGGCCAGCATCTCGGCGAGACCAGCGCGCGGCATTAGCGCGTTGCCGCGGTCCTGCCAAATGTCGTATCTTGCCGGCACGCTCCATGGCCTCGAAGGATCAAGGGGAAACCACACATGAGGTTGCAATCGACTGCAGTATTGGCGGGCCTCGCTCTCGCCGCCGCGCCCGGCGCCGCCTGCGCGCATCACTCCTTCGCGATGTTCGATATGGAGCACCCGATCGAGATTTCCGGGACCGTCAAGGAGTTCAAGTTCGTGAGCCCGCACACGCTGCTGATCGTCGAGGTCAAGGGCGCCGACGGCACCGTCAAGGACTGGACGCTCGAAGGCGGCGCGCCGGGCCTCTTGGTGCGGGAAGGGATGACCGCCAAGAGCCTCAAGCCCGGCGACGAGATCAAGGCCACCATCAATCCGCTGCACAGCGGCGCCGAGGGCGGGTCCTACCAGCCGCTGCAGGTCAAGTTCAAGGACGGCAGCCCGGTCGCGGTCCCGAAATAACGGCTCGACCAATCGCTGGGCGGCTATTTGTTAGATTGGCACAGCGTTTCACTCCCTCGCCCCGCAGGGGGGGAGGGTGGGGTGAGGGGGCGACGATGTTTCCGTATCGCACCGCCGGAGCCCCCTCATCCCACCTTCTCCCCGGAGGGGAGAAGGAGTGAGAGGCCCTGCGTCCCTGAACGCGATTAAGCTTTCTTGAAGAGGCGTGCATGCCGAAGATCACCAAGGGGAGGAAAAAATGCTGTTCAAAAGCATGATCGGTCCGCTGGCGCTCGCCGCCGCGATGGCCGTGAGCGCGGGGCCCGCCGCCGCGCAGCAGCCGTTCGACCAAAGCAAATATCCGGCATTCGCGGGCCAATGGCAACGGGTCGGGCCGCTCGGCGTTTTCGATTCGACCAAGCCGCCCGCGCGCGGGCAGCAGGCGCCGCTGACGCCGGAATATCAGAAGATTTTCGAGGCCAATCTCGCCGACGTCGCCAAGGGCGGGTTCGGCGACGACCCGGTCTATACCTGCATCCCGGAAGGCATGCCGCGGGCCATGAATCTGGTGCTGCCGATGGAGATCGTGATCACGCCCGGCACCACCTACATCCTCATGGAATACCTGAGCATGCTTCGCCGCGTCTATACGGACGGGCGCGGCTTCCCGACCGACGAGGATCCCTCATGGATGGGATACTCGATCGGCAAATGGATCGATGAAGGCAATACCGGCCGGTACAATGTGCTGGAAGTGGAGACCCGCAACCTCAAGAACCCGCGCACCTTCGATCCGAGCGGCCTGCCGGTGCACAAGGACGGCGAGACCGTCGTCAAGGAACGCTTCTATCTCGACAAAACCAATCCGGACACGTTGTACGACCAGATCACGGTCGAGGATCACGCGCTCGCCCATCCGTGGACGGTGCTCAAGACCATGAAGCGCGAGAAGAAGCCGATCTGGGTCGAGTCGATCTGCGCGGAGGGCAATGTCCACGTCAATATCGGCGGCCAGCATTACATGCTCAACAACGCCGGCGAGCTGATGCCGGCCATGAAGGACGAGCCGCCGCCGGACCTGAAGCACTTCCAGACCAAGAAGTGAGCGGGCGGCCGGGGCGCGGCCTAGAATATCGCTGTGAGGCGTGCCGCATCGGTGCTACGGTGCGACCCTCACTGCTCAATCGGAAGGGGGGAAGGGGGCCTTGATCTCGCCAGCAGGCGGTACAGCGGGCGACAGCGCCGGCGTTTTCCATCTCGTGATGGTCAAGCCGAGCCATTACGATGACGACGGCTATCCGATCCAGTGGATGCGATCGGCCATCCCGTCCAATACGCTCGCCTGCCTCAATGGGCTCGCCGAGGACGCGCGGGCGCGCCAGGTGCTGGGCGCGGGAGTGGAAATTCGCCTCCACACCTATGACGAGACCAACCGGCGGGTGCGGCCCGACAAGATCATGCGCATGATCCGCCGCGAAGGCGGTCGCGCGCTGATCGGCCTGGTCGGGGTCCAGTCGAACCAGTTCCCGCATGCCGTCGATCTCGCCCGGCAATTCCTGGCCGCCGGCCTGCCGGTCTGCATCGGCGGCTTCCACGTCTCCGGCTGCATCGCCATGCTGCCGGAGCTGCCGGGCGATATCCGCGCGGCGCAGGCGCTCGGCGTTTCCTTCTTTGCCGGCGAGGCCGAGAACGGCCGCATCGATGAAGTCCTGCGCGATGCCTGGAACGGGAAGATCAAGCCGCTCTATAACTACATGGACGACCTGCCGTCGCTTGAAGGCGAGCCGGCCGTGATCCTGCCCCGGCAGCATGTGCGCCGTACTTCAGGTTCGCTGTCGAGCATCGATCTCGGCCGCGGCTGTCCCTACCAGTGCTCGTTCTGCACCATCATCAACGTGCAGGGCCGCAAGAGCCGCTTCCGCTCGCCCGACGATCTGGAAAAGATCGTGCGCGAGAACTACGCGCAGGGCATCAAGCGCTTCTTCATCACCGACGACAATTTCGCCCGCAACAAGCATTGGGAGCCGCTGCTCGACCGCATGATCGAGATGCGCGTGGGCGAGGGTCTCAATATCGGCTTCACCATTCAGGTCGACACGCTCTGCCACAAGATTCCGAACTTCATCGAGAAGGCGACCAAGGCGGGCGTGCGGCGCGTCTTCATCGGGCTGGAGAACATCAATCCCGACAACCTGATGGCGGCCAACAAGCGCCAGAACAAGATCACCGAATATCGCATCATGCTGCAGAAGTGGCGCTCGCACGGCGCCATCACCTATGCGGGCTATATTCTGGGCTTCCCGGGCGACACCAAGGAATCGATCAAGCGCGACATCGAGATCATCAAGCGGGAGCTGCCGCTCGATATCCTGGAGTTCTTCTTCCTGACGCCGCTGCCCGGCTCGGAGGACCACAAGGTCCTCTGGCAGAAGGGCGTCTGGATGGACCCCGACATGAACAAATACGATCTCAACCATCGGGTGGCGCATCACGGCGGCACGATGTCGGACCCCGAGTGGGAGGACGCCTACCGCATCGCCTGGGAGACCTACTACACGCCCGAGCACGTGCGCACGATCCTGCGCCGCGTCGCCGCCAACCCGCTCGGCCGCACCAAGACGACCCTGACCACGATCCTGTGGTTCTATCTCGCCCTCAAGCACGAGGGCGTGCACCCGCTCGAGGCCGGCGTGTTCCGCCTGAAATTCCGCCGCGATCGCCGCCCGAGCCTTAAGCGCGAGAGCCCCTTCGTGTTCTATCCGCGCTACATCGTCGAGACGTTGGTCAAGGCCTGGCGTGCCTGGTCCTTCTACCGGCGCACGAGGGCGATGCTGAACGAGATCGAGGCGTCACCGGAGCGCTGGACCTACACGGACCTGGCGATCGCGCCGCCGCAGGAGAACGAGTTCGAGGCGCTCGACCTCTACCACGCGACCAGCGGCGGCGAGGCCGCGCTCGCGCGCAAGCGCCGCGACGAGGCGATCCGCTCCGGCGCCGACGCCGCCGTCCACGCAAGGGCTGCGGCCGGGGCGGTTTCCTGAGGTCCTGCAAACTCTGACTGTCATGCCCCGCGAACGCGGGGCACCCAGTAGTCGCAAGCGCCCGTTTTTTTTACAAGAAGCGTCGATGATTACTGGGTCGTCCGCTTTCGCGGACGATGACACTGAATGTTCACATCCACGGCATCAGCGAAGCATGGATCACGTCGGGCACGCCCTTGCCGCCCACGGAACGGATGGCGAGGTCGACGTCCTTGAGGCCGAAGCGGTGCGTGGTGATCTTCTCCAGCGGGAAGCGTTTGGAGGCGAGCTGCGCCAGCGCGAGCTCGCAGGCCTTGTAGCTGTGGCCGCGCGCGCTCTTCATGGTGATGAACTTCACGGTGAATTTCTCCAGCGGGAAGTTCGGAAACTGCGCCATCTCGCCTTGCGCGACGATGACGCCGCCCTTGCGCTTGAGCGCCTCGATGCCGAGCAGGATCGGGATCGTTCCGGCGCCGGCGGTGCAGTCGAGGGAGACGTCGACGCCCTTGCCGCCCGTGACCTCCATGATGCGCTGGAGCGGGTCCTCCTTCTGCACGTCGATGACGTAGTCGGCGCCGAGCTCCTTGGCCACTTTGAGACGGGCACCGTCCTTCGACGTGCCGGTGACGATGATCAGCGAGGCTCCGGCCTGCTTGCAGATGACCGTCTGCGACAGGCCCTGCTGGCCCGGACCCTGGATCAGCACGGTGGAATCGTAGCCGACGCCGCCGTCGAACAGCGACCATTCCACCCCGTTCGCCATCGGCGTCACCAGGCCGGCAAGCTCAGGCGTCACCCCCTTCGGCACGTGGTGCACC
>DATDGG010000098.1:0-18617 GCA_036522235.1 Xanthobacteraceae bacterium
GCGGGTGCTGCCGCCGCAACGCCGAGCAGCAACGCGGCCGTGGCCGCAAGCCAAGGGTGAGACCGCGGCCGCTGCGCGACCGCTCGAATGGTTGCAAACATCGTGGTGCCCTCTTGTTTCGACGCCCGCGGTCGGCCCGGC
This sequence comes from Xanthobacteraceae bacterium, assembly GCA_036522235.1. Classification (GTDB taxonomy): domain Bacteria; phylum Pseudomonadota; class Alphaproteobacteria; order Rhizobiales; family Xanthobacteraceae; genus VAZQ01. The sequence goes on from DATDGG010000098.1 coordinate 142, forward strand.
GCCGGCGCGCAATTCTTTCGGCGGCGCAAGGAACGTGCCAGGGCCGTGACATTTCGTAAGTGATTGACCTCTCGCGAAAATCAACACGAACCCACGGGGGGCTCGCCGGCTCTGGGCGCGAAATTGCATACACTTAATCAAGGGATGCCTATTTCGTGATCACTCCAGAGGGCGTGCCGGTTGTGCGGCGTTCGCCGCAATGTCGGGCGAGCGCAAAAATGCCCTGAGGGCTCGGCATGCATGCCGCAATCCATGGGTGTTGGCACAGAGTTTGCGACCGTTTGGCACACGGGCTCGGCACGCGAACGGCGACCTGCGCGATTGAGAGGTTTTGGGCGGCATTGCGCGACCCATCAGCCAGCTGGCCAAGGAGAGGCGACAGCCAATGATTTACGAGCAGGGCTGGCGCCGTGATATTGTCGGGATGCAAGGCGGCGTGCTCGGCCCGGTGTCCGGTTCGGGGGCTATCATTGGAGCGATCGCATGACGGACGCCGATCAAATCGACGAGCGCGCGATCGGCATCGCGTCGGAATCGGCGCCGCCGCTCGTTCGCGGCAGCGGCAGGACGCTTGCCGAAGAGCTTCGCCTGCAACTCGCCGACGAGATCGTCCGCGGCGCGCTGGCACCCGGAGCCGCGCTTGACGAGACCGAGCTCGCGCGGCGGTTCCAGGTCTCGCGCACGCCGGTGCGCGAAGCGCTTCGCCAGCTGGCGGCGAGCGGCCTGATCGAATCCCGGGCCCATCGCGGGTCGGTGGTGGCGCAGCCGAGCCACGAACATCTGATCGGCATGTTCGAGGCGATGGCGGAGCTCGAAGCGCTCTGTGCCGGGCTCGCGGCCGCGCGCATTACGCCGGTCGAGCGCAAGGCGCTCGCGGCGGCGCATGAAGAGTTGCGCACCATGATCCAGAGCGGGGATCCGCAACGCTATCACGAGATCAACGAGGCGTTCCATTCGACGATCTATGCCGGCGCCCACAACTCCTACCTGGCGGAGATTACGCTCGCCACCCGCGTGCGCGTGCAGCCGTTCCGCCGCGCCCAGTTCCGAAATCTCGGCCGGCTGGCAAAGTCGCATATGGAGCACGACCTGGTCGTAACCGCCATCATGCGCGGCGATCAAGACGGCGCCATGCGGGCGATGCGCGATCACATCATCACGGTGCGCGTGGAATACGAGATGTATGCACTGTCGCTCTCATCGACCGGCCTTCGCGACAGAAACTAGCTTGGCGCCTATATGCGTATCGGAGGCAGCTACCGGACGCCGAGCATGCGCACGGCCACCGCGGTCGCCGACGCGCGGTTCTCGACGCCGAGCTTGGCGTAGATCTGCTCCAGGTGCTTGTTGACCGTCCGCGGGCTGAGGCTCAGGATTTCGGCGATATCGCGGTTCGATTTGCCCCGCGCAATCCACATCAGCACCTCCGCCTCGCGTTGCGTCAATTGCAGCTTGCGCTTGAGCACCAGATTTTCGGTCTCGACCTCGCCTTCGACCAGGCGAAGCAGGATTTCCTCGGGGGCGACCTGGCCCACATAGGAGAACAGCAATTTGAGCGGGCTGATATCGGATTCGAGCGCGATCGAATCGCCCGATCTGACCTCGGATTGCGTGCACTTCTGCAGCCATTCCTGCACATTGGGGGGCAACAGATCGCCTTCGCCGTGGAAATTCCCGAACGCGAGGCCGAGCAGCCGCGCGGTCTGCGGCGTGCACCAGAGCACGCGGCCCGACGTATCCGTCGCCAACAGGTGGCGCCCCGATGCGTCGAGCGCGGCGCGGGCGCTGTGCGCGAGGCGCGCGTTGGCGAGGTGCACGCGAATCCGCGCCAACAGCTCATCGGGGACGATCGGCTTGGTCACGTAGTCCACGCCGCCCGCCTCCAACCCCTTGATGATGTGCTGGGTTTCGCTGAGCCCGGTCATGAAGATGACCGGCACATGGGTCAGTGTCTTGTTGCGCTTGAGGCGGCGACAGGCTTCGAAGCCGTCCATCCCGGGCATCAGTGCGTCCATGAGGATGACGTCGGGCACGACCTTTTCGACGATCGATATGGCGTGCTCGCCTTCGAGCGCGACCAGAACCGTCATGCCGGCCGCTTCGATCGCGTCGGTCAGCAATCGCAACGTCTCAGGCGAGTCGTCGACCACGAGCACGATGTCCCGCGTCTCGGTCCTACGCATGGCCGTCCCGAATTCCCGCGAGCGCGGCGGTGTATCGCTTGAGGTCGAACGACTCGACGATGACGCGCACGCGCGCGACGAAATCGCGGCACTCCGGCGAGCTTTTCTCGATCTCGCCCAGCTTGTCGTGGATACGCCGGATATGCCCGATTTCGCCCAGGCCGATGAGCTCTTCGATGTCATCAAGGGACGGAGCGACGACCGCTGCCGGTCGCGCCGCCGGCGGTGGCGGGGCTTCCGGCGCATAGACCCATTCGATGTCGAGCAAGGCGTGGATCTTCTTCAGCAGCTGGCGCAGGTCGATGGGCTTCATCAGGTTGTCGTCGTACAGCCGCTCCGCCTCCAGCATGTGGTTCGGATCGATGGCGTTTGCCGACAGCATGACGATCGCGATTCGCTCGCGCAAATTACGGCGGATGCGTTGCGCGACCTGCCACCCGTCCATTTCGGGCATCGCGATGTCGAGCAGGACGAGGTTCGGCTTGCTTCGCCCGGCCAGCACCATGCACTCGCGTCCGCTCGAAGCGGTCAGGATCTTGAAGCCGAGCGGCTCCAGCAATTCCCGCGCCAGCTCGCGCTGGATCTCGTTGTCGTCGACCACCAGGATCGTCTGCCGGGGACCGAGATAGCCGCGCACACGATCTTCCATGGTCGACGCGATGCGTGGGCGTGACACCTCGGGCAAGTGCAGCTTGACGCGGAATACGCTGCCTTTGCCCGGCTCGCTTCGCACCGTGATGTTGCCGCCCATGACGTTGGCCAGCAGGCTGGTGATGGTGAGGCCCAACCCGGTTCCGACCGTGGCCTTGGCGCGTGCGGTGCGGGCGCGTTCGAACGGCAGGAAGATCCGCGAGAGGTCGTTCTTGTGGATGCCGATGCCGGTGTCTTCGACGGTAAACTCGGCCACCTCATGGCGGTATCCGACCCGAAAGGTCACCTGGCCGGCATCCGTGAATTTGATCGCGTTGGACAGGAGATTGATCAGGATCTGGCGCAGTCGGTTCTCGTCGGCGCCGACCACCGCCGGCAGGCGGTGCGTCTGGACGTACTGGAACTCGATGCCCTTGGCCATCGCCTGCAGGCGGAACATGTCGACGAGCTGATCGAGAAAATCATAGATGTGGACTTCGTTGCGGCTGAGATGAAAGCGGCCGGCTTCGATCTTGGAGATATCAAGCAGCCCGTCGATCAGGCCCGACAGGTGCTCGGCGCTCCGACGCACAACCTTGATCGAGTTGACCCGCGCCGGCGGTATGACCGGGTCCCGCTCCAGCAATTGCGCGTAGCCGAGAATGGCGTTGAGCGGCGTGCGCAATTCGTGACTCAAGCCGACAAGGTGGCGGCTCTTGGCCTTGCTCGCCGCTTCAGCCGCCTCCTTGGCCTTCTGCAGCTTCGCATCGGTGCGCTTGTGCGCCTCGATCTCGTTCATCAGCAGGTCGGTCTGGCGGTGGGTCTCCTCTTCGGCCACGCGGCGGCTCTCTTGCGCCAGCACGAACAGCCAAGCCGCCACGCCGGCGATGATGGTGAGGATGAAGAAGACGGTCCACAGCGTCGATTTGAGGATGTCCGTGGGGGCGGCGACGTCGAGCGAGACCTGGAAATAGACCAGCGAGAGCACCGAGCCGATGATGCCCGCGAACAGCAGCAGCACGCCGAGATAGCGGCCCACGTCGGTATTGAGCGCCCGCGTGATCCGGCCCGGCAGGACTTGGCCGAGCCAGCGCAGCATCTGGTTCGACATCCGCGCCTGCGGCTTGCAACAGTCGCGGCAGCGGGTCTCCAGCGAGCAGCACAGCGAGCAGATCGATCCGGAATAGGCCGGGCAGTGCGCCATGTCCTCGGTTTCGAAATGATGCTCGCAAATCGAGCAACGGATCACGTCGTGTCCGTTCCAGCCGTGGCGTGGCGTGCGTGCGATGTAGAACCGGCCCCCGGTCGCATAGGCGATGAGCGGGGCCATGACGAAGCCGGTGGCGAGCGCCAGGAAACCCGACAGGGATTGCAGCGTGGCGCCGAGAACGCCGGAGAACGTGGCGAGGCCGGCGGCACTCGCCGTCATCATCGCGCCGACGCCGACCGGATTGATGTCGTAGAGGTGTGCGCGCTTGAACTCGATGCCGGGCGGACTGAGCCCCAACGGCTTGTTGATCACGAGATCGGCGACCAGCGCGCTGACCCAAGACACCGCCACGATCGAATAGAGGCCCAATATGTGCTCGAGCACCTTGAATATGCCGAGCTCCATCAGCATCAGGGCGATGGTGACATTGAACACCACCCATACGACCCGACCCGGATGGCTGTGGGTCAGGCGAGAGAAGAAGTTCGACCAGGCGATCGAGCCCGCATAGGCGTTGGTCACGTTGATCTTGAGCTGCGAGATGATGACAAAGGCCCCGGTGAAGGCGAGCACGATCTGCGGCGATGAAAAGACATATTGGAAGGCGACGAGATACATCTGCGTCGGCTCGGCCGCCCGCTCCAGCGGAACCAGATGCTCGAGCGCCACATAGGCCAGGAACGAGCCCGCCAGAAGCTTCAACACGCCGGGAATGATCCAGCCGGGCCCCGCCAACAGATAGGCCGCCCACCATTTCGTGGCGCCGCGGGTGCCGCGGGTCGGAAGGAACCGGAGAAAATCAACCTGCTCGCCGATTTGCGCGATCAGCGAGAACACGACCGTCGATGCCGTGCCGAACAGGATCAGATTGAACGATCGCCCGTCGGCGCCCGCGAGACCGGAGAAATCGGTCCATCGCTCGAACGCCGCGCGATCGGTGAACGCGATGAAGACGAATGGGATGAGGTGGAGGATGATCCAGGCCGGCTGCGTCCACAGCTGGAAGCGGCTGATGAAGGTAATGCCGTGCGTCACCAGCGGAATGACGATGACCGAGCTCAGCACGTAGCCGACGAACAGGGGAATCCCGAAGCACATTTCCAGCGCCAGCGACATGATGGCGGCTTCGATCGCGAAGAAGAGGAAGGTGAAGGAGGCGTAGATCAACGAGGTGACGGTCGATCCGATATAGCCGAAGCCGGCGCCGCGCGTGAGCAAGTCGATGTCGACCCCATAGGTGGACGCGTAGTAGGCGATCGGAATGCAGGTCAGGAAGATCAGGGCGCCGACGACCAGGATGGCGGCGCCGGCGTTGGCAAAGCCGTAATTGATGGTGATCGAGCCGCCGATGGCTTCGAGCGCGAGGAACGACACCGCGCCGATCGCCGTGTTCGCGACGCGCAGGTTCGACCATTTGCGTGCGGTCTTGGCGGTGAAGCGGAGCGCATAGTCCTCGAGCGTCTCGTTGGCGACCCACTGGTTATAGCTGCGCCGGACGCGAACAATGCGTTGTTGCGCTGTCATGGGCGTTCACCGTCTCGAATTCGCGCGCTCTCGGTCCTCGCTCTCCTTGCGTTTTCCCATCCCCATAACACTGCTTGTTGTGACACTGCTTGTTGTGACGCTGCTTGTTGTGACGCTGCTTGTTGGCTCGCATTGAGCAGTCCGGCCAAGTCTACCGCCTTGTCTCGGCCCGCAGGTGGCGAAATTCCGAGCAGTGTGCAGTGCAAGAGATTGCAATGCAGGCGGCGCCCGCGTTTCGGACGCATTTTCCACAATCTCCCCAGTTCATGGGCATTTTGGTACGGCATCCGACGTAGGCATATACGTCAATCGACGTATGCTGCAATGCAGCAAACGGGGGCAGTCTTCGACCCAAGGAGCGAGCCCGACTCGCTCAGCCGGTCAACAAACCCGCTCAAAAGCTGAAATGAGGCGTCGCATGACACCAGGACCACGGATACCCCATCTCTTGAACCCCTCCCGCCGCGAGCTCCTTGTCGGCGCGGCCGCGCTGTCGGCCACCGCGATGTTGTCGCCGCAGGCCCTTGCCCAGCAGTTTCCCACCGCAAAAGTGAATACCAGCGGTCTCGCGGTCACCGACACCGAGGTCACGGTCGGGATCCTGCATTCGGTCACCGGCACGATGGCGATCAGCGAGACCGGGTCGGTCGAGGCCGAGAAGCTCGCGATCGACCAGATCAACTCCACGGGCGGCGTGCTCGGCCGCAAGATCAAGTTCATCCAGGAGGACGGCGCCAGCGACTGGCCGACATTTGCGGAAAAGGCCAAGAAGCTCTTGGCCAGCGACAAATGCGCGTCGGTGATGGGTTGCTGGACCTCGGCGTCGCGCAAGGCCGTGCTGCCCGTATTCGAGCAATACAACGGCATGCTCTACTATCCGACCTTCTATGAAGGCCTCGAGCAGTCGAAGAACGTCATCTATACCGGCCAGGAGGCGACGCAGCAGATTCTCGCCGGGCTCAACTGGGTGCAGCAGGAAAAGGGAGCCAAGACGTTCTACCTGCTCGGCTCCGACTATATCTGGCCGCGAACCTCCAACAAGATCGCGCGCAAGCACATCGAGAACGTCCTCAAGCTCAAGGTGCTGGGTGAGGAGTATTTCCCGCTCGGCAACACCCAGTTCAATTCCGTCATCAACAAGATGAAGCTCGCCAAGCCGGACGTAATCTACGCGATCATCGTCGGCGGCTCCAATGTCGCCTTCTACAAGCAGCTCAAGGCCGCCGGCATCGATCTCACCAAGCAGACCTTGATGACGATCTCGGTCACCGAGGACGAGATCGACGGCATCGGCGGCGAGAATATCGTGGGCGCCTATGCCTGCATGAAGTACTTCGAATCGCTCGACAACGCCAACAACAAGGGGTTCGTCACCGCGTTCCACAAGATGTGGGGCGACAAGACGGTCATCGGCGACGTGACCCAGGCCGCTTATCTCGGGCCATGGTTGTGGAAGCTCACCGTCGAGAAGGCCGGAAGTTTCGACATCGACAAGGTCGCGGCGGCTTCGCCCGGCGTGGAATTCACCGGCGCGCCGGAAGGTTACGTCCGCATCCACGAGAATCATCACCTGTGGAGCAAGACCCGGGTCGGGCGCGCCCGCACCGACGGCCAGTACGACGTGGTCTATGAGACGAAGGACCTCATGGAGCCCGATCCGTTCCCGAAGGGCTACCAGTAGGCGGGCGGCGGCGGCCTCGGCGGCGGCGCGCCGAGGCACCCCTCCTCAACCCATCCACGGGGCAGCGCGATGTTCGGCGACTATTCGATCACTGATCTCGGTTCGATCCTGGTCATGCAGGGCTTTGCCGGGCTGATCCTGTTCTCGGTCTACCTGCTCATGGCGCTCGGCCTCGCCATCATCTTCGGCCAGATGGGCGTGATCAACATGGCGCACGGGGAGTTCATGATTCTCGGCGCCTACATGACCTATTTCTGCTCACATTTTTTCGAGAGCTACCTGCCGGGCCTTTATGCCGGATACTTTTTCGTCGCGATGGCGGTCGCGTTCGTGGTTTCCGGCAGCGCCGGCCTGCTGGTGGAATGGCTGCTCATCCGCCATCTCTATGCACGGCCGCTCGATACGCTGCTGGCGACCTGGGGATTGAGCCTGATCATGCAGCAGGCGTTCCGCTCGACGTTCGGAGCGCGCGAGGTCGGGGTCGAGCTGCCGACCTGGATGATGGGCTCGCTGCACGCCACGTCTACGATCGAGGTCCAGATCAACGGCCTGTTCGTGATGGGCCTGACCTTGCTCATCACCGGCTGCGTGGCGCTGTTGCTCTACAAGTCGCGCTGGGGCCTACAGGTGCGCGCGGTGGTGGCGAACCGCACCATGAGCGGCGCGACCGGCATCGACACCAGGCGGGTCGATCGGCTGACCTTCGGGCTGGGCTGCGGCATCGCCGGCATCGCCGGCAGCGCCTTCACCATGATCGGCTCGACCGGCCCGACCGCCGGCCAGCTCTATATCGTCGATACGTTCCTGGTGGTCGTGTTCGGCGGGGCGCAGAGCCTGCTCGGGACCATCGCCTCGGCGCTGACCATCTCGCAGTCGCAGTCGACGCTCGAATTCTTCCTCACCGGCTCGATGGCGAAGGTGCTCACGCTGCTCATCGTCATCGGCGTCCTGATGCTGCGTCCGCAGGGACTTTTCGTCCTCAAGGTCAGAAGGTAATACCCCCATGTCAGCTGATCGAATGTCAGCCGATCGAACCGATTCCCGCTGGCTCGAGCTGGTCGGAATTGCACTCGTCGCGGTGCTCATCCTGGTTTTTCTGCCGCTGGCCCTCGATATCTTCCGGCTCAATCTCGTCGGCAAATACCTGACCTATGCCTTCGTCGCCGTCGGCCTCGTTCTGTGCTGGGGTCACACTGGAATCCTGAGCCTGGGGCAGGGGCTGTTCTTCGGGCTGGGCGGCTACTGCATGGCGGCCTTCCTCAAGCTCGAAGCCTCGAGCGTCGCCAATACCAAGATCCAGTCGACGCCCGGCATCCCCGACTTCATGGATTGGAACCAGATCACGGCGCTGCCGTTCTTCTGGGCTCCGTTCAAGTCGCTGCCGTTCACGCTGATCGCCGTGGTCGCGGTGCCGGCGATCGCGTCCTTTGTGCTCGGCGCCGCGCTGTTCAAGCGCCGGGTCGGCGGCGTCTATTTCGCCATCACCACCCAGGCGGTCGCGGCGGTGATGACCATCCTGATCGTCGGCCAGCAGGGCTATACCGGCGGCATCAACGGCATCACCGATCTGCGCACCTTGCTCGGCTGGGATATCCGCACCGACAGCGCGAAATACATCCTCTATTTCGCCTGCTGTGCGCTGCTGATCGGCACCATGTTCCTGGCGCGCTTCGTCCTGACCAGCAAGCTCGGACGCATCCTGGTGGCGGCGCGCGACCAGGAAGATCGGGTGCGGTTCTCCGGCTACGACGTGGCCAACTACAAGATTTTCGTGTTCTGCCTCGCCTCCGCGATGGCCGCGCTGGGCGGAGCGATGTTCACGCTGCAGGTCGGCTTCATGTCGCCGTCCTTCGTCGGCATCGTGCCGTCGATCGAGATGGTCATTTTTTGCGCCGTCGGCGGCCGCCATTCCATCGTCGGCGCGGTCGCCGGAACGCTGCTGGTGAACTGGGGCAAGACGCTGTTCTCCGAGGAGTTCCCGCAGCTCTGGCTGTTCGCGATGGGCGGCCTGTTCATCGCGGTGGTGATCGCCTTTCCGCGCGGCCTTGCTGGCCTCGTGACCGATCAGCTCATTCCGAAGCTCGGATCATGGAACGGCCGCGGCGCCCGGCAGCCCAGCCCGGCGCCGGCGGAGTAGATCGGGAGAGCCGCCAAAATGTCCAGCAGCACCGACTTTCTGCTCGCGCTCGAAGGCGTCAGCGTGTCGTTCGACGGCTTCAAGGCGGTGGATGAGCTCAATCTCTACGTCGACAACGGCGAGCTGCGCGTCATCATCGGGCCGAATGGGGCGGGCAAGACCACCGTGCTCGATCTGATCTGCGGCCGCACCCCGGTCTCGGGCGGCTCGATCAAGTTCAAGGATCAGGAGATCACCGGTCGCAAGGAGCAGGAGATCGTCCGCCTCGGCATCGGCCGCAAGTTCCAGACTCCGACCATCTACGAAGATCTCACCGTCTTCGAGAATCTCGAGCTGTCGTTGCCGCGCGGCCGCAATGTCGTCGGCGCGCTGTTCTGGAAACGCACCGACGAGGTCATCGCGCGCGTGCATGAGATCGCCGCCATGATCTTCCTGAAGGAGCATCTCAATCGCTCGGCGGGGGCGTTGAGCCACGGTCAGAAACAGTGGCTGGAGATCGGCATGCTGCTCATTCAAGACCCTGAATTGCTGATGCTCGACGAGCCGGTCGCCGGGATGAGCGTCTCGGAGCGCGCCAAGACCGCGGACCTTCTCAAGGAGATCATCAAGAACCGCTCGGTGATCGTCATCGAGCACGACATGAAGTTCGTGGCCAGCATCGCGCACCGCGTGACGGTCATGCACCAGGGCAAGGTCCTGGCCGAGGGCAACATGCAGGCGGTGCAGAGCAATCCGAAGGTCAAGGAAGTGTATCTTGGGCATTGAGGGCGCAGCGCCGATGTTCGAAGTCCGCAATCTTTCCGCCGCCTATGGGCAGAGCCAGGTCCTCCACGGCATCGATCTCTCGGTCGCCCAGGGCGAGATCGTGGCGCTGGTCGGACGCAACGGCATGGGAAAATCCACCCTGATGAAATCCCTGATCGGCGTCATGCCGCTGCGCTCCGGGCAGATCGTGGTGGACGGCAAGGACGTGACCGCGCTGCCGAGCCATCGGCGCGTCGCCCGCGGGATCGCCTATGTGCCGCAGGGCCGGCAGATTTTCGGCACCATGACGGTGCAGGAGAATATCGAGACCGGCCTCGCGGTGACCGGCAAGCACGAGGTGCCGCGCGAAATTTACGATCTGTTCCCGATCCTGGCCGACTTCGCCAAGCGGCGGGGCGGCAACCTGTCCGGCGGCCAGCAGCAGCAGCTGGCGATTGCGCGGGCGCTCGCCAGCGATCCGAAGGTGCTGCTGCTCGACGAGCCGACGGAGGGTATCCAGCCCTCGATCATCAAGGATTTGGGGCGCCTGTTGCGCGACATTCGCAGCATCCGCAACATCTGCATCGTCGTTTGCGAGCAACTGCTGAGCTTCGTTCTCGATGTCGCCGATCGCATCCTGGTCGTGGAGGGCGGCCGGATCGTGCATGCCGACACCCGCGACCACGTCGATGAAGCGGCGATCACGCGCTTCCTCGCCGTGTGAGATCGCGGTGTGAGGTCATGGTGAGGAAAATGAATTCCACGTGCCGGCGTGGGGTGAGTGTGAAGTCCACCAACGTGCGCGCGAGGAGCCAAGATGCCCAAGACGATTGTGAAGATCGACCTTTCGGAATCTCCTTACAAGAACGACATGATCCACAACCGATGGCACCCGGATGTTCCAATCGTCGAGTGGGTCAAGCCGGGTGATGACTTCATCATCGAGACCTACGACTGGACCGGCGGCTTCATCAAGAACAACGAGTCGGCGGATGATGTTCGCGACATCGATCTGACGATCGTGCACTTCCTGTCCGGTCCGATCGGCGTCGAGGGCGCCGAGCCGGGCGATCTCTTGGTGGTCGATCTGCTCGACGTCGGCGCTCTGCCGGAGTCTCTGTGGGGCTTCAACGGCTTCTTCTCCAAGAAGAACGGCGGCGGCTTCCTGACCGACCATTTTCCCCTGGCGCAGAAATCGATCTGGGACATTTCCGGCCTCTACACCCATTCCCGCCACGTGCCTGGGGTCAACTTCGCCGGCCTCATCCATCCCGGTCTGATCGGCTGCCTGCCGGACCAGAAGCTGCTCGACACCTGGAACGTGCGGGAGCGGGCGTTCATCCAAACCGATCCGGATCGCGTGCCGCCGCTCGCCGCGCCGCCGTTCGGCCCGACCGCCCATTGCGGCCGCGCCACGGGCGATGCCCGGAACAAGATCGCGGCCGAAGGTGCCCGCACCGTCCCGCCGCGCGAGCATGGCGGCAATTGCGACATCAAGGATCTGTCGCGCGGCTCCAAAATCTATTTTCCGGTCTATGTGAAGGGGGCCGGCCTCTCCATGGGCGACCTCCACTTCAGCCAGGGCGACGGCGAGATCACCTTCTGTGGCGCCATCGAGATGGCCGGATGGCTGCACCTCAAGGTCGATATCATCAAGGACGGCATCGCCAAATACGGGATCAAGAACCCGATCTTCAAGCCGTCGCCGATCGTGCCGGCCTACAACGACTATCTGATCTTCGAAGGAATCTCGGTCGACGAGCAAGGCAAGCAGTATTATCTCGACGTGCATATCGCCTATCGGCAGGCGTGCCTCAATGCCATCGAATATCTGACCAAGTTCGGCTACACGCGGGCGCAAGCCTATTCGATCCTGGGAACGGCGCCGTGCCAAGGTCATATCTCGGGCGTCGTCGACATTCCCAATGCCTGCGCCACCTTGTGGCTCCCGACCGACATCTTTGCGTTCGACGTGATGCCGAGCGCGGCGGGACCCATCAAGCATATCAAGGGCGGCGTCGACATTCCCATGTCGCCGGACAAGTGACGCAAGGCTCGGCGACCGGCGGGGGCAGGGCGCTCCCGCCCTCGCGCTCGGCTCCAAGCAACGCGATTGATTGAGGGACCACGATGCCTGTCTACGACTACCTCTGTGCCCGATGCGGGCCGTTCACCGACCTGCGGCCAATGGCGGATTGCGATCTGCCCGACCCTTGTCCGAAATGCCGAAAGCAGGCGCCGCGGGCGTTCTTGACCGCGCCCTATCTGGCGGCAATGTCGGCGGAAGGCCGACTGGCGCATGCCACCAACGAACGCAGCGCATCGGCGCCACAGCTCCTGTCCAAGGCAAAGGATGCCCACGGCGCCGGGTGCCGTTGTTGTAGTGGACGATCGCCGAGCAAGGACGGCGGCCGGAACGGCGCCAAAAGCTTTCCGGCGAACCGACCCTGGATGATCTCACACTAAATTCATCACAAATGGTAGTTCAGGCCGAAGCGCACGAGGTTGCCGCTGTCGTGAAACCGGTAGCTGGCGGTGTTCCCGGCGTCGCCCGGGACTGCGGCGAAATTCAAGGTCAGCGTCTGGAATCCCAAATCGTAGTAGAGATATTCAAGCTTGGCGCTCCAATTGTTCAGGAAGGCGTATTCTGCGCCTCCGCCGATTGTCCACCCGGTGCGAGACGTATTGGAGCTGGCGCTGACCAGGATTCCGGCAGCGCCGTTTGGCACCCCGATGGTCAGAACGCTGTCGTCGACTCCGCCATATGCCAAGCCGCCGGTCGCAAATGCAAACAACCTGTTGTCCAGAATTGTCACCCCGAGACGGCCGCGCACGGTGGCGAGCCAGCCAAGCTTTTGCGTGGCCGCCTCGGTGTTGGCCTCAATCGGGCCGTCCCCGACAAAGTGAGTGGCGGCGAATACCCGCGTATCGGTCGTGTTCAAACCCGTAGAGGCGAGATCGGCTTCAATGCCGGCCACCCCATTTGCAGCGAATTGCCAATTGTACCCGATCTGCCCTCCGCCGGCGAACCCGTGAGCGCCGAGATCGAAGCGCGGGAATTGACCCACGGCTTGGCGCCCGGCGAAGTCCACACCGGCCGTTGTAAACGACACCGAATCCGCACCGGTGTTGCTCCATATGCCACCCGCGTTTCCGCCCAGATAGGGCCCGGACCAATTGTAAGTGGCCGGCGCCTTTGCCCGAGGCGGAGCCTTGTAGGCAGGCGCCTGATCGGCTGCGTTCGCTGAACCAGCAACCGACATCGCGATCGCAACAAGAACCAACTTATTCACAGGCGTCCCCAATCTCGCCGCACGCATCCGCCGGGCCCGGCGGACGGAAAAGCTGTACCATCTGGGCGGTCGGATGCCTGTGCCTCGCATGCAACAGTGCGCGGAAATAGTGTTCGATTCCGGTGGTATGACAAGACCGGCGTCTCGCCGATCTTGCGCGGGATTTCCTGTGCTCGGCAAGCCGCGTGGCCGGGCTGCGCGTCACCTACTTCGCTGCCGACTCCATGCGGGCCGTCTTCCAGTGCTGGGCGGCCGCCTGGCTGCCGATGAACTGGGCGAGCGCCAGCGCGGCGCCGGACTCGGCACCCTTGCTGGTCACCGCCGCCTCATAGTTGGTGTAGTCCTGCAGCGGCGCCGGCACCGGGCCGGCGAACTTCACGAATGTGCGCACCTCGCTCGCGTTCATGAGGCCAAGCTCGATCTCGCCTTTGGCGATCATCTCCTGGCCGGGGTCGAGGCCGACGACCTTCACCTTGGGCTTGATCGTATCCATGATGCCGGACGCGGCCAGGATGCGTTGGATCACGATGCCGCTGCCATTAGGCACGGCCGGATCGCCGACGCCAATCGACTTTGCGTCGATCAGCGTCTTCTTGAACGCGTCGGCGGTCGAAATGTCGGGGGCCGCCGCGTTGGGATTCGCCGCCATGCCGATGCCGCCGCGGCCGACCGGCTTGCGGGTGTCGGGCTTGAGCCCGTTGTTTTTTGCAAGCTCGGCCATCGCGGGCGCCGACTGCACCACGACGTCGAACGCTTCGCCGGCCGCGAGCTTCTGCGTCACCATCGCGGGCGAGGTCGCCGTATAGGTCACCTTGTGGCCGGTCTGCTTGGTGAAGTCGGCGATGATCGGGTCGAGGGCAAGCTTCACGCCGCCGACGCTGATCAGCTTGACTTCGTCCGCGGCCGCAATGCCGACGGACGCCAGCAGCGCGAGCGCGGCGAGGCAAGTGTTGGAGACGATGCGCATGGTCCTTTCCTCCCAATTGTATTTGTCCCGGATTCCCAGGATGCCGATCTTACCGCAATTGTAGCGACTTTCTGGATCGCCCGGAAGCCCGATGGGAGGTGTGGATGTCTCCCGCCATTGCCTGAGCAATCGCGGCATTTGGAAGCGCCTGTTGTGATCGCCACAGTACATTGCCACAGTACATTTCTGCAAAAGATCGCCAGCAACGGACGTGGAATGCCATTCAATACGCTCCGAGATGGCCCTGCGGCGGCATAGCCTGCGGTGATGAGCGCCACCACGAGACGCGGCATGAAACGAGGGCCGCTCGCGCTGCTTGCCGCGGCCGTCGCCGCGATCATTGCCATGGCGACGCTATGGATCTATTCTGGGTGGTACGGAATTCACGTGCTGGTCGCGCACGGTGGCACTTACTGGCTTTCCGTCAGCACAAACAGCTCGCGCCTTTCGCCTTCGATGCGCTTGGCGCTGGCCGACGCGCCTGCCGCCGTCGCGGGGGCGTTCGAATGGCGGACGATCGATCAAGGCTTCGACGTGGGGGACCTGCCGGTCTTGGCCAATGGCCAGGACGTCGATCATATCCTGCTTGCGCGCATCGATCCGGCGCGGTTCCGTTTTGTTGTGCGCAATGCGCCTGCCGGCGACAAGGACCTCGACCAGTGGATGGCGCAGCTCGGCGCAGCGCTGGTCGTCAACGGCAGCTACTACGCGCAGCACGGCGAACCGGCTACGCCGCTCCTGAGCGAGGGCACGCTGCTCGGGCCGAAGGACTACGACGCCAAAGCCGGGGCATTCGTCGCCTCTTCGGCGTTCACCGGCATTCGCGATCTCGGCCGCGAGGATTGGCGAATGGCCTTTCAGGGCGCCGACAATGCGATGGTGTCCTTTCCGCTTCTCGTCTCGAACGGGATGAGCCGGGTCACGCATTCCAGCCGCTGGCTCGCGAACAGAAGCTTTGTCGGACAGGATGGAGCGGGGCGCATCATCATCGGAACGACCGCAGACGCCTTCTTCTCGCTCGAACGCCTTGCGCACTTCTTGCTCGACGCGCCGCTCGGCCTGACCATCGCGCTCAATCTCGACGGCGGCCCGGTGGCGTGCCAAGGCATCTCGCTCAACGGCTACGCGCGCAAGACCTACGGCCGATGGGAAACGCAGGTCGAAAGCGATCGCGCCCAGCTGTTGACCTGGCCCTACGGCAGCATCGATATGCCCATCGTGCTTGCGGTGTTCCCCAAATAGGCATGTCGGTGGCGGCATCTTTTCCAGATGCCTACGCCTCGCCGATCTCCCGCAGGATCTCCTGGCTATGCTCGCCGAGCCGCGGCGCCGGGCGTTCCGCCGCCATGCCCTGGCCGTCGATGGTGATCGGCGTGCGCACGCCCGGGATGGTGCCGCTCTTGGCGGCTTCGCTCGCGAGCTCAAGCCGCATGCCGCGGTGGATCACCTGCGGGTCGGAGAAGACGTCGGCGAGATTGTAGATCGGTCCGGCCGGCACGTTCACGGCCTCGAGCTTGGCCAAAATGTCGGCGCGCGTGCGCCGCGATGTCAGGCCGGACAGATGCGCCACTAACTGGGCGCGGTTCGTCACCCGGTCGGCATTGGTCTTGTAGGCCGCCTCCCGCGCCAGGCCCGGCTCGCCCAGCACGTCGCACAGCTTGGCGAATTGGCCGTCGTTTCCGGACGCGATGATGATGTGGCCGTCGGCGACCGGAAACACCTGGTAAGGGACGATATTGGGATGCGCATTGCCGATCCGCTCCGGCAGCAAGCCCGAAACCAAGTAGTTGAGCGCCTGGTTGCCGAGCACGCCGACCTGGGTGTCGACCAGCGCGGTGTCGACATGCCGTCCACGGCCGGTCTTCTCGCGCTCGGCCAAGGCGGCGAGGATGCCGACCACCGAATAGACGCCGGTGAAAATATCGGCGATCGGAACGCCGGCCCGCGTCGGCTCGCCGTCCGGCGCGCCGGTCAGCGACATGAAGCCGCCCATTCCCTGCGCCATGAGGTCATAGCCGGCGCGCGGCGCGTATGGCCCGGTCTGGCCGAAGCCGGTCACCGAGCAATAGATGAGGCGCGGGTTGGCGGGCGCGAGGCTTGCATAATCGAGGCCGAACTTGGCGAGCCCGCCGACCTTGAAATTCTCGATCAGCACGTCGGAGCGCGCCGCGAGCTTGCGCACGATGCGCCGGCCGTCGTCGGACTCGAAGTCGAGCTCGATCGAGCGCTTGCCGCGGTTGGTGCAGTGGAAATAGGCGGCGCCCAGATGCCCGCCGTCAGCACCGGCCACGAAGGGTGGGCCCCAGGCCCGCGTATCGTCGCCCGCGCCCGCCCGCTCGACCTTGACCACGTCGGCGCCGAGGTCCGCGAGAATCTGCCCGGCCCACGGGCCGGCGAGGATGCGGGCAAGTTCGAGCACGCGCAGACCGGCGAGCGGACCCGGCATGTAACAGCTCCTTTTGGGGCATGATCCCCATAAGATCATGCGGTCGAACAGAGGGCGGCCCGGCGGGGGCCGGGCCACGGTGCCCGGAACGGCAAACCGGCCGTTCTGTGGCCTGCCGGCGCGATCTTGTCCAGGGCGGGGCGGTTTGGTTGTCGAATCTTCACCAAGTCCCTATCTAATGGGGGTAAGCTCGGCTTTGGGAATTCCCGTGAACACCTCTTTCTTCGGCGAGTTGCTGCAGTCGATATCGGAGCGCGGCCGGGCGCTGCTCGACCGCACCCGCGACCCCCGGGAGATCGCGGAACGCCGCTCGGCCGACCTCGTCGAGCTCTGCGAAGAGCTCCTGTCGGAGCGCGGCGAAGCCTCCGGGGTGGCGCTCGCGGGCGAAATCCTCGGCCTTTACGCAGAATTGACGACCGGCCCGCGGATCGCCTTCTTCGAGGCGCTGGCGCAGAATTTCGGCCCCGACCACGCGCGCCTGAGCGCCGCCGCCGCGGCCTGGCAGAAAAATCCCTCGGAAGACCTCGCCTTCGAGCTGCACCTGGCATCGGAGCCGCGCCGGCAGGAGCTGTTCCGCCGTCTCAACCTGGCGCCGGGCGGGACCGCGGCGCTCGTTCGCATGCGCGAGCAGCTGCTCGACGTCGTCGGCCGGCGCGACGATCTTTCAGCCGTTGATGCCGCCTTCGTCCATCTGTTCTCGTCCTGGTTCAATCGCGGCTTTTTGGTGCTGCGCCGCATCGATTGGTCGACACCGGCGATCGTGCTGGAAAAGATCATCCGCTACGAGGCCGTGCACCGCATTCGCGGCTGGGACGATCTGCGGCGGCGCATCGATCCCCCGGACCGGCGTTGCTATGCGTTCTTTCATCCGGCGCTGGTCGATGATCCGCTGATCTTTGTCGAGGTCGCCTTTACGCGGGAGATTCCGGGAGCGATTGCGCCCATCCTGGCGGAGGAGCGCGACCCGATCGCGCCCGACAAGGCGGCGACCGCCGTGTTCTATTCGATCTCCAATTGCCAACGTGGCCTGACCGGCGTTTCGTTCGGCCACTTCCTGATCAAGCAGGTCGCCGAGGAGGTCGCCCGCGAGAACGCGCGCCTGTCGCGATTCGTGACTTTGTCGCCGGTGCCGAACTTCGCAGAATGGCTCAAGCGCGAGCGCGCCGCCGAGGCGTCGCGCGCCCTCACGGCCGAAGATCGCGCCGCGCTGGCCAATCTGGACAAGCCGGACTGGTGGCAGAACGCCACGACGCGCGACGAGCTCGAGGAGCCGCTGCTGCGCGCCGCGGCTTGGTATTTCCTGCGCGCGCGCGGCCGCAACGGCGCGCCGACGGATCCGGTCGCCCGCTTCCATCTCGGCAACGGCGCGCGGCTCGAGCGGCTGAATTGGCTCGCCGACGTGTCCGAGAAGGGAATCGAGCAGTCGCACGGGCTGATGGTCAACTATCTCTACGAGCTCGACGACATCGAGAAAAATCACGAAGCCTATGCGCGGGCGCGCACGATCGCCGCCGCCAGCGCCGTGACCCGCCTGGTGCGCGGCTCGCCGCGCGACGTGGTGCCGGCGGCGGGGTGAGGCGGTCGCTCAAGTCTACAGACAAGGCTTGACTTGACCCTGCAAATCAGTGGATTCAGGAAATTGAAACTGGTGATTTGTGCCC
>DATDGG010000099.1:0-2319 GCA_036522235.1 Xanthobacteraceae bacterium
CGCTCAGCGCATAGTCGCCCGCGCCGAGCTTATCCGCCGGGAAGCTGAACTCGCCCTTGGCGTCGCTGACCACGCTGACGGTGACGATGCCCTTCTTGGCGCTGACCACCACGCCTTCCATGGCGCCTTCCTCGGCGGAGGAGACCTTGCCGGCGAGGGCCGGCGGCGATTTGAGCTCGGCGGAGGCCCCGATGCCGGTAAGGGCGAGGGCGGCAGCCGCAATGACGAACAGAAGCGGGCGCATCAGTATCTCCTGGATAAAGCGAGCTCTTGTCCCGGCCATCAGCGCGTCGCAGACGCGCGCATATGCGCTCATGAGCCGGGACCGTTCCAATCTCGGTGCGCGGAACGATCCCGGATCAGCGGCGCAACGCCATCAGCGCGGTTACGCGCGTCTGCGATGCGCTATGGCGCTGCACCGCGTCCGGGAAAAGGGGCGAGGCCTTAATTCGGGCCTCTAATCCAGCGGCTCGAGCTTCACGATCGAGGCGCGGTGATTGTTGCCGACCCAGAACGTCACCGGGCTGGTCGAGTTGTCGACAAAGACCCGGCGGATATTGGTCTCCTGCGGCAGCAGATATTCGACCACCTGTCCGCTCTTGGGATCGAGCCGGTCGACCATGTCGTTGAGCATCGAGCCGGTCCAGGCTTCGCCGTTCTTGTCGACCACGACGTCGTAAGGCGCCGACCACGGCGTCGGCATCTTCCACTCCTGGAAGCTCTCGGTCTTGGTGTCGAACATGCCGATCTTGTTGCCGCGATACTCGCCGAACCAGACGTTGTCGTGGGCGTCCATCATGCCGCGGCGAGGTCCGGCCGGCTTGGTCGGCATCGGATAGAGCTTGACCTCCGCGGTCTTGGCGTCGATCCGGCCGATATAGTCGGCGGCGATGTCGGTGAAATACACGTTGTTCTTGGAGTCGGGCATGATGTCGTAGATGTTGTGATTTTCACCGACGCCCGCGTTCTTGAACGGCGCGATGGTCTCGATCGCGCCGGAGGCAACGTCGAGGCGGTGCACGGCGGCGAAGCCGTTGTTCTGCGACCAGACCTTGCCGTCGACGCCGACCGACTCGGCCCGCACCATGTTGACCTGGGCCATGTCCTTGTTCATTTCCGGCGGCAGGTTGAAGATCTGGAACTTCTCCGCCCTGGGATCGAACTTGGCCATGGCGCCCTGGTACATCATGCCGATCCACATATTGTCGTCCTTGTCGGCGCGCAGCCCGAGCATCCCGGTCGGCCAGCCCTTCTTGAGCTCGGGCACCGGATATTCGGTCACCTTGCCGGTCTTGGGATCGAGCTTGCCGAAAGTCTGCTCGCCGAAATTCGAGTACCAGGCGATGCCTTGGCGATCGACGATGACGTCGTGCGGCTCCGCGGTCGAGCGCGGCAGATCGTATTCGGTGATGATGACGTGGGTGGCGCGGCCCTTGGGGCGCGGCAGCGTCTTGAGCTCGTATTTCCAGCTGTCGCTTTCGCTCAGATTGATGCTGGCGAGGAATTGCGCCGTTGCCAGCTGGGCCTGCTTGCGCTGGTCGCCGCGCTCCTCGAGCAGGCGTTCGGCCTGCCGGCGTTGCGGATGGATCGGCATGCTCTGATTGGCGTAGCCGCCCATGCGCGGCAGCACCATGTTGGCGAATTCGTTGACGTCATGGGTGGAGCGCACGATGCGCTCGACCGTGTGACAGCTCACGCAATTGGTCAGCGCCATCTTCTGCTGCTCGGAACCGGGCACGCTCATCATCCATTCGCCATTCGACAGCTGCGAGGCGAGCTTCTTGGGCGAGCTGATCTTTTGCAGCTTGATATCGGTGCTGGCCGGCTTGTCGGCGGCGACGTCGGCGGCGAGCGCGGCGGTCGGCTCATAGCCGCCCGCGCGGATGGTCAACGTGTAATGGCCGGGCTCGAGCCGCGCGGCCGGGAAGGCATAGTGGCCCTTGTCGTCGCTCGCGACCGTGACGGTGAAGCTCGCGCCGGTCTTGCGCGCTGACACCAGCACGCCCTCCATGGCGCCTTCCTCCGGCGAGGAGATTTGGCCGGCGAGCGCGACCGCGCTCTGGGCGTGGCCGGCGGGGGTATCCGCGCAAGCAAGAGTGACCGTCAGGATCGCGGTAGTGGCGAGCCATTTGCCGTGTATGCGCATCGCGTTTCTCCTTGGGAACGTTTCTGGTGGATCAATCCCGCGCTCCGGGCCTCCACTGCCCGAAGCAATCACGTACAGGATATCCGGTTTACGGTGGCTGTGCAGGGCCTTTTTTGGCGTTGTCGCTGGTGACAACGTCAACGCGTAGGGGCGGCCCCATAGCCCGTCGAAGA
>DATDGG010000100.1:0-21832 GCA_036522235.1 Xanthobacteraceae bacterium
GCCAGATGGCACTCGACGACGCCATAGGGTCCCTCGTCCTTGAGGACGGTTGGCAGGTGGCTGGCATAGAGACCGGCCGCGCCAGATGATACGAGCGTGGCAAAAGGCCTGGCGCGCATGAGCGCGTGCATCTCCAGTACGCCTTCGACACGAAAATCATCGGGTTGGTACATGACTATCACCGTAAGCTGGTCGGCCGTGAGGGCAAGGCCGCCAAAAGACATTACCTGAAAATGGCGACAACCGCCTGACCGACACCAAGTTCGGCGGGCGCACATCGAACGCGTGATCCCTTTTGCTCCCGAAAAAATAGCCCCGCGCCTCAAGCGCAAAAAAGGCAGAGCGCATCCCGATCCATTCGATCGGGAGGTGCTCCAGGCTTCAAATCCCCTTCAAGTACTCGACGAGGTCGTTCTTTTGCGTGCTGCTGAGGTCGAGCTTCAACTGGGTGTCGTAGTGGTTGATCACGTCGAGCAGGGTGGCGAAACGCCCGTCGTGGTAGAAGCCGCCCTTTTGATGGGACCACAGCCCGGCCAAGGGCGCCGTACGATACATGTGGGTCGGCGAGCGGTCGGCCTGGAACGAGTCCACCCCAATCTCGTCGGGCGCGTGCAGGTTGTTGCCCGGCTCCGTGAAAAGCGGCGGTACGTGGCAATTCGCGCATTTCGCCGGGCCGTTGAAGAGGGACTTGCCTCGCTCGAAGGCCGCCTTGTCATACGATCCCGCCGGCGCCTCCGGCGCAGGGATCGAGAGCTGGTAAAAGTGGAGCGCGGCGAGCTTCGAAGTCAGTTTATCCGGTGTGCCTCGCGTGTTTCCGGCACCGCTCTTTGCAGCCACCGGATACTGGTCCTTATCGTTGAGGCGGGCGTCGAAGAACGTCCCGGCGCCGTGCATCTCGGTTGCTCCCACATAAGCATTCCAATAAGGCACCGATCCGAATCCGGTCCAAGTGTGCAGGTTCACGCCGGCCAACCCGAAGGCGGGCGGAATGAGCGTCCCGGCCTGCTTGCCGTCGGGGCGCAGCGCCTTGCCATCCTTGTCCAGCTCGGCGTCGAATCGGCCCGGCCCCCAGCTCGCGAGAACCTTTTTCACGGTTTCGACATCGACCCCGAGGAGATCGGTGAAGGGCTTGAGATTCGGCGCAAGCGACACAATTGCGCCGACGTTGAGGTCGCGATTGGGCCAGCCGTCAAGTCGCCTGCCGATGCCAGGCGCGAACGAGTTATCGACGGTCGAGTGGCAGAAGGCGCATTGGATGCCCATCGCCTTGACCCCGCCATCGGGGTTGGTGAAGGCGGTGACGCCGACGACGGCCTTCAACTTGAGAAGCGCGATCGTGGTTGCCGGATCGTCAAGATCGACCTTGCCTGCCGCGAGTTGCTTCTTCAAGGCGTTCGGCAGCGCATCGGCATCCACCTTGAGGCCGACCGATAGCGCGGTTTTCGGCGAAACGCCGGGACCGACGCCGCCATTCCTTTCACCCGCGATTGCCTTGTGCAATTGCAGCGCATCGCCCCAGAAGGCCTCGCTGCCGAAGGTGTCATAGCGGAAAATTGTTCTGCCCTGATCAAGCAGCGTCTGGGCGTAGCGCGTGATCGAAGCATCGAAGCCTTTCGGGACGAACGGAGCGGCGGCGGCAACCACAACGCCAGACAGCACAACGCCGAGCGAAATCGTAAGCACCAGCGCTTGTCGATTCATGGCATCCCTCCAGGGAATTGAATTTCATCCGCTGCATTCAGCCGGCGAGGGCTGGTCGATTTCGACGTGCAGCAAAAACTGAATGTATGCCGAGGGGATTGGAAGATCAGTTACTTCTGTAACATCCGCTCGAATTGATTCAGGGCCCAGGCAACGGAGAGACTCTGTTACTTTTGTAACACTCGCCGGAAGGGGATTCCCTGATTCATCGCAACTGGCCTGTCCTGGTAATTTCCGGCTGCTTTTGCTAAGTCGGTTCGTCGCGCCTGCCACCGGTTCATGGCGCTCGACATTCCTTTGCAATGCCATGATCGACAACGTCGAAACAACCGTTGGATTTGACCGCTCCATCGAGCGTCAAGCAGCCGTTTCCACCGCTCTGGTCTCGGTCTTTCGCGGGAAATTCTGCGATCTGATCCTTCCCAATCGAAAATCGATAATCTACAAGAAGCATCAGGTAATTTATGAGGTCGGGGACAAACGGCGGACGTTCTTTTTTCTCCAGAGCGGCTTTGCCAAGGTGGGAACGATAACCGCGAATGGACGCGAAGTGATTTACGATGTGCGCAAAGGCGGGGACGTCGTCGGAGAGCTTTGCGCGGCGGAGCAAGCGCGCCTGGATCGCGCCGTTGCACTGGAAGAAACAGAGACCGTCCCGGTTCCGCTTGAAGACATCATCGAGCTTTTGTCGATCAAGCCAAGAGTGCTGCCCATGTTCATAGACGTCTTCTGCCAAGCCTTGAAGGAGGCTTACGAGCAAGTGAATACCTTGGCCATCGACGATATGGTTCAGCGACTCAAAAAGGTCCTTTTCGCCTTGGCAACGAAGCTAGGCCAGAAGACGGGCTCGCTTGTGGAAATTCCGACATATTTGACGCAGGAAGAAATTGCGCAGATGGTCGGAGCACGGCGAGAAAGAATTTCGACAGCGCTCAATTCGCTTCGCCGCCAAGGAATGGTGCACTACTCCACGCGCGGGCACCTGGTGCTGGATATGGCGGCCTTTGAACCCTTTTCGATTGATGACGCGGCTACACATCACTTCTGACCTATCAGCTCACCGGCGTAAACGAGGAGACCTCACGCGGCGCGCAGGATGTCGCGCACCTTCGGCCACGGATCCGGCTCATCCGCGTAGCGCTGGAGATCGGCCGCCGTTACCCACGCCTCGACCGCCGTCATGAACGATGGGCGCGCGCGGATGCGCTCGTACCAGGCGGCAACGCCGCGCAGGTGCTCCCACATCGGGGCAAGCTTGAGCCTGTCGAGGCGCCAGATGTAGGGCGTGGCGGCCGCATCCGCCAATGAATAGCTGGCGCCGGCGAGATAGGGGCCGAGCTTCATGGCGGCTTCGATCTCTTCGTGCAATTTTCGTTGCTGGCGGAGCGCGTCGACGACGAGCAGCGCGTCGAGGCCCTGCCGCACGACCTGGCGCTTGATCTCCGAGCGCCGCGCATCGGGCGCCTTGGCGAGCTCGAGCTCCATCTCCTGCGGGCTCAGGCGCAACAGATGCGCGCGATTGGCGGTCGCGAACGTCAGGGTCATGCAGGATATATGGACGTGCTCGTCCATGAGCTTGGTGATCATGCGCGCCTTCGCGCGCGCAAGCGGATCGGCCGGCATCAGCGGCGCGCCCGGAAAGGCTTCGTCGACATAATGCATGATGACGGTCGATTCGATGACGGCGCGGTCATCGTGGACGAGCGTCGGCACCACTGCATTGGGATTGAGGTGCATATATTGCGGCTCGAACTGATCGCCCCGCAGCGTCAGCAGCTTGCTGTCGAAGCCGACGCCCTTCTCGGCGAGCGCCAGCCGCACCTTGACGGAGCAAACCGAGGTCCGGCCGTGATAGAGGGTGAGCATGTTGCCTCCGCGTTTATGATTGTCGAAGCAAGACCGAGTGGTTAGTCTCGTCTCACGTGAGCGATCGGACGGATCGGCTCAACGCCAGTTTCGAGAACCGCACACGAGAACCGAAATGTCAAAGCCGCGCATCAGTTACGTGGATCCCGCGACCGTCAAGGACGACGACATGCTGGCGGAGTTCGACCGCTGCCGCCGGGAAGGTACGCCGCGGCCGGAGAGCCAGGCGGTGCGCGCCCATGTGCCGGCGGTATTCTGGTCGTTCGCTAACAGCTGGCGCGACGTGTTCAAGAACGGCGTCGCCGACCATGCCATCAAGGAACTGTGCCGCGTCTACGTGTCGCGCTCGGTCAAGTGCGAGTATTGCGGCAATCAGCGCTCCATGAAGGCGGCGCGCGAAGGCGTGGTCGAGGACGACTATGGCGACCTGATCAATTTCGAGAGCTCGCGCCGCTATGACGAACGCCAGAAGGCGGCACTGTCCTATGCGGAGGCCATCACCTGGGACCTGCCCGTTGACGACAAGTTCTGGGCGCGGCTGCACGCGCATTACAGCGAGCCCGAGCTGGTCGAGATCGGTTATTTCGTGGCGCTGACGATGGGCCAGCAACGCTGGCTGCGCACGCTCGACATCGAACATCATCAGGTTCTTCCCGGCACCGATGCGTCGATGGCGCCCGGCTTCGGGAACGAAGAGGCGCTCAAGCGATCGAAAGCCAGTCCCGATTATTGGGGGAAGAAGCCCGCGGCGCGGGCAAGCGAAGCCGCGGAGTAGACGCGCAGGCGGAGCCGAATGGCGCTTCTCATCAAAGCCGAGGAGCTGAAGGGCCTGATCTCGGTCCCGGAAGCGATTGCGGCGGTGCGCGAGGGCTTCAGGGACCAGGGTGAGCGGCCTGCCTATTCGGCGCCGCGCATTCGCATCCAGCACGAGGATCGTCGCGTCAGCGTCCATCCGGGCGGCTGCCATCGGCTTCAGGTGGCGGGCATGTTCATTCATGTCGAGCGCTTCACCTTCCGGGGCGGCGCGCAGCAATACGAAAAGGCCGGCAAGCGGGTCTATGTCGCCTACGACAGTGAGACAGCGGAGCTCAAAACCATCGTCGTCGGCTCCCTGCCGCTGTTCGACGAGCCGCCGGAAGACTGGTTCGGCACCGAGACGCCGATCACCGGCGCGGTCGGAACCGACATTCTGGCGCGGCCGGACTGCCGGGTCCTGGGGCTCTACGGCACCGGCCGGCAGGCGCGGCGGCATCTCGTCGCCCTGTGCACGATCCGCCCGTCGATCGAGAGAGTGCGCGTGTTCAGCCGCAGCGCGGAAAATCGCGCCGCATTCGTTGCCCGCATGCAGCCACAGGTGAGGGCCCGGATCGACATGGTCGATGCGCCCGCGGCGGCAGCCAGAGGCGCCGACCTGATCTGCCTCGCGACCGGCAGCAACGTGCCGGTGCTGTTCGGCGACTGGCTGGAGCCGGGCCAGCACGTCACCTCGATCGTCGCCAGCAACAAGGGCGTCTTCCTGCAGGGATCGGTCTCACGGCCGCGACGCGAATTCGACGACGCGGTCATCGCCCGCGCCGACCGCGTTGTCGCAACCCTCAAGGAGCAGGCGATCATGGACGAGCAGGCGGACCTGTTCGAGCCGGTCGAGAACGGCATCACGTCATGGGACAAGATCGCCGATCTCGGCGAGCTGGTTGCCGGCAAGGTTCCGGGACGGCGATCACCCGAGGAGATCACAGTGTTCAAGCAGAATTCCGACCAAGGCGTAGGCTTCATGGCCCTGGCCAAGCTCGCTCACGACAAGGCGCGCGCCGCCGGGCTCGGCATCGAGATATGATCTCGCCGGCGAATGATCGCGCCTAGAGCGCATTCCGTTGAGATTGAATCGGATCTTGATAGGTCCGTGGCGGAATGCGCTCTAGATTCTTTGCGTTTGTCGCATTTTCTGCACCGAACCGGTGTCCACTTCGGCGGAAAATGCTCTAGTCGCGAATATCCTGAAGGAACCAATCGGTCGGAATCTCGGTTCCCAGTCCCTGCCCGCGCGCCTTGTCGTAGACGGCCGCGGCAACGCCCTCGAATTGCGCCCCGATCGCCCCGACATTGAGAAAGAAGCTCGTCTGCTGGTCGCTCGTCCGGCCGCGCGCCCTACTGGCGATGAGATCGATCAGGGTGGGCATCCGGATGATCTCGGGAGGAAGCGTGAGCCGCGGCACCAGCGCGCGCTCTTCCGGCTGTCCGGCCACATAGCCCAGAAAGCCGGCGCGAAAATAATCGGCCTCCGGCGGCAGCTTTTCGAGCCGCGGCGTCGCTTCGCCCGCGCGCAATGCCACGTCGACCACGGCCGGCAGGCTCGGCTCGATCTCGCTCGAGGTGAGATTGGTCACGTGCATCCCGGGCTCGAGCCATTCGTTGAAGAACACCGGCTTATTGGTCGAGGTGCAGCACGACACGATATCGACGCCGCGGACCGCCTCGCGTGCCGAAGCCGCTGGCTCGACGTCGATCCCGTGCCGCTGCGCCATCTCGTGCGCATACTTTCGGACATTCTCCTGATTGGGGCTCCAGATCTTGACCTTGGTGATCGCCCGCACCTGGCAGAATGCATCGAGATAGGTTCGCGCCATTCCGCCCGAGCCGATCATTCCCACGACATGGCTGTCCGCCCGCGAGAGATATTTCACGCCGAGGCCAGCCCCGCCGCCGACTCGCAAATGCTGGAGAAAGCCGTCCTTGATGAGGGCGAGCGGCACCGCATCCCGGGCACTGAAGAGAAACAGAAGACCGCAGAAGGTTCCGGGCTGCCCGGCCCACTTGTTCTCCCGCACGCGCCCATATTCGCGCGGCCATTCCACCATGTCGGAGAGCATGCGGGCGCAGACATAGCCGTCCTTCTTGCTCCCTCCCGTCATCACGGCCCAGCGATAGTAGGGCGCGGCCGTCTCCTTCGAGGGAACGTAGACATCGATCCGCCCCATGCCGACCGCATCGCCGACCGCCATCTCATGGAAGACACCGTCGAGCGCCGACAAGCACAGCGGCATGTCGAGCACCTTGGCCACGTCGTCATTGTTGAGCAGAAGCAATTTGGCCCCCTGGCTGGCCGCTGTTGCGCCGAAACGAGAGCACCCTACCTCCGGGTCTCGCTTCGCTCTATTGCCAGTTCGGCCCGTAGGCTGTCCGCATCGCGATAGATCGAGGCGACCGCGAGCACGCGTCCGTCGCGCTTGTAGCGCAGCACGCAGTCCTTGGCCGCAATGTCGCCCTCGATCGCGATCTCCTCCCAGTTTTCCGCGTGCCCCACATAATTGATCGGGACGTCATAGTGCTGGCTCCAGAAGAACGGAACGGCGGTAAACGGCTCGCGATGTCCCAGCATGTTGATGGCCGCGGCCTGGCCCTGGCGCTCGGCAACGACCCAGTGCTCGACCCGCAGGTTGCCGCCGCCATGCGGATCGGGCCAGCGCGCGATGTCGCCGGCCGCGAAGACTTCCGGCGCATTGGTCTCGAGAAAGGAGTCCACCAGGACTCCGCGGTCGAGCGCGATGCCGGCGCTCTCGGCGAGTTGCGTTCGCGGCCGCACCCCGACCCCGGCGACGACAATGTCCGCGGCCAGCGCCTTGCCGCTCTTGAGCATGACTTGATTTTTCTCGATGGCGCTCGCCGTTTCTTCGAGATGAAAGATCACGCCATGCTCTTCATGCAGGGCGCGCACGAAGTCGCCCATCTGGGCGCCCAGAACCCGTTCCATCGGACGCTTTTCCGGCGCCACCACATGGACCTCGAGCTTGCGGGCGCGCAGCGAAGCCGCGACCTCGAGTCCGATGAAGCTCGCGCCCAGCACCACGGCCTGCCGCGCGCTCGCTGCAAGCCCAATGATCGCGCGGCTGTCCGCCAGCGTGCGCAGAACGCGCACATGCGGCAGGTCCGCGCCCGGGATGGTGAGACGGACCGGCTCGGCGCCGGTTGCCAGGAGACACCGGTCGTAGGGGAGCTTGTCCCCGCCGGCGAGCACGACCTCCCGCGAGCGCACATCGATCGCGGCAACCTTCGCCTTGAGCCGCAGCTCGATGCCGTTCTCGGAATAGTAGCTGTCGGGCCGCAGCGGAATCCAATCCTCCGGCGCGTTGCCGGCGAGATAGTCCTTGGACAAATTCGGCCGGTCGACCGGGGGCGCGTCGTCGTCGCTCAGCATGACGAGGCTTCCCTGCCATTGTTCGCGACGCAATTTCTCGGCGGCCGCAAATCCGGCCGCGCCGCCGCCGACGATCACGATCTTCTCAGGCGCCCCCGCGGCAGTCGCCGCACCGAAACTGCTTTTCGGTCGCGGCGCCTCCTTCTTGTCGCGAACGAACACCGTGTCGTCGCGTCGCTCGACGGCCCAGCACGCAACGAAGCTCAGGGCCGGAGGGCGCAACGCTTCTCCGGTGCGCAGGCTGAAGCAGGCGTGATGCCAAGGACATCTCACCGTGTCTTCGACCATCAGCCCTTCCGCAAGTGGGCCGCCGTAGTGGGAGCAGGTGGCCCCGATCGCGAAAAATTCATCCCCGCGCCGCGCCAGCAGCACCGGGTCCTTGTCGACATGTCCGAGGAGCATACCCTCGTTGGGCACGTCCTTGGCCGCAATCCCGATCGCGAAATCGGGACCGACGATATTCGATTGCGCTTCGCCCATGGAACTACTCCGGATTTCCTGCCCCTCCGCCTGCTGCCCGGTAGGTCGCGGCCGTCCAGGGTAGATGAACGAGCCGCACATTGGTTCCCGAACTTTCGCCGGCAGCGGCCGCGGGCATGCGCTGCGCACGCCTGACGCAGGAGCCGTTCAGGCGGACCGGCGCGTGCGCCTGAGAGCCGTCGTCACTGCCGCGTTTGCTTGAAATACCGAAAATCCGGCGGCGGCTGGTCCTTCTTGGCCGGCATCAGCAAGCCGTCCGCGCTCAGGAAATAGGTTTCCTTGCCGATCTGGACGTGGCTCTGGCCGTCGGCGCAGATGTATTCGGGCCACCAGGGCCGCGGGTTGGCGCTGCGACGGTAGCTCTTGGTGACCGTCCAGGGCCGCGTCAGCGCATGGTCGATCACCGTGATCTGATCGTAGAGCAGATTCGGATCGGTCTTGCTGAGGTAGAGCCGCTCCTTGACGATGCTCTGATTGTCGCCGTGCAGCGGAATGCCGCTGGCATCATAGACGCGCGGGCCCTTGAGGGCGCGGGTCTCGACTTCGAGCACGCTATAGCGGCCGGTGCCGTCCTCGTCGATCCATTTGCCGATGGAATAACCGTCGAAGGCCGGCTCGATCTCGGACGGCCAGTCGCGGGCATCGGTATAAACTCTTCGATGCGAGTCATGAATCTGGTCGATCATGATGTAGGTGACATCCGGCGTGACGACGATTTCCATCGGTTGAAACACCGTCATGATCGCCGGCATGCCGTTCGCGAGGCACCTGACCCACGGCACGATGCCTTGTCCGCCCGCGGCCTGGTCGTCGAGATTGGCCTGAAAGATCGCCTCGTACTCGGGCGTCAGCGGCGCCTGTTGGCCGCGGCCCCAAGGCTTGCTCGGATCATAAGTCGGCTGACCGACGGCGCCCGGAACCGGAGCCCTGGTCCACTGGCCCTTGAGGTCCGGATATTTGGCGTCATCGAAGGCTCGCGCGCCCGCCATCGTCAGGCACAAGGCCGCCATCGCGACCACGGCACGGATCGGGATTCGATGGGGCATGTCGACCTCGCGGCGTGGCTCCGGTTATTCCCGCGCAAGCGGGAATCCAGTTCCTTCGCAAAATGCCAGCACAGGCGGAGATCAAGAGCATTTTGCGAAGAGAACTGGGTCCCCGCTGGAGTTCACCCCCGCGAAAGCGCGGGCGGGGACGACCGGGGGTGACCAATTCCCGCATAGTCTTACTGACCGCAAAATACCCCGCCCGCGCCTCAAGCGCCACCCGGCTGCATGAGATGCGTGACCAGAGCCGATTGCGCGAGGCTCAGGTGCCGGTCGCGGTGGCGCACCAGGGTGAAATCGCGCGGCGGCAGGTCGATCGGAATGGCGCGTAGCTTTCCGGCCGCGACCGAGGAGGCGACGACGTGCTCGGAAATGATGGTCGCGCCGGCGCCGGCCTCGACGGCCTCGCGCACCGCCTCGTTGACCGGCAGCACCAGAAAAATCTTGAGATCGTCGAGGGTGAGGCCCTCGCGCTCCGCCAGGTCCTCCAACACGTGGCGCGTTCCCGAGCCGGCCTCGCGAATGACCCAGGATATGGCGCGCAGATCAAGTCGCCCGGGCGCGATCTCCGGCAGCGCCGGGTGGCGCGCCGCGACCACGAGCAGCGGACGATCCTGATCGATCTGCCGCCGCAGCAGCTTGCTGTTCTGGGTCGGGCCTTCGACCAGGCCGAGATTGACGCCGCCGTCGACCACCGCGGCCTCGACCTCGCGCGTATTGCCGATCGCCACATCGAGGCTGACGCTCGGATAGATCGCCCGGAAGGCGGCGAGCCGTTGCGGCAGCCAATAGCTCGCGATCGTCTGGCTGGCCGCGAGCGCGACCGGACCGGTCGGCTCGCGCGATCGATCCTCGAGCGCGGCGCGCGCCGTCGCGACGCTGTCGAGCACGGAACGCGCCTGCGGCAGGAACAGGCGCCCGGTCTCGGTCAGACGGATGCCGCGGCCGAGGCGGTCGAACAGCTTGGCGTCATAGCGCGCCTCCAGCGCCGCGATGGCGGCCGAGGCGGCAGATTGCGTGATGCCGAGCTCCGCGGCCGCGCGCGTCACATGCCGGCGATCCGCGACGGCGACGAAAATCCGCAGCTGCTCCAGGGTCATGAGACTCCGATCGATCTGAATTTCAGATCGATATCATAAGAATTATTCGTTGGATCGATAGATGGAGATCGTGGAAGATTATTCTAAAGATAGTGGGTTCCTCCATGCCATCGTTCTCGGATCGCCGGATATTTGGCAACGTCCTTGGCGCGCTCGAGCACATGGCCGGCGCCCTCAAGGCGCGCTGGCGGCAATGGGTGCCGAGCGACCGCTACCGGCCCGAAAAGCACTATATGCGCGGGCCCGGGCCCAAAAACACAGTGAACCCAGCGGATTCGGGCAAGCCCGGCGAGCGTGATCCCAAAACCCCAGATCCCAAAACACTATGACCGGGCGATCTGCCGCCAACGCGGCGCCGACGCAACGTCCCCTCGCCGAAACGCGCGCGCCCAGCGACCCCGGCATCGACCCCTGCCCGGCCGTCTCCGACGCGGTCCACCGCACCACCTGCTACATGTGCGCCTGCCGCTGCGGCATCAAAGTCCACATCAAGGACGGGCAGGTCCGCTACATCCAGGGCGACCGCGATCATCCGGTCAATCGCGGGGTGATCTGCGGTAAGGGCAGCGCCGGCATCATGCAGCATCTGAGCCCGGCGCGGCTGCGCAAGCCGCTGCTCCGCACGGGCGCGCGCGGCGCCGGCGAGTTCCGCGAGATCGAATGGGACGAGGCGCTGGCGATCGCCACGCAGAGGCTCGCGCGCATCCGCGCGGGCGACCCCAAGCGGCTCGCCTTCTTCACCGGACGCGATCAGTCGCAGTCGCTGACGGGCTGGTGGGCGGCGCAATTCGGCACGCCGAATTTCGCGGCGCATGGCGGCTTCTGCTCCGTCAACATGGCGGTCGCCGGCTTCACCACGATCGGGGGCTCGTTCTGGGAATTCGGCGAGCCCGATTGGGAGCACACCAGATATTTCATGCTGTTCGGCGTCGCCGAGGACCATGATTCCAATCCGATCAAGATCGGGCTCGGCAAGCTCAAGGCGCGCGGCGTCAAGGTGGTCTCGGTCAATCCCTGCCGCACCGGCTATAGTGCCATTGCGGACGAATGGATCGGCATCCGGCCCGGCACCGACGGCCTGTTCGTGCTCGCCATCATTCACGAGCTGCTCAAGGCCGGCCGCATCGATCTCGACTATCTGATTGCGCACACCAACGCCCATCACCTGATCATTCGCGATGCGGGCGCGGCCGATGACGGTCTCTTCCTGCGCGATCCAGAAGGCCACGTGCTGGGGTGGGACCGTGCGCAGGGACGCGCGGCCGACGCGGGCGCGGCAGATTTGCGCCCGGCGCTGACCGGCACCTACGAAGTAGACGGACGCGCCTGCACGCCGGCCTTTCAACTCATTGCCGAGCGCTATCTCGACCAGGCCTATTCTCCCGACGCGGTCGCGGCCTGCTGCGGCATCGCGGCCGACACCATCCGCCGGATTGCGGCGGAGCTTGCAAACGTGGCGTTCGAGCAGGCGATCGAGCTTCCGGTCGCGTGGACCGATTGCAGCGGGCGCCGCCACGCGTCGATGCGCGGACGTCCGCTCGCCATGCATGCGATGCGCGGCATCTCGGCGCATTCGAACGGCTTTCACACCTGCCGCGCGATCCACTTGCTGCAGGTGCTCCTGGGCACGGTCGACGTGCCGGGCGGATTTCGCTTCAAGCCACCCTATCCCAAGCCGCCGCCGGCCGGCGCCAAGCCCTGCGGCAAAGGCGGCGGCCGTCCGGACACGCCGCTCGCCGGCATGCCGCTCGGCATGATCACGGCGCCGGAAGATCTGCTGGTCGATGCGCAGGGCGCGCCGGAGCGCATCGACAAGGCTTATTCCTGGGAGGCGCCGTTTGCGGCGCACGGGTTGCTCCACACCGTCATCGCCAATGCGGCGCGCCGCGATCCCTACCGGATCGATACGCTGTTTCTCTATATGGCGAACGTGGCGTGGAACTCGGCCATGAACACCACGCAGACCATCTCGATGCTCACCGAGAAGGATGCAAGCGGCGCCTACAAGATCCCATTCGTCATCTATTCCGACGCCTACTTTTCGGAGACAGTTCCGTACGCCGATCTGGTGCTTCCGGACACGACCTACCTCGAGCGTCACGACTGCATCAGCCTGCTCGACCGTCCCATCAGCCAGGCGGACGGACCCGGCGACGCCATAAGGGTTCCGGTGGTGACGCCCGATCGCGACGTGCGGCCGTTCCAATCCGTGTTGCTCGATCTCAGCGCCCGGCTCGGCCTGCCCGGCATGGTCGATGCGGACGGGCGGCCGAAATATCGCGACTATGCGGATTACATGGTGCGCCACGAGCGCACGCCCGGCCTCGGCCCGCTCGCCGGCTGGCGCGGCGAGAACGGCGATGCCTTCGGCAAGGGCGCGCCCAATCCGGACCAGCTCGAGCGCTACATCACCAATGGCGGGTTCTGGCATCACGCGCTCACGGCCGAGCAGAAATATTACAAGATGGCGAACCGCGCCTATCTCGACTTCGCGGTCGCGATGGGATTTTTGGCGACGCCGACCCCGACGGTCTTTCAGCTCTATGCCGAGCCGCTGCAGCGCTTTCGCCTGGCGGCGCGCGGCCACGGCGCGGTGTTGCCGCCCGCACCGCAACGCGAGGCGATCGCGCGCTATTTCGATCCGCTGCCGATCTGGTACGCGCCGTTCGAGGAGGAGGCGATCGACAAGGCCGCCTACCCGCTCCACGCCGTCACGCAGCGGCCGATGCACATGTATCATTCCTGGGGGGCGCAGAATGCCTGGCTGCGCCAGATCACCAGCCAGAACCGCCTGTTCGTGCACGGTGCGACCGCGGCGCGCCTTGGCCTCGACGATGACGACTGGGTGTGGATCGAGAGCCATCACGGCAAGGTCAAAGGCCAGATCCGCATTGTCGAGGGCGTGAACCCCGACACGGTGTGGACCTGGAACGCGATCGGCCGGCGGCGCGGCGCCGGCATGCTCGACCACGATGCCCCGGAGGCAACGCGCGGCTTCTTGCTCAATCACGCCATCGCCGATCTGCTGCCGCCCGACGCGGCCGGCCGCCGCCGCCTGAACGCGGACCCGGTCACCGGACAGGCAGCCTGGTTCGACCTGCGGGTGCGGTTGCGCAAATGCGCCGCGGCCGAGCTTGCACAATCCGCCCCGCAACTGCCGCCGCTCAAGCCGCCGCCTGGCACCGCGCCGAACCCGCGCTCGCTCGGCTTCGGGGCGCACTTTCGCGCCCGCGCCGGGGAGACGACGCCGTGACGGACCTGCCGGCGGCGACCGACCGGAAGCTTGGCCTGGTCATCGATCTCGACACCTGCGTCGGATGCCAGGCCTGCGTGACCAGCTGCAAGGAATGGAACAGCGGCGGGTCCATGGCCCCGCTCACCGACCTCAATCCCTACGGGGCGCAGGCGCATGGCGTGTGGTTCAACCGCGTGCACGCCTACGAGCATGGCTGCACGGACGGCGGCCGCACCGTGCACTTCCCGCGCTCCTGCCTGCATTGCGCGACGCCGGCCTGCGTCACCGTCTGTCCGACCGGCGCCTCCTACAAGCGCGCAGCGGACGGCATCGTGCTGATCGACGACGACAAATGCATCGGCTGCCAACTCTGCAGTTGGGCCTGCCCGTATGGGGCGCGCGAGCTCGATCCGATCGAAGGCGTCATGAAGAAATGCACGCTGTGCGTCGACCGCATCTACAACGACAATCTGGAGCCGGAAGACCGCGTGCCGGCCTGCGTCGCCGCCTGCCCGACCGGCGCGCGCCATTTCGGCGATCTCGGCGACGCCTCCTCGCCGGTGTCTCGCCTCGTGCGCGAGCGCGGCGGCGTCGACCTGATGCCGGAACTCGGCTACGGACCCGTCAACAAATATCTGCCGCCGCGTCCGCGCGCCGCCGGCACGCTGCAGGCGCCGGCGCAGGCGCTCGCGCCGGCGGACCCAGCCGGTGGCTTCCTGGGCTGGGTCGATCGTTTGCTGTCGGATTAGCGCATATGAGGTCACGCCCGAGGAACAAACTCGGCCTGCTCCCTCCCCCTTTCAGGGGGAGGGAATCCTAGCCATGCATCCCACCTTCTCGATCATCTTCTTCACGGCGGCGGCGGGGGCCGGCTATGGCCTGCTGGCAGTCCTCGGCATTCTCGCGGCCGTGGGCCAGCTGCCGCCCGATCGCATCCTCGGCCTCGCCAGTCTCGGGATTGCGCTTGCGCTGATCGCCGGCGGGCTCGTGTCGTCCACCTTTCATCTCGGCCGGCCTGAACGGGCCTGGCGGGCGCTGTCGCAGTGGCGCTCGTCGTGGCTTTCGCGCGAGGGGATCGCAAGCCTGTTCACGTTCGTGCCGACCGGGCTGTTCGCCATCGGCTGGCTCGTGTGTGCGCGCACCGACGGGATCGTGGCGCTGGCGGGCGTGGCGATGACGGCGGCGGCCGTCATCACGGTCGCAGCCACCGGCATGATCTACGCCTCGCTCAAGCCGATCGCGCAGTGGAACACCCGTTTCACGGTGCCGGCCTATCTCATCTTCGCGCTCATGACCGGGACGGTGCTGCTCGATGCCGTGCTCGCGCTCCTGGACCGGCCCGACCGCGCCGTCACCATGGCGGCGCTGATCGCGATCGGGCTCGGCTGGATCTGGAAGCGCGCGACCTGGCGGCACAACGACGGGATCGCACCGGCGGTCACGCTCAACAGCGCGACCGGGCTCAAGGGCGGAGAGGTCCGATCGATCGAGTGGCCGCATACTGAGGAAAACTACCTGCTCAAGGAGATGGGCTACCGCATCGCGCGCAAGCATGCGGCCCGCTTGCGCGTGCTGGCGCAGCTCTTCGCCTTCGCCCTCCCGCTCGTCGCCACCGCGGCCGCCCTACTGACGGCTCCCACGCTCGCCAAGGCGGCAAGCGTCATCGCCGTTCTGGCGCAGGCGCCCGGCATCCTGATCGAGCGCTGGCTGTTCTTCGCCGAGGCGAGGCACACGGTGACGCTTTATTATGGCCTCGACGCCGCCGCGCGCCGGTAGCCGGATCGCAGGGCCATGCTATGATCGCCAATGTTGATGCAAGTGGAGAAAATCTGATGAAGAAAATCCTGGCCGCCCTGCTCGGGCCCGCCCTGTGCGCGCTTTTGGTCAATCCAGCCAGCGCCGACTATCCCGACAAGGTGGTTCGCATCATCGTGCCGGTCGCGGCGGGCGGCGGGGTCGACGTGATGGCGCGCCTGTTGGCGCAGCGGCTCGGCGACCGCCTGGGGCAGCAGTTCATTGTCGAGAACCGCGCCGGCGCCGCCGGCGTCATCGGCACCAAATCGGTGATCCGTTCGCCCGCCGACGGCTATACCCTTCTCTATACGCCGAGCAGCCTTTCGCTGACGGTCGCGGTCAGCAAGACCGCGCCCTATGACGTGGCCAAGGACCTGACCCCCATCGTCAACGTGGCGATCAGCCCCTATGCGCTGGCGGTGCACTCGTCGGTTCCGGCCAAGACCGTGCAGGAATTCATCGCCTACGCCAACGCCAATCCCAACAAGATCAGCTACAGCTCGGCCGGCATCGGCAGCGCCTCGCATCTGGCGGCCGAGCTGTTCAAGAGCATGGCCGGGGTCGAGATGGTGCACGTGCCCAACAAAGGCATGAGCCCGGCGCTGGTCGACGTCATGGGCGGCCATGTGCAGGCTTTGTTCGCGAGCGTGCCGGCGCTGCTCACCGAGAAGTCGGACACGGTCCGTCCGATCGCCATGGCGGAGAAGAAGCGCTCGAAGCTGATGCCGGACCTGCCGACCATCAGCGAATCCGGCCTCCCCGGTTTCGAGGTCGCCAACTGGGCCGGCCTGCTGGCGCCGGCGGGCGTCGATCCGGCGATCGTGAAGAAGCTGCACGAGGAGATCATCGCCATCCTGGCCACGCCCGACATGATGGAGCGCATCAAGACGCTCGGCTACGACGTGCTGGCGAGCCCGCCGCAGGATTTCGGCGCCCAGATCAGCAACGACGTGGTGCGCTGGTCGCAGGTGGTGAAGAAGGCGGATGTTCCGTTGAATTGAGGCGTGACGTAGCCCGGATGGAGCCAACGGGTCGGCGCGAAGCGCCGCCCGATGACAAACTCCGCGCAATCCGGGACGATCGTCCCGCATTTCGCAAGAGCTTCATGCGGGCTACGAAGCTGTCGAGGGCGCCCCCACGAAGCGGCCAGTTTGCGGCTGCGCCAGCTGGCCGGCAGGCCGTTCGCGGCCCCAGTCCGAATAATTCGGCCGTTCCGTGATCGTCATCACACTGCCCGGCGAACCGACGGGCTATCCCTGGCTACATATTGTTGATGACACGCCGGAGCTCTCCGGCAAGCCACAGGAGACGGCCATGAACATTCGTTCGATTGCGAAATTCGCCGGTCTGACTGCAAGCCTCTTTGCCGGCGTGTCGATGCTTGCCGCTTCCGCGGCACGCGCGGACCAGGACATCGAGTACGGCGACAGCCTCCTCTGCCGGACGCAGCAGCAGGCGGAGCAGCTGGTCGCGCATCTCGACAGCAACATGCAGGTGGCGTTGAGCAACGTGAATGCCGGCGCCCAGACCATTGCCTGCCAGGTGATCCCGGTCGCTTTCGCGCGCGGGCAGGAGCTCGGCACGTTGCGGACGAAGGATGCGACCTACCAGATGGTGCGCGTGCTCGTCGTCGGCGTGGGCGCGCCGACGGAGTTCCGCTCGGTGGTCCCGGCGGCGTTCATCTCGCTGATCAAGGTCAAGGAATTCGCGGTCTGAGCTGCAGCCCGGATGAAGCGCAGCGCAATCGGGGCCGCGGTCCCGCATTTCGCAAGGGCTTCATGCGGGCTACGAAGCCTCGAGAATCCGCACGATCTCCTCCGCGGCGTGCGTGACCTCGTCGCGGGCGAGCTTTTCGGCAGCGTCGGCGTCGCACTGCTCGATCGCCTTGTAGAGGGCCTGCAGACCCTTGATGCTTTGCTCGGAGCGGCCGGGCGAGCGGCGTGGATGCGACAGGCCGAGCGCCCGCCAGCGCCAGATGCGGGCCATGAGGGTCGCCAGCATGGTGGAGAGGGTTTCGCTTTTGGCGCCGCGGAACAGCACCTCGAAAAATCGGTTCTTGGCGACGATCGTCTCTTCGGGATCGCGGCGCCGGTAGGCGGCAGCGGTGGCCTTGAGCTCGCGCCCGAGTTCGGCGATCTCTTCAGGCCCGGCCTTCTCCACGAACATGCGCGCCGCCAGGCCCTCGAGCAGCGCCCTAATCGCGTAGAGGTCGCGCGCTTCCGCCACCGTCAGCTCGCGCACGATGGCCCCGCGATTGGGCACCACGTCGACCAGGCCTTCGGCCTCCAATTGCCGCAGCGCCTCGCGGATCACGGTGCGCGATACGCCCATCATGCCGATGAGCTCGCGCTCGATCAGCCGCGCGCCCGGCGCCAGCCGACCGCTGACGATCGAGCCGCGCAGCGCCTCCAGCACATCGTGGCGCAGCGGCGCGGCCGACCTGCGGATGGCGGGCACCGCGGGTGTCGACTGGTCCTCTGCGATCAGCGGCGCCGATTTCATTTCAATACACCCGATAAAGCGGCGGCTCGCCGTCGACCAGCACACGTTCGACGTTTTGCCAGGCGGTGCGGAACAGATAGGTCGAAGCCTGGCGGGTGACGCCGCCGATATGGGGCGTGAGCAGAATCCGGTTGCGCGCCTCGCCGGTGAGACCGAGCAGCGGATTATCGGCGGCCGGCGGCTCGCTCGCATAGACGTCAACCGCGGCGCCGGCGAGACGGCCCTCCTGCAGCGCCGCTGCCAGCGCCGCCTCGTCGACCACGCCGCCGCGTGAGGCTTGAACGAGGACCGCGCTCGGCTTCATGCGCGCAAGCTCGCGGGCGCCGATCAGCCCGGTGGTCGATGGCAGCAGCGGGACATGCAACGTGACCACGTCGGCACTGGACAGCAATTCATCGAGGCTGACCGCCTGCGCCGGCAAGGCCGCGGCGGCATTGGGCGAAGTGGGATCGCAGTAAACGACCCGGCAGCCGGAGCGCTGCGCCAGCCGCGCCACCGCGAGCCCGATCACGCCGAGGCCGACGATGCCGATCAGCGCATCTTCGAGCCCGCCCAGATTGGCGGCGAGCATGCGGGCGCGCCATTCGGTGTAACGGCCGGCCTTGATCTCGGCATCCGCGAAGGCGAGGCGCCGCAGCAGCAGGCTGGCGCTGGTCATCACATATTCGGCGATCGCGCTGTTGCTGCCGCCCGGCACATTGGCGAGGGGGATGTTTCGGCGCTTGAGCGCATCAGGCTCGACGCGGTCGACGCCGGCGCCGGTGACCTGCACAAGCTTGAGCGCAGTGCCTTCGAAGAGCGCAGCCGGCAATTTCGGGCCGACCGCGGGGATGACCAAGCCTTGCGCAGACTTGAGATAGGACGGCACCTCCACGTCGATGGGAGCGCAATAGCGTACCGTGAGCGACGGCGGCGGCAGGGCGCCGACGCGAATGAAATCCGCTTCCGGGCGCAGGCAGAGAACCTCGATCGGCATCGAAGTCATTTTCCGAGATTCATTCCCAGACCAGCGGCAAGTCTTCGGTCGACTTGGCCACGTCCGGGGTCGGGAAGAAGCAGAGCAGCAGGAGCGTGACGGCGCCGGTGTTGCGCGTCACGTGCGGCTCTTCGGCGGGGATGAGAACCGTGTCGCCCGCGCGCACCGGATGCGCGCCGCCTGCCGTCACGGTACAGCCTTCGCCGGAGAGCACATAGATGCATTCCTCGAAGCCGTGATGCACATGCGGGCCGCGCGGCGCTTCGCCCGGCCGCGGAACCGGGATTTCGACCAGCCGCACGGAGGCATTGCGGGCGCCGATCTCTCCCGACACGATCTCGAACGAGACGCGCCCGGGAAGGCCGAGGCGTTTGGCCTGATCTGGCGTGATGACGCGCGCCATCAGACGGCCTGCCGCAAATGCTTGACCTCGGCGACACCGCCCAGCACGGTCTCGAGCTGACGGAAGATTTCACGCGCTTCCGAGGCAATGCCGTCCGCGATGGCGTCCAGCATCTTGCGTCCGCGGTCGGGCGTCGCCTTTTCGGGCGTCCCGTACCATCCGGTCGGAGCGATGCAGCGGATATCGGTGAGCACCGGCTGATAGGCGCGCGTGCGCCGCAGCTTGTCCATCGCCCTGCCATGGTGATGATCGGAGGAATTTTCGATGCGGTCGAGATGCACGAGCTCGGGCCGATACGCCATGACGGCGAGCGCTTCGATTTCGCCGCCATGGCTCAGGCCGTTGCATTCATGCCCGAACATGTCGGCCGCGACGTAGCAGGCCTGCACGGTGAGCACCCGCATGCCATGCTGACGGTGCAGCTCCTCGGCCGCGATCGCGAGCGGCGCGATATTGCCCTCGTGCCAGTTGAGGATCATGAGCTCCTTGGCGCCATGCCGGGCGGTCGAGGCGCAGGTCTCGACCGTGAGCCGCATATAGGTCTCGGGCGTGAGCGAGATCGTACCCTCGTAAGGCATGTGCATCGGGGTCACGCCGAGCGGGCACGCGGCCAGCACCAGGCCATCCATGCGCTCCGCCACCGCATGCGCAATCACATTGGCGGCGAAACTGTCGGTTCCGGTCGGCAGATGCGGGCCGTGCTGCTCGACGCTGCCGGTGGGCAGGATGACGAACGGGTTCTTCTTGAACTGGGCCGCGATCTCGGGCTGCGTCAGGTCGGAGAAGTAGCGGCTAGGCAACATGGCGCGCTCCCGTGCTGATGCGACTGCGCGCCGCCGCCACGACATCGGCGAGCTTGATGTACCGGCCGCCCTCTTCTAGCGAGCGCAGCGCGCCATACACCATGGCGACCGCCACATTGCCGTTCTGGGCATTGAGCTCGTTGCCCTGGGCGCTGCGGCAGCTCTCGGCGAACATTTCGAGCTCGGCGAGGAACATGTCGCTCGCGGGCACGGTGAGCGGCTCGCGCTTGGCGTAGCCGTCCTTGCCGCGCTGGATATAGAGGGTCGACGACTGATGCAGCTGGTCGGGCGTATCCCAGGTGCCGAAATCGATCTCGTAATGCATCAGCCCGCGCGAGCCGAAAACCCGGAGCGAA
Organism: Xanthobacteraceae bacterium; assembly: GCA_036522235.1. GTDB lineage: Bacteria > Pseudomonadota > Alphaproteobacteria > Rhizobiales > Xanthobacteraceae > VAZQ01. The sequence goes on from DATDGG010000100.1 coordinate 20,458, forward strand.
AATATGCCGGGCGAGGTCCAGCACGAGCCCACGTAGCCGATCTTGCCGTCGGCAAAGCGGCACAAGGTCATGGATTGATCGTCGACCTCGGCCCCGACCGGGGAGAGCTTGGAGGACATCGAGCTCACCTCCACGACCTCGCCGCCGAGATAATGCAGCACATCGAACTGATGGATCGCGAGCTGGGAGAGCGGCCCGCCGGGCGCGCGGCTCTTGTACCAGCGCCAGGTCTGCGGGTTGAGCTCGAGCGCGCGCTCGTTGGAGAAATTCGCTTCCAGGAAGGCGACGCGGCCGAGCTCGCCGCCATCGATGGCGGCGCGGATGCGGCGGATGCCGGCCATCAGGCGGGCGCTGTGCCCGACCGTGACGGTGACGCCGAATTCCTTTTCCAGGTTCTCGATCGCGAGCCCGTCCTCGAGCGTGCTCGCGATCGGCTTCTCGGTGTAGACGTGCTTGCCGGAGCGCGCCACCTCGCGCGCGACCGGCAGATGCTGCTCGTTCGGGACCGTGAGGATCACGCCTTTGATCTCCGGGTCGCGCAGCATGGCCGCGAAATCGCCCACGGCCGGGATCCCGGTCTCGGCCGCGAACGCAGCCCGCTTCTCTTCCGTGCGGGTGAAGCAGGCCACGATCTCGAGGCGACCCGACCGGGCGGCGGCCCGCGCCAGGACGCGCGCCCAGCGGCCCAGTCCGACGAGGCCGAGCTTCACGGGATCGGGCATGCTTTTTCCTTTGCGCTCTTTCCAATATGACGATAATACCATCATACAATCCTGGCGCAAGCCTTTCCCAAGGAAGGTCCTATGACTGCCCCGCATCTCCTGGTTCACGACCCGAAGGACACAGTCGGCGTCGTCGTCGTGGAAGGCCTCACGGCCGGCACCGACATGACCTGCGTGATCACCGCCAACGATTCTGCTTTCGCGCTCAAGGCCGAGATGGACGTGCCGATCGGCCACAAGATCGCGCTCGTCGACATCAAGCCCGGCGACACGGTGTGGAAATACGGCCAGGACATCGGCAAGGCGGTCGCCGCCATCGCCAAGGGCGAGCACGTCCACGTCCATAACCTCAAGACCAAGCGCTGGTGAGCATCATGAGCGGAACGAATGGCAAATCGAACCTGCAATTCACCGGCTGGCGGCGCGAGAACGGCCGTGTCGGCGTGCGCAACCACGTCGTCATCCTGCCGCTCGACGATCTCTCCAACGCGGCCTGCGAGGCGGTCGCCGGCAACGTCAAGGGCGCGATGGCGATCCCGCACTCCTACGGCCGGCTGCAGTTCGGCGCCGACCTCGACCTGCATTTCCGCACCATCATCGGCACCGGGGCCAATCCGAACGTGGCGGCCGTGGTGGTGATTGGCATCGAGGAC
>DATDGG010000101.1:0-8598 GCA_036522235.1 Xanthobacteraceae bacterium
CGCTATTGTTAGTCATGTGACTAAGTATATGTCGCGAGCGATCGCGCCGTCAGCGATAATTCGTAAAATACCTAACTATTGACGGCGGCTTCACCGATGGAGGTCACGCCGGCAAAAGTGCGTATGTCTGCGCGGGCCGCGGCCGTCGATCCTGGCCGATTGCCGGCACCGTCTCGCGACAGTTTTGGATCGATCCGCATTTCCGTTCACCAAGTTGCAACGCTTGGCGGGTAGAGTCGTGACGTTCCTCGGGGGAGGGGCTTCATGACCCGCTTTCGTCCGGCTTGCGCGCGCGTGGTCGTCGCGGCGAGCCTTCTCTGCGCGCATTCCATGGTTGCCGATCGGGTGCAGGCCGCGGGCGCGCTCGCGATCGGCCTGTGCGGCGCCTACGGACTGTCCTACGACTATGATCAGGTCGATGCCGCCACCGCCGCCGCGCTCCACCAGTGCACGGGCGCATGCCAGGTCGCTACCGCGATGCGGGGCAATTGCGCGGCGCTGTCGATCGACGTGCGCAATGCCTGCGGGGCCTACGGCTACGCCGCTGCGCCGCGGCTCGGCTTGGCGCAGAACACGGCGCTACGCTATTGCTACCGCAACGGCGGCAAGGACTGCGTCATCCGCGCCTGGGTTTGCGACGCCAAGGGCTGACGACTTGGAAGTGACCCGTGGCTCTGCTACAGAGGAGACTACAACATCTGGGAGACTGTACCGTGATCGCTACTAAATTTATGGTCGGCACCCTCGCCGTGAGCCTGACCGTGCCCTATGCGGCGGCAGGCTTGGCGAAGCCCGGCGAGGCGCCGCAAGGGCCAAATAAGGTGACGTTGATGGCCTTGCAGGCGCTCGCGGTGTCGACCTCGACCGGCAGCAACATCGGCAACATGGTGGTCATCGACACCATGCAGGGGCGCGAGATCTCGGTGGCGCCGCCCGTCGACCTCCGGCCGGTGCTGTCCATCGCGCCGCCCGTCACGCTCAAGTCGACGACGTAGTCGGCGCGCACCGGCTGGCGGCGAGCAGACGGAATTCTCGCCCGGTGCTGCGGGCGTCTCGCGTCGCGCCTGCTGCGTTTCCCGGCATTTCTCGCGCACGCTCCCTTGTGCCAGCCATTATTGATCGCCGTCTGGACCGCAAATTCAGCCAGAGGGGCTGATGCCAATCCTCGATCTATATTCGTCCCGCAACGCGCAGCAGCGGGAAGCCGGTGATGTCTGGGACTACGACAGCATTCCGGACGTGCTGCGGGTGCAGGTGTCCAATATTATCAGAGGCGCTCTCGGACTCGTCGACGCCTATCCTGAAGGGTCTGCTGCCATCTATGGAGCCATTCGTAAGGGCGTGGCGCACGAGCACGGCTTGGATTGGTTGGTCAACCAAAGCTACAACGCAGCGGATGATGTGCAGCAATGTCTCCGAACCACCCACGACACACTTCTCTGGCTGGATTTGGTCGAATTGGCCTTTCGCTACATCGTCGGATGGACCGGTAGGCTCGATAAGTACGGCCGCGAGACGCGGGGCATGACCATTTCGTGGACCGAGGCCATAGAGGAGCTAAACGAGCGCTTCCGGCGGGCCGGCTTCGGCTATCGCTACGAGCGCGGTAAGATCATTCGCGTCGACAGCGAGCTTATCCATCAAGAGGCGACTCGGCCGGCTCTCGCGCTCTTGAGCGATCCGCGCTTTGCTGGTGCCGACCAAGAGTTCCGCGCCGCGCACGACCACTACAAGGCCGGCGAATACAAGGATTGTGCGGTCGATGCGCTCAATGCGCTCGAGAGCACGATGAAGGCGATCTGCGACACAAAGGGATGGGCGTACCAGAAGGGCGCGCGGGCGAGCGACTTGATCAAGGTCCTACGCTCTCAGCGCCTTTTTCCGGAGTTTGCCGACGCATCGTTCGATCAGCTGCTTTCGACGCTGAAGTCGGCCTTCCCGCCCTGCGGAACGAGACCGGAGGGCATGGCCAAGGGGCGACCCCGGTCGGGCGCTTGGGCACAGGCAAATTGTAGCTCACCTCAATACCGCTTCGCGAATCGACCAGACTTTGCGAAAATCGGGCCGGCAACTGGAAGAAGGGAGCACAGCGATGAAGCGGAAGAAAACGGCCACGCACCGAACCTGGAATATCCTGCAATATCAATGGCTGGGACATATTGTTCGCTTATGGCCCGAAAGCGGACCGGACGTAAGCGTCTCTAATCCAAGCGTCTGAAAATTAAGTTGTTATTTGGCTTCGACCCGGCGCAAGCAGACCACGCACAACCGCCGTCCAAAAATCGGGGTAGCTGCTAAATCTCATAATGATTTCAATGTGCGGCAACTGCTTCGTAAGGGAGTTCAGTTCGGCATCATTTAGCGGACACCTGGAATATCCTGCAATATCAATGGCTGGGACATATTGTTCGCATATGGCCCGAGAGCGGACGGTTCGCGTTACCCCTCTATCTCGTGCTGATCGCGTGCGCGTGCCTATTGGGGGGTGCAATAATCTTGGCCCATCCGTCGGGTTTCGATTTCAGTTTCGAGGTGCACGTCGTTTTCAAGCGCGAATGAAATGTTCGGCATTACCGCCGCGTCGCCGCCAGCAGCAGCAACACCGCCGCTGGATCGAGCAGCAGCGCAACACCAGCCAAGGGCTGACCCAGCCGAGGGCCGAGGCGAGCTTATCCCCACTACCACTGTAAATTGGTGATCCGTTCCGCTAGGCTCGCCTGGTGCGAGTGGCGGGGCGGCGATGTCGGATGCGTTGATTCTGGGCGGACGGCTCGGTTTGGGCCCGGGATCGCCGAGGCTGTTCGGCGCGCTGGCGGATCGCCTCGCCGCCGAGGGCGACCGCCGCCTGCTCTGGCTGCCGGTCTTCTTCGGCGCCGGCATCGGCCTCTATTTCGCGCTGACATTCGAACCGGCGTTGTGGCCTCCCATCGCGGCAGCGCTCGCCGGAGCCGGCTTGGTGTTCGTGCTGCGGCGGCATCCGGGCTGGTGCGAGGCGGCGCTCGCCTTGACCGCCCTGGCGGCGGGCTTTGCGCTGATGCGCGAGACCGCCTTCGAGCACCAGGCGCCGATGCTGCAGCGCCATCTCGGGCCGATCGCCGTCACCGGACGGGTCGTCGATATCGACCTCATGGAAAAAGGTTGGCGCATCATCATCGACGCCGATCCGTTGCCCGGCCTCGATGCGAGCGAAGCGCCGCGCCGCCTGCGCGTGCACATTCCGCCGAAGAGCGACGAGCTCACCCCCGGCGATCGTGTCAGCCTCAAAGCGATGCTTTATCCAGTGCCGGCCCAGGTCCTGCCCGGCGGGCGTGACTTTCAGCGCGAGCTGTATTTCTCCGGCATCGGCGGGGTCGGATACACGTTCGGGGCCGCGCGCCGGATCGCCGAGCCTGAGGACGCCGGGGAGGGATCGTCGCAGCAGAAGGGCGGCTGGCGCGAGGATCTGCGGCGCCTGCGCACCGAAATGTCGCGGCGGATCGTTGCCGTGCTTCCGGGCTCGACCGGGGGCGTCGCCTCCGCGCTCATCACCGGCAAGCGCGGCGCCATCACCGAGGACGACAAGCAGGCCTTCCGCGATTCCGGGCTGTCGCACCTCTTGGCGATCGCCGGCTTGCATCTGGGCCTGGTCGGCGCCTTCGTGTTCTTTGCGGTGCGCGGCGGCCTGGCGCTGATCCCCGCGATTGCGCTCCGCTATCCCATCAAGAAAATCGCCGCCGGCGTCGCGCTCCTGGCGCTGACCTGCTATTTGCTCATCTCGGGCGCGGCGATCCCGACCGAACGCGCCTTCGTGATGAACGGCATCGCGTTTGCGGCGATCATCATCGATCGGCTGCGCATCTCGATGCGGATCTGCGCGATCGCGGCCGTGGTCGTGCTGGTCATGGATCCCTCGAGCCTCGTCGGCGTCAGCTTTCAGATGTCGTTTGGCGCCGTCGTGGCGCTGATTGCGGTCTACGAGACCTTTGGCGATCGGCTCGGCCGTCTGCTGCACAATCGCTCGATCCTCGGCCAGGTGCTGGGATATTGCGGCGGCGTCGTGATCATGACCGTGATCGCGACGCTCGGCACCGCGCCGTTCTCGATCTATCACTTCCATCATCTGGCGCTCTATTCGCCGCTCGCCAATGTGGTCGCCGTGCCGCTGAGCGCGATGTGGACCCTGCCCTGGGGGGTCGTGGCCTGCCTGCTGATGCCGTTTGGGCTCGAGCGGTTCGCGCTGGTGCCGATGGGATGGGGAATCGACGCCACCATCTGGATTGCGCAGCATGTCTCGGCTCTGCCGGGCAATGTCTGGGCGATGCCGCGCTTGCCGCTCGCCGGGCTGCTGCTGATTTCGCTCGGCGGGCTGTGGCTGTGCCTGTGGCGCGGCGGCTGGCGGCGCTTCGGCCTGGTCGCGATCGCCGCCGGGTTTGCCACAATGATGCTGACCCGCCTGCCCGACGTCGTGATTGCGGATGGCGGGCGCTTTGTCGCCGCGCGGACGGCGGACGGCCGCTACTTTGTCGCCGCCGACAAGGGCGAGAAGATCGTGCGCTCGCTCTTTGTCTCGGAAACCGGCGCCGCGCTGGCGGACTGGCCGGCCGCGGGGAGTGGGGCAGCGCTTGGGCTCGACTGCGCCAAGGACCTCTGCCGCTATTCCACGCGCGGCCGCTCGGTCGCGATCGCCACCGGAAAGGCGGCCCTGCCGATCCAATGCGGCGGGCTCGATGCCATCATCGCCCAGGTTCCGGCCGGCTTCCGCTGCCGTTCCTTCATGCCGGTCATCGACCGCATCGACTCGTGGCGGCGCGGCGCGGTGGCGCTGTGGCTCGAGACGGACGGCATTGCAGTCGAGAGCGCGAACGAGAGCCGCGGCGACCGCCCCTGGGTCCCGCATCCGCGCCCCAAGGGCGAGCCGCCCGCGGCGCCTGCGGAGCCGATGCCGCGGAACTGAGGCGATCATCCTCGCAAATAACCGGGGAGGCCCCCTTGCGCGGGGCGTGTGGCCGACTTAAATAAGACTGACTAGTCAGTCATTTTTGTGTCGCGGACCAATTTTTGTGTTGCCCATGGCTGAGAGCCAGACCAAGAGCCACACCAGGGGAGGGCGCCCACGCCGGGGCACGGCCTCGGCCGACCGCCGTGCCGAACGGCGCAAGGCCATCCTCGCCGCCGCCTTGCAGGAATTCTCCGCCCGCGGCTTCGCGGCCGCGCGGCTCGACGATGTGGCGGAGCGTGCCGGCATCGCCAAGGGCACCATCTATCTCTACTTCAACGACAAAGAGACGCTGTTCCAGGAGCTGATCCGCTCGGAGATGAGCCCCGTGGTCGGCACGCTTGAATTCGCGCTCGGCCTCGACCTTCCGGCGCGCGTGGCCGCCGAACGCGCGATCGAGCTGTTCCTGCGGGAAATCTACGACACCCACCGCAAGGACATCATCCGCCTCATCATCAGCGAAGGGCCGCGCTTTCCGCATCTGGCCGAGTTCTACTACCGCGAGGTGGTCTCGCGCGGCATCGCGGCGGTGCGCGGGCTGCTCACGCGCGCGCTCGAGCGCGGCGAATTGCGCAGCGATGCCGTCATCCGCTTCCCGCAATTGCTGGTCGCGCCCGGTATCGTCGCCATCATCTGGAAGGGGCTGTTCGATCAGCACGCGCCGCTCGACGTGCCCGCCATGATGCGCGCCCATCTCGATCTCCTGTTCGGTGAAGGAAATCCCAAATGAGCTTGCGCCATTCCAGCACGGCGCTGCTGCTCGCGCTGGTCCTGAGCGGATGCGAGGCCGGCAACAACCAAGCCTTCCAAGGCTGGGTCGAGGCCGAGCTCATCTTCGTCAGCCCCGACGAGGTCGGCCGGGTCGAGACGTTGGCGGTGCGCGAAGGCGATGAGATCGCAGCCGGCGCGCCGCTGTTCGCCGTCGACGCCGACCTGCAGAAGGCAGATCTTCAGATGCAGGAAGCGGCCTTGAAGAACGCCCAGCAGGCCTATGACCGTGCGAAGGATCTGCTCAGGACGCGAGCCGGCACGGAAAAGACCTTCGAGGACGCGGAGGCGGCGTTGCGGACCGCCCAGGCCAGGCTCATCTCCTCGCAGACCCGACTCGACCGCCGCAAGGTCGCGAGCCCGGTGACCGGTAGCGTCGAGCAGATTTATTTCCGCGTCGGCGAGATGGTGCCGGCCGGCAAACCGGTGGTCGCGCTGCTGCCGCCGGGCAATCTCAAGCTGCGCTTCTTCGTCGGTGAGGCCCTCCTTCCGCACATCCGGCTCGGCGACGCCGTCAAGGTCCAATGCGACGGCTGCGCCGGCGATCTCACCGCCAGCGTGAGCTTCATCGCCCGCTCGTCCGAATTCACCCCGCCGGTGATCTACTCGACCGAGGAGCGCGCCAAGCTCGTCTTCATGATCGAAGCGCGTCCGCAGCACCCGGATCAGCTGCGCGTCGGGCAGCCGGTGAGCGTCGCGCTCCAGGGCGCGCAGGCGCAGGCGAAGCGGTGAGCGCGGCGCCCGACATCGCCATCGACGTCGCGGGGCTGACCAAGTCGTTCGATGGCCGCACGGTGGTGCGCAATCTCTCCATGCAGGTGAAGCGCGGAACCATCTACGGCTTCCTCGGCCCCAACGGCTCCGGCAAGACCACGACCATCCGCATGCTGTGCGGATTGCTCACGCCCGATCAAGGCCACGGCACATGCCTCGGCTACGACATCATCACCCAATCCGACCAGATCAAGCTCCAGGTCGGCTACATGACCCAGCGCTTCAGCCTCTACCAGGACCTCTCGGTGCGGGAGAATCTCGAATTCGTGGCGCGCCTCTATGGCATGCGCGACCCGCGCGGCGCCGCGCGCGCCATGATCGAGCGGCTCGGCCTCAGCGGTCGCGGCGAGCAACTGGCGGCCGAGCTGTCGGGTGGGTGGAAGCAGCGCCTGGCGCTCGGCGCCTGCACCTTGCCGAACCCGAAGCTGTTGCTGCTCGACGAGCCGACCGCCGGCGTCGACCCCAAGGCGCGGCGCGAGTTCTGGAACGAGATCCACGGCCTCGCCGGCGAGGGCCTGACCGTGCTGGTCTCGACCCACTACATGGACGAGGCCGAGCGCTGTCATGAGATAGCTTATATCGCCTATGGGGACCTCCTGGTGCACGGCACGGTCGACGAGGTGATCGCCGCCTCGCATCTGGCGACCTATGCGGTCAGGTCGGCCGACGGCGCAGCGCTCACGAAGCTCGCCGACGAGCTGCGCCGCCGGGGAGGCATCGACATGGTGGCGCCGTTCGGGACGAGCCTGCACGTGTCGGGACGCGATGCGGCCGCGCTCGATGCCGCCGTCGCGCCCTATCGCGACCGGGCCGACCTGGTCTGGGAGCGCGCGGAGCCCACCCTCGAAGACGTCTTCATCGATCTCATGGCCAAATCGCGGGACAACTTCCAATGACCGAGATCCCGATGAGCCACATTCCGGCGGTGCAAATTCCGGCGCGCCAAGCAGGCGCAGCGACCAATGGCGGCTTCTGGCGACGCACCGCGGCGATGCTGATCAAGGAGTTCATTCAGCTGCGCCGCGACCGCGTCTCCTTTGCCATGATCATCATGATTCCGCTCGTCCAGCTCATGCTGTTCGGCTACGCCATCAACACCAATCCGCGCCATCTGCCGACCGCCGTGCTGCTGCAGGAACAGAGCGACCTCGGCCGCTCGATCCTCAAGGCGCTGGAGAACACCGAATATTTCGAAGTCACCCATCAGGTGAGCGACGAGAAGGAGTTCGACCATCTGCTGGCGTCGGGCAGCGTGCTGTTCGCGATCGAGATCCCGGCGAATTTCGAGCGCGCGGTGCGGCGCGGCGATCGTCCGGCGCTGCTGGTCGCCGCCGACGCCACCGATCCGGTGGCGTCGGGCTCGGCGGTGGCGGCGCTCGGTTCGATCGTCAACACCGCGCTGGCGCACGATCGCGACATCCCGGACGCCGGCCCGACGGCTTTCGAAATCCGCACCCATGCCCGCTACAACCCGGCCGGCACCACCGCGCTCAATATCGTGCCGGGGCTGGTCGGCACCATCCTCACCATGACCATGCTGATCTTCACTGCGCTGTCGGTCACGCGCGAGATCGAGCGCGGCACCATGGAAAGCCTGTTGTCGATGCCGATCAAGCCGGTCGAGGTGATGTTCGGCAAGATCGTGCCTTACGTGCTGGTCGGCTTCATCCAGGCCCTGCTGATCATCGGCATCGGCGTCTTGCTGTTCGGGGTGCCGATCCTCGGCAGCGTGTTGATGCTGGCGCTATTGTCGACGCTGTTCATCACCACCAATCTTGCGATCGGCTATACGTTCTCCACCATCGTGCAGAACCAGCTGCAGGCGATGCAGCTGTCGATGATGTTCTTCCTGCCCAGCATTCTATTGTCCGGCTTCATGTTTCCGTTCGCAGGCATGCCGGTCTGGGCGCAATATCTCGGCGAGGGCCTGCCGTTGACGCATTACCTGCGCATCGTCCGCGCCATCATGCTGAAGGGCGCGACGCCGCAGAATCTGCAGTATGACACAATCGCACTGATTGCACTGATGTTGTTCGCCATGACCATCGCGGTGACGCGCTTCCGCCGCACCCTCGATTGAT
>DATDGG010000102.1:0-33744 GCA_036522235.1 Xanthobacteraceae bacterium
GCAAGCCTCGACACACAGGTCAAGGACTCGCGGCCGACCGAGGACTCCTCGGTCATCCGCCGCCGTCGCGTATGCCTGGCGTGCAATTTTCGTTTCACCACGTTCGAGCGCGTGCAATTGCGCGAGCTCGTGGTCATCAAGCGCAACGGCCGACGCGTGCCGTTCGACCGCGACAAGCTGCTGCGTTCGGTGCAGATCGCGCTGCGCAAGCGGCCCGTTGAGCCTCCTCGCATCGACGAGGTGGTGTCCAAGATGGTGCGCGAGCTCGAGAGCCAGGGCGAGAGCGAGATCACCTCCGAGACCATCGGCGAGATGGTGATGGAGCATCTGCGCGCGCTCGACGATGTGGCCTATGTTCGCTTCGCCTCGGTCTACCGGAACTTTCGCGAGGCCAAGGATTTCGAGGCGGTGCTCGGGGAATTGTCCGGCGACGAGGATGGAAAGCCGCCGGCAGCCGCGCGCAAATGAATGCCGGCGCCCCGATGGCCGGCACCGACGAGGACGAGCGCTTCATGGCGCTCGCGCTCGCCCTCGGCCGGCGCGGGCTCGGACGCACCTGGCCCAACCCCGCGGTCGGCGCCGTGCTGGTGCGCCCGGAGGCCGATGGCCGGGTCATTGTCGGGCGCGGCTGGACGCAGCCCCATGGCCGCCCCCACGCGGAGACGCAGGCGCTCGATCGCGCCGGCAGCGCCGCCCGCGGCGCAACCCTCTATGTGACGCTGGAACCGTGCTCCCATCACGGGCAGACGCCACCATGCGCCGATGCGCTGATCGCAGCCTGCATCGCGCGGGTCGTGTCCGCACTTGAAGACCCCAACCCACAGGTTGCCGGCGAGGGCCACCGCCGAATGGCCGCAGCCGGCATCGCGGTCAAGGTCGGTATCGGCGCCGACGCGGCGCGACGCGACCATGCCGGGCACATCCGGCGCATGCGCGAGGGGCGGCCCCATGTCAGCCTCAAGCTCGCCGTGTCGGCCGACGGCAAAGCCGGCCTCGCCGGCCGTCGCCCGGCCCCGATCACCGGCGAGCGGGCGCGCGAGCGCGTCCACCTCATGCGCGCGACGCACGATGCGGTGTTGACCGGCATCGGCACCGTGCTGGCCGACGATCCGCTGCTGACCTGCCGGCTACCCGGCATGGCGGATCGTTCGCCCCTTCGCGTCGTGCTCGACAGCACGCTCCGGCTCGGCCCAAAGACGCGCCTGGCCGCCACCGCGCGGGAAACTCCGCTCTGGGTCGTGGCCAGCGAGCGCGCCGCGCCGGATCGCGCCCAAGCGCTGCAGGTCCATGGGGTGGAGATCCTTCGGGTAGCAGAGCGCAACGGCAGGCTCGATCTCCCGGCGGTACTCGGGTGTCTCGCCGAGCGCGGCATCACGCGGCTCATTGTCGAGGCCGGGCCGATCCTGGCAGCCGCCATGCTCGCGGCCGATCTGGTCGACGAGGCGGCGCTGCTGCGCTCCCGCAACGCGATCGGCCCGGACGGCATCGACGCACTCGAAGGAATGCCGCTCGCGGCGCTCACCCAATCGCCGCGGCTCGAATTGATCCGCACGGAAGGGATCGGCGAGGATACAATCGAATTCCTGGCCCGCCGCTGAGGATTTGCGAACCCTGTCGGAGAAGACCATGCCCTTGAGCCGCGCCAACGGCGTCGACATCTGGTACGAAGTCGCCGGAGCGGGACCGGCCATGGTTTTCATTCACGCCAACCCGTTCGATCATGACCTTTGGATGTACCAGGCCGCCCATTTCTCCACCTGGTTCAAGGTCGTGAGCGTCGACATCCGCGGCTATGGGCGTTCCGCCAAGGTCACCACGCCGTTCTCGTTGGAAGACATGTGCAACGACGTGCTTGGCGTGATGGAGGATGCCGGCATCGCGTCCGCGATCTGCGTGGGATGCAGCGTCGGCTCCGGCATCGCCATTCTGCTGGGCCTCGACCATCCGGAGCGGTTCGACGCCTTGATCCTGGTCGGCGGCAATAGCGGCGCCAGCGGCCGCTACCAGCAGCGCATCGACGGCTATCGCGGCGATCTGTCGGACTACCACGTCACGCACATGCGCGAGCTGGTGTCTCCGCAATTCGCGCAGAGCAGGCTCGGCCGCCACCTGATCGAGCAATTCGTGGAGCGCGAGCCGAGGCTCGAGGGTGAGGCCATTGCGCAAGTGTTCATGGCCGGCAATCACACCGACACGACCGCGCGCCTGCCGACCATGCAGGTCCCGACGCTGGTGATCAACGGGGAGCTCGACCATTCGCTGCCCGCGGGGCAGAAAACCGCAAGCCTGGTGCCGGGTGCACTCCACAAGGTTCTTCCCGGCACCGGCCACGCGTGTTGCATCGAAGACCCGGCCGGGTTCGACCGCCTGGTCATCGATTTTCTGCGCTCGCGCGGGCTCATGCCCACACTCTGAAGGTTGGCCCATGTTCACCGGTCTGGTATCCGATATCGGCGAGATCGTTGCGGCGCGCGCTGAAGGGTTGCGCCGGCTCACCGTCGCGTGCCGCTACCCGCGCGCTTCGATCGGCGAGGGCGCCTCGATCGCGTGCGCGGGCGTATGCCTGACGGTGATCGAAACCGGGGAGGCGGGCGGCCGAACCTGGTTTGCGGTCGATGCCGCGGCCGAGACCCTGAAATTGACTACGGTCGGGCGCTGGCAAGCGGGCAAGCGGATCAACCTTGAACGCGCCCTCAAGCTCGGTGACGAGCTGGGTGGCCACCTGGTCGCCGGGCATGTGGACGGGCTCGCCGTCGTGACAGGTCGCGACGACTTGACCGACATGGCCCGGCTGGAGCTGCGCACCGCCCCGGGGCTCGCGCGCTTCATCGCGCCCAAGGGGTCGGTGGCGCTCGACGGCGTATCGCTCACCGTCAATGAGGTTGCGGGCGACACGTTTTCCGTGCTGATCATTCCGCATACGCTGAAGGTAACGACGCTCTGCCAGCTCGCAGTCGGCGAGGAGGTCAATTTGGAGGTCGATCTCATGGCGCGCTACGCGGCGCGGCTGATCGAGGCGCAGCCCTGAGCCCCGGGAGGGGAGATAGGATTTGAGGAGATGATATTTGATGGCCGAGCCGCGTAGAAGCGCCACCGCCGACGCGGGTGACCTCAAGGGCGTGCGCATTCTCGTCGTGGAGGCGCGCTTCTATGACGATATCGCCGACGCCTTGCTGGCCGGCGCGACGCGCGCGCTCGAAGCGGCCGGCGCCGCGTTCGAGCGCATGAGCGTGCCGGGCTCGCTCGAGGTGCCGCCCGCCATCGCCATCGCGCTCGAGGCCGCGGAGCGTGCCGGCAAGCCCTATGAGGGCGCGGTCGCGCTCGGCTGCGTCATTCGTGGCGACACGATTCATTTCGAGATCGTTTCGACCCAGTCGGCGCGCGCCCTCATGGATCTGTCGGTCGCCCGCGCCACGCCGATCGGCAACGGCATCCTGACCGTCGACACCGAGGCCCAGGCCTGGGCGCGCGCCCGGCTCGAAGAGGCGGACAAGGGCGGGGACGCCGCGCGCGCGACGCTCGCGCTGGTGCGGCTCAAGCGCCGTCTCGGCGCCCGTTGACCATGCGCCCCCCGGCAGCGAAGGATGGACGCAAAGCAAACCGCCGCGGCGCCGCGCGCCTCGCGGCCGTGCAGGCGCTCTACCAGATGGACATCGCCGGCACCGGGAGCAACGATATCCTGGCCCAGTTCGAGAGCCATTGGATCGGCCGCGAAGTCGAGGGCAACCAATATCTTCCGGCCGAGGCGGCGTTTTTCCGCGAAATCGTGAACGGCGTCGTGCGCGAGCAGCGAAGCCTCGATCCTTTGATCGATGCCGTTCTGGCGGAGACCTGGCCGCTCAAGCGCATCGAGGCCATCTTGCGCGCCGTGCTGCGTGCGGGGGCCTTCGAGCTCGGCCATCGCAGTGACGTACCGGCGCGCGTGGTCGTCGCCGAATATGTCGATGTTGCCCATGCATTCGTCGATCGCGAGGAAACCGGCATGGTCAATGCCGTTCTCGACCAGATCGCCCGCAAATTGCGCGCCGGCGAATTCCAGACGGCAGGATGATCCGATGGCCGAGGACGCGCACCAGTCGGGCGAAGATCGTCTGATCGCGCGGTTCTTCCGCCCACTCGCCACCGATCCGGGCGCGCTTGGGCTCTCCGACGACGCCGCGACGATCACGCCGCCGCCGGGCTCCGACGTCGTGCTCAAGACCGACGCGGTCGTGGGCGGCATGCATTTCTTTCCCGATGATCCGCCCGACCTGATCGCCAAGAAAGCGCTGCGGGTGAACCTTTCCGACCTCGCCGCCAAGGGGGCGAGCCCGGCGGGCTTTTTGCTTTCGCTCGCACTGCCCGAAACGGTGGACGAAAGCTGGTTGGAAGCGTTCGCGCGCGGCCTGGGCGAAGATGCCAAGGCCTATGGCTGCCCCCTCATGGGCGGGGACACGGACCGCACCACCGGTCCGGTGACCATCGCGATCGCGGCATTCGGGATCGTACCCTGCGGCACGATGGTTCGCCGCAGCGGCGCCCAGCCGGGCGACCGGGTCGTGGTCACCGGCACGATCGGGGACGGGGCGCTCGGACTTCATCTGCGGCGCGATCCGGATACCGGGCGGCGCTGGCACATCGATCCCCGGCAGCACGAGCATCTGCTCGGGCGCTATTTGCTGCCGCAGCCGCGCAATGCGATCGCCGAAGCGTTGCGGCAACACGCGTCGGCCGCCATGGATGTTTCCGACGGCCTGGTCGGCGATCTCGGGAAGCTGTGCGCCGTCTCCGGCGTGGGGGCCGACATCGAAGTTGCGCGCGTGCCGCTGTCGGAGGCTGCCCGGGCGGCGCTTGCGAGCGACCCGTCGCTAATCGAGACCGCGCTCACAGGCGGCGACGATTACGAAGTGGTTGCCACGGTGCCCCCCGACGCCATGGCGGCTCTGGCGGCTGCGGCCAAAGCCGCCGGCGTCGCACTCAACGACATCGGCAGCATCCGCGCCGGTCGGCAGGGCGCGTGGTTCCTCGACCATGCCGGCAAGGCGCTGCTGTTCAAGCGGCCCTCGTTCAGTCATTTTTGAGACCGCGGGCGATTGAAGGAAGGACCGATGGACGACAGAACGAGGATCGCCGCCGCCAAGCCGCAGGCGGCCGAGGCTTCCCAGCGGGGCGCGACGGTGCTGCACCGGCGTTTTCCGACCATCGGCCATCTGCGCCAATATGCGCGCCGCCATGTTCCGCATTTCGTCTTTGAATACATGGACGGAGGGGCCGGGGCGGATGTCGGTATCGCGCACAATTGGGCGGCGCTCGATGCCGTGGAGCTCGTGCCGCGCTATGGCGTCATGCCGTCATTGCCGCCGATCGATGTCGAGCTGTTCGGCCGCCGCTACGCGGCCCCGATCGGGATTGCTCCCATGGGCGGGCCCGCATTGGTCTGGCCGGGTGCGGACGCCGCCATGGCGCGGGCGGCCCAGCGCGCCCGCGTCCCGTACGCGCTCAGCACCGTCGGCGGGATGACGATCGAAGAGGCAGGACAGCTTGCGCCCGACGTGTTCTGGTTTCAGCTCTACCGCATGTTCAAGAACGAGCACGCGCTGGGGTTCGATCTGGTGCGGCGCGCCGAGGCGGCCGGCGCCCATGTGCTTGTCCTCACCGTCGATGTCCCGGTTCGCACCACCCGGCCGCGCGAGGCGGCGGTCGGGCTTGGCCGCGGGCCGTTCCGCCCCGATTTGCTGATGATGCTGGACATGCTGCGCTCGCCGGCCTGGCTGATGGCCCTGATGCGGCATGGCCGGCCCAAATTCGCGAATATCAAATGCTATGCGGCCGCGAATGCCAGTGTCGAGGAGGTCATCACCTTCACCCGGCAGGAGCTGGGCGGCGCCTTCACCTGGGACGAGATCGCCCGCTATCGCGAGCGCTGGCGGGGTCCCCTGGTGCTCAAGGGCATTCTGCATCCCGCCGATGCGGCCAAAGCCGTCGCCATGGGTATCGAGGGCATCTGGGTGTCGAACCATGGCGGGCGTCAGATCGAAGCCTTGCCGCCCGCAATCGATATGCTGCCGGCGATCGTCGCGGAAGTCGGGAGCCGCGCCACCCTGATCATGGACTCAGGCATCCGCAGCGGCACCGACGTCATCCGCGCGGTTGCGCTCGGGGCGCAGGCGACCTTCGCCGGCAAGGCGTTTCTCTGGGGCCTGGGCGCGCTCGGGGAGGCGGGGCCGGAGCACGTGATCGATCTCTTGATGGCCGAGGCGAGGGCTGCGCTCGGCCAGATCGGTGCCCATTCGCTTGGGCAAGCGCGCTCGGTCGCCATCCGGCATCCGGGCGCGTTCGCCTTTCCGCCGGCCGGGGGCTGAAGCGCGTCAGCCGACGAGGACGTTGCTGAACTGCCACGGATCGCTCTTGTCGAGCGCCTCCGAGAACAGCACGCCGCGGCCCTCGAGCGGCGTCCAATCGGTGTATTGACCGATCACCGGTCCGAGATAGGGCCGCTGGATCTCGAGGCAGCGGCGGAAATCCATCTCGTCGGCCTCGACGATGCCGCATTCGGGATTCTCCAGCATCCAGATGATGCCGGCGAGCACCGCCGAGGTCACCTGCAGCCCGGTAGCGTTCTGGTAGGGGGCGAGCCGCCGCGTGTCCTCGATCGAGAGCTGCGAACCGTACCAATAGGCATTCTTGGCGTGGCCATAGAGCAGCACGCCGAGCTCATCGATGCCGTCCACGATGTCGGTTTCGGTCAGGATGTGCTGTTTCTTCTGCGGTACCCACGCGGCGCCGGCGAGCTCATGCAGCGAGAGCACGGCGTCGTTGCACGGATGATAGGCGTAGTGGCAGGTCGGCCGGTACACGACCTTGCCGTCCTGGCGCAGCGTGAAATAGTCCGCGATCGAGATCGACTCGTTGTGGGTGATCATCCAGCCGTGCTGTGCCTGCGCGGTCGGCGTCCAGGAGCGCACGCGCGTCCCGGCGCCCGGCCGGTTCAGGTAAATCGCCGCATCGCAGCCGAAATCGTGCCGGCTGGCGCCCGGCGGCATGGTCTTCTCGTGCGTGCCCCAGCCGAGCTCGGACGGCTGCATGCCCTCGGACAGGAAGCCCTCGACCGACCAGGTGTTGACGAATGTCCGGTTCGGCTTGAGGTCGCGCGAGCGCTGCGTGTCGCGCTCGGCGATATGGATGCCGGTGACGCCGGCGCGCCGCATGAGGTCGGCCCATCCGTCGCGGTTGGTCGGCTCATTGGCGGCGATGCCGAGATCACGTACGACATCGAGCAGCGCCTGCTTCACCATCCAGGAGACCATGCCCGGATTGGCGCCGCAGCAGCTCACCGCCGAAATGCCGCCCGGACGGCGCCGGCGCGCTTCGAGCACGCTCTCGCGCAGCGCATAGTTCGACCGCGCCGACGGCGACAGGTTGCGATCGGTGTAGAGGCCCGGCCACGGCTCGACCACGGTGTCGATGTAGAACGCGTCGAGCTCGCGCGCGAACTCCATCAGCTCGACCGAGGACGTGTCGACCGACAGGTTCACGACCATGCCGCGTCCCGGCCCGACCGTGAGCAGCGGGGTGAGCACGTCGCGGTAATTCGCCTTGGTGATCGCCAGATGCACGAACTTGAGCTGACGCTCGTCCAATATTTCGCGATCGGTGTCGTCCGGGGCGATGACAACCATCTTGGACGGATCGAAAGCGATGTGCCGCTCGATCAACGGCAGCGTGCCCTTGCCGATCGAGCCGAACCCGATCATCACGATCGGGCCGTCGAAGCGTGCATGCACCGGCCAGCCTGCGGTCGGATTTGCAATCGTGGTCATGTCGATCACTCTCGGGGTAAGAGGTCAGAGGGCTCAAGCCGCGCGCGATTTGAGGGGCGGCGCGACGGTTGCGGCGCCGCGGCCGGTGGGGTTGATGAGCCCGTGCGCGCCGTCGAGCGCGCCCGGCGCGAGCTCCCGGCCGAGCAGCCGATCGCGCGCATAGGGGCCGGGCAGCCAGAGGGCGCCGGTCTTCTCCGCCGTGAAGGCGAAGCGGCCGTAATAGGGCGCATCGCCGACCAGCAGGATCGCCCGATGGCCGCGCCGCTGTGCTTCTTCGATTGCATGCCGCATCAGAAGGCCCCCGATGCCGCATTTACGGCAATCGGACGCGACCGCCAAGGGCCCCAGCAGCAAGGCCGGCAGCCGGGGGCCGGCGCTGATGTTCCAGAGCCGGAGCGTGCCGACCATGCGCTTGCCCGCGCAGGCCACAAACGACAGGCCGGCCTCCGGCAGGCGGCCCTCGCGCAGGCGCTCGGCGGTCTTGGCGGGGCGGCTCTCGCCGAATGCCTCGTCGAGCAGCGCCTCGCGCCGAGCGACATCGAAGGGAGTTTCGCGACGAACTGTGATCATGGCAGTGCCTTCCACGCGTCGGAGGACGCGCTCGCGCTTCAAGGGAGGGGAAGCCGGCAAGGCCAGCTTCCCCCAATCCGAGAGGTCAGGGTCAGATGTGGTAGGTCTGCAACGGCGCGAAGCCGTTGAAGGCAACCGATGCATAGGTCGCCGTATAGGCGCCGGTGCCCTCGATCAGCACCTTGTCGCCGATCTCCAGGCTGACCGGCAGGTCGTAGTGCTTGCGCTCATAGAGCACGTCCGCCGAGTCGCAGGTCGGCCCGGCCAGCACGCATGGCCCGACGGCGTCGCCGTCGTGGGGCGTGCGGATCGGGTAGCGGATCGACTCGTCCATCGTCTCGGCGAGCCCGCCGAACTTGCCGATGTCGAGATAGACCCAACGCACGGCGTCGTTCTCGCTCTTCTTCGAGACCAGCACCACCTCGGCCTCGATCACGCCAGCATTGCCGACCATGCCGCGGCCCGGCTCGATGATGGTCTCCGGGATACGGTTGCCGAAATGCTTGCGCAGCGCGCGGAAGATCGACCGTCCATAGGCCTCGACCGAGGGGACCTCCTTGAGGTACTTGGTCGGAAAGCCGCCGCCGAGATTGACCATCGACAGGTTGATCCCACGCTCCGCGCAGGCGCGAAACACGCCGGACGCCGACTTGAGCGCCTCGTCCCAGGCCTGGGTGCGGCGCTGCTGCGAGCCGACGTGAAACGACACCCCATAGGCTTCGAGACCGAGCCGATGGGCGTGCTCGAGCACGTCTACCGCCATTTCCGGATCGCAGCCGAACTTGCGGGACAGGGGCCATTCGGCGCCGGCGCAGCTGAACAGGAACCGGCAGAACACCCGCGCTCCGGGCGCCGCGCGCGCGATCTTCTCGACCTCGGCCTTGCAGTCGACGGCGAACAGCCGCACCCCGAGCGCAAAGGCGCGCGCGATGTCGCGCTCCTTCTTGATCGTGTTGCCGAAGGAGATGCGATCGGGCGCGGCACCGGCGGCCAGCACCATCTCGATCTCGGCGACCGAGGCGGTGTCGAAGCAGGAGCCGAGCGAGATCAGGAGCCGCAGGAGCTCGGGCGCCGGGTTCGCCTTCACGGCGTAAAATACCCGGCTGTCCGGCAGCGCATGGGCGAAGGTCCGGTAGTTCTCGCGAACGATCTCGAGATCGACGACCAGGCACGGGCGGTCGTCTTGGCGGTTGCGCAGAAAATCACGGATGCGCTGGGTCATCGACATGCTCCTCACCAATGTTCAACGGGCCTTGCGGCCAAGGTTGAAGTGCGGGCGGCAAGCCGCCCGGCGTCAGCGAGTGAGGAGCCCTGGCGCGGCCGTGCGATGGAGACACGGCCAGCGATCCGGCTGTCTCACTCAAGTGATGCCTTGGTTTGGAGCGGGAATCCCCCTCCGCACGCCTGGCAAGAGTGAACAAGCCTCTTCGGTGTCGACCTTTGGAGGGCCGACGAGACCAAAAAAGCCCGCTCCGTCGTTGCTTTAAGCCGCGTCCCCCGTTGAGAGCGGGGTGCGCCGGTTTCGCCTCCGGCTGCCGGTCAAGTGTTTTCGGAGCTGCGATCCTGGCGGCCCGGACCCGATCCTGATCGGGCTTGGGCCTTGCGATCTCGCTCCGGGCGGCTGTCCGGCCTCTTGTCCGGATGCCCACCGACCGACACACGGCCACAGGCACGTGCGAAATTGGGCGAGGGCGCAATTAGGCGCTGGCGCGATCCAATGCAAGAGATTTCTGCGCCGACGGTGAAGATTCTTTCACCGCGTGGCTGCGCGGCCCCGCGCGGCGGGCCATCGCGGTCGGCATTTGCTTCGTCGCGGCGGCTCGCGGGTGCCGCGGCGCGCCGGTTTCGCGAGCGCCGCCGGTTGCGCCACGGCGGCGTTCTTGGCTATATCCGCGCCACGTTCAGCCGGCCGGCGACAAACCGGATTCGGCGGCGGCCGGGATGCGAGCCCGGCACGCTCATCAAACCGGGGTTTGGATCAATGATAGCTTTGTGGATGATCATCGGCTGTGGCCTCTTGGCCATCGCATACGGCGCTTGGGCCACCGCTTCGGTCATGGCGGCGGATGCCGGCAGCCCGAAAATGCAGGAGATCGCGGCGGCGGTGCGCGAGGGCGCACAGGCCTATTTGAAACGCCAATACACGACCATCGGCGGCGTCGGCGTGGTCATCTTGATCATTGTCGGATGGTTCCTCGGCCCTCTGGTGGCGATCGGCTTCGCGATCGGCGCGGTGCTGTCGGCGGTCACCGGCTTCATCGGCATGAACGTGTCGGTGCGCGCCAATGTGCGCACCGCCCAGGCGGCCATCGGCTCGCTCGCCGCCGGGCTCGAGCTGGCGTTCAAGTCGGGCGCCATCACCGGAATGCTGGTCGCCGGCCTGGCGCTGCTCGGCGTCACCATCTATTTCACGGTGCTGACCGGCGCGCTCGGCCTCGCCCCCAATGACCGCACCGTCATCGACGCCCTGGTGGCGCTCGGCTTTGGGGCCTCGCTGATCTCGATCTTCGCCCGTCTCGGCGGCGGCATTTTCACCAAGGGCGCCGATGTGGGCGGCGACCTCGTCGGCAAGGTCGAGGCCGGCATCCCCGAGGACGATCCGCGCAATCCGGCCACCATCGCCGACAATGTCGGCGACAATGTCGGCGACTGCGCCGGCATGGCGGCCGATCTGTTCGAGACCTATGCGGTGACCATCGTCGCCACCATGATCCTGGCGGCGATCTTCTTCGCCGGCTCCGAGACCCTCACCACGACCATGATCTATCCGCTCGCCATCGGGGCGATCTGCATCATCACCTCGATCATCGGGACCTTCTTCGTCCGCCTCGGCCCCAGCGGCTCGATCATGGGCGCGCTCTACAAGGGCTTCATCGCCACCGCGATCCTGTCGCTCGGCGGCGTCGCTCTGGTGACCTATTTGCTGATCGGCTTCGGCGCGCTTCCGGGCGTGGCCTATACGGGCCTGAGCCTCTACATCTGCGGTGTCGTCGGCCTCGCGGTGACCGGCCTCATCATCTGGATCACGGAATACTATACCGGCACCGACTACCGGCCGGTGCAGTCGATCGCCAAGGCCTCGGTCACCGGCCATGGCACCAATATCATCCAGGGTCTCGCGGTCTCGCTCGAGTCGACGGCGCTGCCGACCATCGTCATCATCGCCGGCATCCTGATCACCTACGGGCTCGCCGGCCTGTTCGGCATAGCGATCGCGGTGACCACCATGCTGGCGCTCGCCGGCATGGTGGTGGCGCTCGACGCCTTTGGGCCGGTGACCGACAATGCCGGGGGCATCGCCGAAATGTCGGGATTGCCCAAGGAAGTACGCAAATCGACCGATGCGCTCGATGCGGTCGGCAACACCACCAAGGCCGTGACCAAGGGCTATGCCATCGGCTCGGCCGGCCTCGGTGCCCTGGTCCTGTTCGCGGCCTACAACCAGGACCTCAACTTCTTCATCGCCAATGCGGCGACCCACAAATACTTTGAAGGCATCAAGCTCGATTTCTCGTTGAACAATCCGTATGTGGTGGTCGGGCTCCTGTTCGGCGGACTGTTGCCGTATCTGTTCGGCGCCCTCGGAATGACGGCGGTGGGCCGCGCCGCCTCGGCGATCGTCGAGGAGGTGCGCCGCCAGTTCCGCGAGAAGCCCGGCATCATGAAAGGCACGGAAAAGCCGGACTACGGGCGCGCCGTCGACCTTCTGACCAAGGCCGCCATCAAGGAGATGATCGTCCCTTCGCTCCTGCCGGTGCTGTCGCCGATCGCCGTCTACTTCGTGATCTATTTCATCGCCGGTGGCGGGGCGGCGGGCAAGTCGGCGGGCTTTTCCGCCGTGGGCGCCATGCTGCTCGGCGTGATCGTCAACGGGATTTTCGTCGCCATCTCGATGACGTCGGGCGGCGGCGCCTGGGACAATGCCAAGAAATACATCGAGGACGGTCACTACGGCGGCAAGGGGTCGGACGCCCACAAGGCCGCCGTCACCGGCGACACGGTCGGCGATCCCTACAAGGACACGGCCGGGCCGGCGGTCAACCCGATGATCAAGATCACCAACATCGTGGCACTGCTGCTGCTGGCGGTGCTGGCGCACTGACGGTGGGCCGGAGATGCTGAAGACGCAGGGCGTCGTTCATTTCACGATCCCGGTGAAAGACCTCGATCGCGCGGAGAAGTTCTATACCGAGGTCATGGGCATGGAGCGGCTGCGCCGCAACCGCCACATGGTGTTCATGCGCGCCGGCGCCGACTGCTTCGTTCTCACCTATTCGGAGAAGCCGATCGACCCGAATGCCGGCGACGCGCACGACATTCACCACGCCTTTCGGGTGAGCGCGGGAGATTACGAGCAGGCCAAGGCCTTTCTGGCGGAGCGCGGCATTCGCATTTTCAAGGAAGAGGATCGGCGCTCGGGAACCTTCCAGGGCCGCAGCGCCTATTTCCACGATCCCGACCGAAACGTGATCGAAATCATCGGCCTGGTGCGCGGTCCGGTTGCCGAAGGTGAAGCGTAGATAGGCCCGCTTAGAGGCTCGGCTTGAAGTCGAACATGCTCCAGAAGCCCTTCAGGTAGCTGAGCTCGGCGCCGCCGGTCGGCGTCGTGCGGCTGACAAAGTCGAAAATCTTGCCGTCCTTGAGCCCGTAATTCGCGAGCCGCTTGACCCGCCGCTGCTTGTCGAAATAGACCGCGACCACCCGTTGATCGACCACCTCCTGCGGCATGAAGGCGACGGCGCGCTCGGCCCGCTGGGAAATGTAATAGAACGCCTCGCCGCTCACGGTCGCCACGGTGGAAGGCGTGCCGAGCACGATCAGAACCTGCTCCTGGCTCGCCCCAACCGGGATCTGCTCCAGGGCCCCCTCCGGAACGATGTAGCCCTTCTGGTAGGTCTCGCTGAAGCAACCGCCGAGCGGCAGCCCGAGCACCAGCACCGCCGCCAAGATCTTGGCGGCTGGCCAGGCGCCCGGACGGGTTATTTTAGGGCTGCGCATGGGAGGTGGACGTTCCTAAATATCGTTGTGGTCGCGCGGAGGGTGACGTAGTGGCAGCTTAAAGCCCGGCAGCCGCCCCTTGGCCAAGCTTCCGGGATTCGTGCTGCCCCGAGTTATCCTCATGATGTTCCAGTTATTTCGCCGAACCCCCGCGGATGACAGCATCCCCCGCCTCTATGGCACGATCGTGGCGCAGGCGCGAGCCGCACCCTTTTACCGGGTCTTCGGCGTTCCCGATACGGTTAATGGCCGTTTCGAGATGGTCGTGTTGCACACCGTGCTGGTGCTGCGCCAGCTGGAGGCGGGGCCGGCCCCGGCCCGCCGGCTCGGCCAGGCGCTGTTCGATTGGTTCTGCGCCGACATGGACGGGAGCCTGCGCGAAATGGGAGTGGGGGATCTCGCCGTACCCGCCAAGATGCGCAAGATCGGCGAGGCCTTCTTCGGCCGGCAGGCGGCCTATGGGGAGGCGCTGTCGGCGCCCGATCCAAGGCCGCTCGTTGCTGCACTGGCGCGCAACGTATTCGACAGCCCGGATGGATCGGCGCCCGGCGCCGTGCGGCTCGCCGCTTATGTGCGCGCGGCGGCGGGCCGGCTTGCGGAGCAGGGCGGGGAGGCGCTAGGGCGGGCTGAGCTCACGTTTCCCGATCCCGAAGGCGTGATGGCCGCGGACGGAGCGCCAACCAGGGATGCCGCCTCATGATACGACCCGCGAATGAGCGCAAGCCGGAACGGCCGTGGAGCGTGCCGGTGAGCGTTGACGACGTACCGGAGACCGGGCGGCGCTTCGTGCTTGCGGCCGACGAGACGGTCCGCGCTGCCATTGCCAAGGCGGCCGATCTGCGCGCCCTGCGGCGCCTCGAAGCCACATTCGATCTGACCCGGCACGGGTCCGGCGGGCTGCACGTGACGGGCCGCGTGTCGGCGACCGTCGGGCAAGTCTGCGTCGTGACGCTTGATCCGCTGGAGAACGAGGTCGAGGAATCAATCGACCTGATCTTCGTCCCGGGCGCCACGCCGGCCGCCGGCGACACCCCGCCCGGGCGCGTGCTCGAGGTTTCCTCCGACGAGGAGCCCGAGACGGAGCCGCTCCTGAACGACACCGTCGATCTCGGCGCGGTGGCGACCGAGTTCCTGCTGCTCGGGATCGACCCCTATCCGCGCAAGCCGCAAGCGGTCTTCGCGGCGCCGCCGACCGAAGACCAGGCCGAGCACCCGTTTGCCGCCTTGGCGAACCTGCGGAAGGGTGACCATGACGCGTGAGCCGCGCGCGGCCCCCCTGTTGCATCGCTTGCCGGAACGCCTATGGTCCGCCATGGTCATCGCTCCCGCAGGACCGCGCTTCCGGCGCCCGTCGCGTCCCGGTCTTTAGGGTCCGTCCATGCCCCACAAGGTTCGCATCGCGCTTGACGCCATGGGCGGCGACCACGGTGCTTCGGTGATCGTGCCGGGCGCGGAAGTTTCGCTCGCCCGGCACCCCGACATCGAGTTCGTTCTATTTGGTGATGCCGCCGTGGTCGAGCCGCTCGTCGCGTCGCGGCCGCGGCTCAAGGCGGTCTCGCGCTTCGTGCACACCGACATCGCCGTGAAGATGGATGCCAAGCCGAGCCAAGCCTTGCGGCAGGGGCGACGCAGGTCGTCCATGTGGCTGGCGATCGAGGCGGTCAAGAAGGGCGACGCCGACGTCGCGGTCTCGGCGGGCAATACCGGCGCGCTGATGGCCATGGCGAAAATCTGCCTGCGGACCATGACCGGCGTCGAGCGGCCCGCCATCGCGTGCCTGTGGCCGACGCTACGGGGCGAATCGATCGTGCTCGACGTCGGCGCCTCGATCGGGGCGGATGCCCGTCACCTGGTGGCGATGGCGGTCATGGGCGGCGGCATGGCGCGCGCGCTGTTCAACCTCGAGCGGCCCAAGATCGGCCTCCTCAATATCGGGGTGGAGGAGGTCAAGGGCCTGGAGGAGGTCCGCGAAGCCGGGCGCATCCTGCGCGAGGCGCAGCTGCCGGAAATCGAATATGCCGGCTTTGTCGAAGGCGACGACATCGGCAAGGGCGTCGTCGACGTCGTCGTCACCGAGGGCTTTGCCGGCAATATCGCGCTCAAGACCGCCGAGGGCACCGCCCGCCAGCTCGGCCAATATCTCAAGAGCGCCATGTCGAAGACCCTGCTCTCGAAGCTCGGCTATGTGCTGGCCCGCGACGCGTTCTACACCTTGAGCGAGAAGATGGATCCCCGTAAATCAAACGGGGGCGTCTTTCTCGGGCTCAACGGCATCGTCATCAAGAGCCACGGCGGGACCGATTCCGAGGGGTTTGCCTATGCGGTGGATATCGGTCACGACATGGTGCGCTACGATCTCATCCCCAAGATTGGCCAGACCCTGAATGCGACGAGCCTGTCCGGGAGACTGGCCTCGTGAGCGTTTTACGTTCGGTCGTGCTGGGCTGCGGCAGCTACCTGCCGAGCAGGGTGGTCACCAATTCCGACCTCTCGCGCATGGTGGATACGTCGGACGAATGGATCGTGCAGCGCACCGGCATTCGCGAGCGCCGGATCGCCGCGGAGGGCGAGACGACGTCGCAGATGGGCATCAAGGCGGCGCGCGCGGCGCTCGCGAATGCCGGCATCGACGCTTCAACGATCGACCTGGTGGTGCTCGCGACCTCGACGCCCGACAATACGTTCCCGGCGAGCGCGGTGGCGATCCAGGCCGAGCTCGGCATCACCCAAGGCGCCGCCTTCGACCTGCAGGCGGTGTGCTCGGGCTTCGTGTTCTCGCTCGCCACCGTGGACGCGCTGTTGCGCAGCGGCGCCTTCAAACGCGCGCTCGTCATCGGCTCGGAAACCTTCTCGCGCATCCTGGACTGGACCGACCGCACCACCTGCGTGCTGTTCGGCGACGGCGCCGGCGCCGTGGTGATCGAGGGCGCGCCGCAGCCCGGCACGCGCGAGGACCGCGGCATCCTGACCTCGCACCTGCGCTCGGACGGCCGCTATCGCTCGAAGCTCTATGTCGACGGCGGCCCGTCCTCGACCGGTACCATCGGGCACCTGCGCATGGAGGGCCGCGCGGTGTTCAAGCATGCCGTGGCGATGATCTCCGATGTGATCGAGGATGCGTTCGCGGCGACCGGCTATGGGGCGCAGGATATCGACTGGTTCGTGCCGCATCAGGCCAACAAGCGCATCATCGACGATTCGGCGCACAAGCTCGGCATCGCGCCCGAGAAGGTCATTCTGACTGTGGAAAACCACGGCAATACGTCGGCCGCTTCGATCCCGCTCGCGCTCGCGGTCGGGGTCGCCGATGGACGCATTAAGCGCGGTAACTTGGTGCTGCTTGAGGCGATGGGCGGTGGCTTTACCTGGGGCGCCACCCTGTTGCGGTGGTAAGGGGACCCGCAAAATCTTCCTGGCGAGACCGTTGACCCTGCCGGGCCAACCTAATATCGTTTGATAATTCAGTGGGATATGGCGATCGCCAAATGCGGGGCTGGCGATGACGGCAAAAACAGTCACGAGGGCTGATTTGTGCGAGGCGGTCTACCAGAAGGTAGGCCTGTCGCGCACGGAATCGGCTACGCTCGTCGAGCTTGTGCTCAAGGAAATCACCGACTGCCTGGAGCGCGGTGAGACCGTGAAGCTGTCGTCCTTCGGCTCCTTCGTGGTGCGCAAGAAAGGCCAGCGGGTGGGGCGAAACCCCAAGACCGGCAAGGAGGTTCCGATCTCGCCGCGCCGCGTCATGGTGTTCAAGCCTTCCGCCATTCTCAAGCAGCGTATAAACTCGGATTCCCACGGCGAGCCGAAATAGCTCGCACCCTCCAGGCAAGTCGGAGCAACGCGGCTTTGGAAAAGGCGCCCGAAGCATTCCGTACCATCAGCGAGGTTGCGGACGACCTCGACGTGCCGCAGCACGTGCTGCGCTTTTGGGAAAGCCGGTTTCGCGACATCAAGCCGATGAAGCGCGGCGGCGGCCGGCGCTACTATCGCCCCGAGGACATCCATCTCCTGCGCGGCATTCGCCATCTGCTCTACGGCGAGGGCTACACGATCCGCGGCGTCCAGCGCATCTTGCGCGAGCAGGGCGCCAAGTTCGTGCAGACGGTCTGGCAGCCGGGTGCCCCGCAGCCAGGACAACGCGCATCCGAAGTCGATCCCGATGTCGTGGCCAGCGAAACCGATACCGGCAACGGATCGGAGCAAGGCGAGGTGGAACGCGGCCGCGGACTCCTGGCGCTGCTGCCCGCGCTCTTGGGCGACGCCAACGAGGACGACGAACTGCCCCCGGTCGACGGCCGCGCCGAGCCGGTGCTGGGCGCCCCCGAGCGCAGCCGCGCTTCGCCGCGGCCGCTGCCGGGACGCAGCATCGGGGCGCCGTCCTTGGAGCGGCTGGCGCGCGAGGAGCTGCGCAAGTTGCAGGCCGCCCTGCACGATCTCGGCGAGTGCCGCAAGCTGCTCGCCGCCGCCCTCAACCCACAGGTTTGACGACACGCGCTCCGTTCCCGTGTCGCACCGACGGGGTGCACTCCAAGACCATTTTATTGAAAATACAATCCGGAAACAAAGAACCGCGGTTATAGCCGCAAGCCAGCCGGGCGCCCCTTTAGGGACGGCCTCCAGGTGAGCGAGCTGCCGGCCTTCACTCCATGAAGAAACCGGCGCGGTCTCCGATTCGCAAGTCAGGTTTGGTTTAACGGGACTTGCGCTTAAAACCGTCGGTCTCAGGCCGGCTTGAGATCGGAGCGCAAATCACCAGTTTCAAATTCCTGAATGCACTGATTTGCCGCGTGGCGTCAAGGCCAAGGGTGGAGACCAAATGGAGTGGTCCTGGACATATGTGATGGTTCAGATCGTCACCGGCATTCTCGGTGCCCACGCGGCTGCGGTCACGGCCCATGAGCACGGCTTCGGCGCGTTGGGCCACAGCGTCGTCGGCGTCATCGGCGGAGCACTGAGCGGCTATTTCCTGCAAACCCTTGCGGCCACCGTCGTGACCGCGAGCGGCGGCTTGAATGAACCTTGACTGGTCGAGCAATTCATGGTCCAGGGCCTTGCCGGCGCGGTCGCGGGCGGCGTCGCGATGCTGTTTGTCGGCTTTGCCAAGCACAGCATCGATCAACACAGGTCGACCAAGGGCTGAGCGGGCCACACGTCTAGCGAAGCAGCGGCGGCAGGTGCGTGTTGGTCCAGTTTGCCGCCGTCGTATAGGCATAGCCCAGTTCAAGGCAATCGAGCTCGCGGTGATTGGGCGCGATGATCTGGATGCCGATCGGAAGATTCTGCGCGCCAAAGCCAGCCGGCACCGCAAGCGCCGGGCATCCGGACATGGAGACCAGCAGCACCGCTTTCATCCATTCGTGGTAGGTTTCCATCTTCTGGCCGGCGATCTCGGCGGGCCAATGCAGATCGGCATCGAATGGAAACAGCTGCGCGGTCGGAACGATGAAATAGTCGTAGCGCTCGAAGAAGCGACGCACCGCCTGATACCATTCGGAGCGGACCACGGATGCCGCGGAAATGTCATAGGCCGATTGCTTCAGGCCAAGCTCGATCTCGTAGATCGCTTCCGGCTTGAGCAGGGCACGCTTCGCCGGATCGTTGTAGAAGGCAAGGATGGCGCCGCCCTGCTGCCAGCCGCGAATGCGCAGCACGGCGCGCCACACCGCATCGAGCGGGTAATCCGGCTGCGCCTCCTCGACGACGCAGCCGAGAGTCTCGAACACCTTCAGCGACGTCTTGCAAACGTCGAGCACGCCGGGCTCGTAGGGCGCATATCCTTTGAAGTCGCCCGCCCACGCGATCCGTTTTCCCCTGAAAGTCTTTTCCAGCGGCGCGCGGAATATCGATCCATCGCCTTCCATGGCCAGAGGAGTGCGGGAATCGTACCCGGCCTGCACGGAGAGCAGCAACGCCAGGTCGGTCACGTTTCGGGCCATTGGGCCGGTCACGCCGATCGAGGGAAGCCAGGCATCGCGCGCATCGTTCGGCACGCGGCCGATGCTGGTGCGAAAGCCGACCACGTTGTTCCAGCCGGCCGGGTTGCGCAGGCTGCCGCCATAATCCGAGCCGTCCGCGACCGGCAGCATGCGCAGCGCCAGCGAGACCGCGGCACCGCCGCTGCTGCCGCCGGCCGATCGCGACTGGTCGTAGGCGTTGCGCGTTGTTCCATAGACCCCGTTGTAGGTGTGCGATCCGAGCCCGAACTCGGGCGAGTTCGTCTTGCCGATGAAGATCGCCCCGGCCTTGCGCAGCCGGTCCACCATGAGGCTGTCGGCCGCTGGAACGAAATCCTTCAGGATCGGCGATCCTTGCGTCGACCGTATGCCCTTGACGGCCTGCAGATCCTTGACCGCGTGCGGAAAGCCGTGCAGCGGCCCCATGGATTGTCCGCGCGCGAGCTGCGCATCGCGTTCCATCGCCTGGGTCAGCAAGCCGGCGCGATCCTCGAGCGCCACGATGGCATTGACCTTCGGATTGAGCCGCTCGATGTGATCGAGATAGGCCGTCATCACCTCGACGCAGGAGACCTGCCGGGTGTGAATGGCGCTGGAAAGCGCGACTGCATCCATCATGATGATGTCGGATCGGGCAACCGATGCCGCCGCAGGCGCCGCGACCGACTGCGCGGCGGCGCCGATCACGGCTCCCGTTGCCAAGCCGAGGACGGAGCGGCGGTCCACCTCGGTCTTGTTCGAATCGTTGCCGCGCTGCATGGCCGTTTCTCCCTGTCAGATCCGGTCAGGAAAACGCGTGATGAAGTTGTCGCGGTTGGGCATTTTCACCTTCGGCAATGTCTGCGCGTCCATGGTGTCGGTCTCGCCGATGAGCTTGTTGCGGGCGAGCAGGAAGGCGGTCAGCGCATAGACCTCCTGGTCGGTGAGCGAGCGCGGCTGCGTGTAGGGCATGGCACGGCGGACATAGTCGAAGATGGTGGTGGCATAGGGGTAGAAATTGGCGATGGTCTTGCCGCCGTCGAGGCTGGCGCGCGGCGGTCCGCCGATCAGCTGGCCGGCGATGCCGCCTTCGCCGTTCTCGCCATGGCAGGGCGCGCATTTCTGCTTGAAGATGGGCGCGCCTTGCGCGGCGGTTCCGCTGCCGGGCGGCAGGCCGGTGCCGTCCGGCATGACGAAAATGTCCCAGGCCGCCAAGTCAGAGGGGCTGACCGCCTTGCCGAGATTGGGGCCTTCGGCAAAAGCCGCGCCGGCGGCGGCGGCCAAGGCGAGCGCGGCGCAGAGCGAAAGCCTACGCATAGACATGCTTGACCTCCCCTTTGGGATCAACCGCCCAGCTGGTGATGGCGTTGAAGTGCTGGCTCGGGAAGCCCAGCACCGACGGCGGCTTCGACGTCTGCCCCCGCGCGGCCACGAATTGCGCGCGCGTCGGCTGTGAATTGCCGGCCTCGTCCCAGGCGCGGCTTTGCAGGACCGCCGGCCCGCCGTCCCAGCGCCAGGGCATGCGGAAGCGCGTGAACGCCTTGGGCAGCACCGGCTCCTGCAGCGCCGCCTGCGCCCAGCTCTGCCCGCCGTCTGCCGACACCATCACCTTGGCGATACGTCCGGTGCCCGAATAGGCGACGCCCGTGATCTCGTAGATGCCGGGCTCCTTCAGGGTCAGGCCCGGGGAGGGACGCGAGATGAAGGATTTGACCTCCTGCAGGAAGTAGAACCGGTAGGCCTTGCCGTCGGGGAGGACCTGCGCGTAGGTGCGCGACTCGTAATAGGTCATCGCCGGCTCTTCGGTGAGCATGATCCGGCGCAGGAACTTCACGTTCATGTTGCCTTCGTAGCCGGGCAGCCACAGGCGCATCGGATAGCCCTGGCCGGGCTGGATGCGCTCGCCGTTCTGGTACATCGCCACCATGGCATCGTCCAAGCCCTTGGCCAGCGGCACGCTGCGGCTCAGATGCGGCGAGTCGGCGCCCTCCGCGATCATCCATTTCGCCTTGGGATCGATGCCGCTTTCCTCGAGCAGGGTCGAGAGCAGCACACCGCTCCACTCGGAGCATGAGGCGAGACCATGCAGCGCCTGTACGTTCTCCTGCAGCGCCACATTGGAGAACAAGGGCGCGCTGTTGCCGCCGCATTCCACGAAGCCGACGCGCGACACCATCGGATAGCGCTCCAGCGCCTCGAGCGTGAACGCGAGCGGCCGCTTGACGAGGCCATGGATCACCAGGCGATGCTGCGCCGGATCGATATTGGGCACGCCGCCGTGGCAGATGGTGAAGTGCAGCCCGTTGGGCGTGATGATGCCCTTGAGCAGATGATGGGGCGTGCGGGCGCGCGAATTGCGCGGCTCGTTGTTGGGATTGTCGACCGTGCGCACGACGTTCTTCTCGAACGGCGAGGGCACCTGGTAGGGCGGGATGGCGGCGCCGACCTCGAGGCTCCAGGGCCCGTCGACCAGCGGCTCGGCGGCCGCGCCGGTGAGCGAGCCGGCGGTGCCCGCCCCCAGCGCGCCCGCAATCGCGGCGCCGCGGCCAAGCAGCGCGCGCCGATCAATCAGGCCGTTGCCGGCGACAAACTCGAACGGTGGAGATTTTCCAGTGGCACGACCAATTTTGTTGCTCATGGCAATTCTCCCTGATGGGTTGCCGCAAACATAGCAGCCGGCCGGGCGGCTGTCCCGCCGGCCGCAAGACGCATCCAACCAGACGCCGATGTTAGCGTTCAGACTGGCAGTGTCGTCCGGACCTATGCGCGCCCGGCGCTCCGGAAGCTTCTCGCCGCCTTCCCGGCAGATTCGAAGGTGGCGGCGGCATCCTTGGCCGTCATCGCCACGGTCGTCTCGACTTCAGACAAGCTACCCCCGGCAGCGGCCGCCAGCATCGCGGAGGCCGCAACCTTCTCATCGGGGAACTCGCCGATGGCCAGCCAATCATGGTGGCCGAAGGTCAGGTACCACCCGATGAGATTGCCGCCCACGCTCTTGAAGAGCTTGGCAACGGCTTCCTCACGGTTTTCCGGCTTAGCCAGCATGCCCTTGACGGCGTCTGACGTGAAACGACCACGGGAGATGTAGATTGGCATGGCATCTCTCCTGAAATGAGGTCTAGCTCTTTTGGACACGGAACCTTACTGCCGCAGCCTTCGCGGGTTCAAGAGAACAGGTACATGGCCCGGCCTGCGGCAGCGGCCGTAGGCAGCAAGGCACCATTTTCCGACCGAACCCCCCTCAGGGCAAGGCGAACACGACAACGACGGGCAATCCAGAGCCGCCGAAGAACGCCGACACGCTGCCCGATGCGATAGCGACAAACTGCTTGCCGTTGCGTTCGTAGGTGACGGTTCCGCCACCGATGGTGCCGCCGGTATTGAACCGATACAGCACTTTGCCGGTCTTGGCGTTGAGCGCGAGAAAATTATTGTTCAAGTCGCCGGTGAACAGGACCCCGCCCGAGGTGGCCGTCACGCCGGCCACCAGTGGGGTGCGCGAAGCGTATTTCCAGATTTCCTTGCCGGTTGCGGCATCGAATGCGGTGAGCCATCCCTTGGACGTTTCCCGCGGATCGGGCGTCACCGAGCCGCCGTAATAGTGCGTCTCCTGGGCAAACGGCGGCGGCGCATCGAATTTCTTGAACGTGCCGCACCAATCGACGGCGGCCACGAACAGCCGGTTGCTGGTCGGATCGAAAGCCGGACCGTTCCACTCCATTCCACCGAGCAGGCCCGGGCAGCGATGGGCACCATCGACCGTCGGCTCGGCGTCGACATTCTCGCGGGTCGTGATCGGAACTTCATAGAGCTGATCGTGCGTCGTGCGGTCGATCAGGCGCAGCAGCCCGTCCTTGCCGCTCACCGCGACCACGTCGCGGCTCGACTTGCCGCTTTTCAGGCTGAACAGCGGGCTGACCTGGCTGAGGTCGCTGTCGTGCACGTCGTGACTGACGAACTGGCGATACCAAAGTAGCTTGCCGGTGTGCACATCGAGCGCGACCAGCGAGTTCGTATAGAGATCGTCTCCCGGCCGCACCGCACCATAGAAATCCGGCGCCGGATTTCCGACCGGCACATAGAGCACACCGGCCTTGGTATCGAGCGACAGCGGCGTCCACAGGCTGCCGCCGCCGTGCATCAGCGCCTCCTTGTCCTTCCAGGTTTCGGCACCCGGTTGATCGGGATCGGGCACGAGATTGAAGCGCCAGAGCATCTCACCATCGGCGAGCTTGAATGCGCCGATCCAGTTCTTCGGTCCGTAATCCGCACCGGCCGGCCCGTACAGAATCATGTCCCCGAAGATCAGCGGCGGCATGCTGAGATATTGGCTGTCGGCCGCGCTGGCGATCTGCCGGCTCCAGATCAGATTGCCGCTCGCCATGTCGAGCGCGATCAGGTAGCCGTCCGCCGTGCCGCGGATGAGCTTGCCGTCCTTGATAGCCACGCCGCGATTGGTCGGCGAAATTTCGTGCCCTTTGGGTTGCCAATTGTAGGTCCAGCGCTCGCGACAGGTGGTGGCCTCGATCGCGACCGTGGCGCGCGCGAAAGTCAGGTACATGACGCCGTCGTAGACGATCGGATTGGTCTGTGTCGGCGCTGCCTGCTCAAAGCGGTAGAGACAGACCGCGCGAAGCTTGGCCGCATTGGCGGGCGTGATTTGCTTGAGGTCGGCGAAGCGCGTGCCGGCATAATCGTGGGATGCGTAGAGCCAGTTCTGCCGGCTCGCGGCCGCACCATCGAGCTCCGCCTGGGTCGGGCCGGTAATCGCTGCCTTGATCGCTTCCTTGGGCGGAGCCGTCGACGCGGATGCCGGCGCGGGCGCGACGACAAGCGTCGACAGATAGGCGATCAGGTCGGCGCGGTCGGTGCTCGAGGGAATCATCACCGCCATTCGCGGTGCCCGGAACCTTCTTCGCTGAATCGGCCAGGAATTCCTCGATCGTCGCGGCGTCCCAGGTCAGGCGGGAATCCTTCAGCGCGCTCGAGTAGTTGAAGCCCGCGATAGCAGCGGCCATGCGCCCCACGACCCCGGCGAGCGTAGGGCCGTAGCCGTTCACTCCCGGCTTGTCCGAATGGCAGACCGCGCACTGCGCCTGGAAGATGGTGTTCCCCGCGGCGGCATCTCCGGCGGCCAGAGCCGTTCCGCGGCCAGGGAAGAAGGGGACAGCCGCCAGCGCGATGAATGCGAGGCGCATATGGTTGGTGATCAGTTTATCGCACATGAGACGCTCCCGAGGTGGGGTCCAGGATCATTCTCATGGGCTCTTGCACTTAAACTGCGGCCTTTGGAGGGAGGCCCCTGGCAAAATCCCAAGCTCCGTCCGAGGCGCGCTTGCCGCGGCCGTACGGTAGCCTGAATGGGGCGGCTGCTCTATCTTTGGCCGAGGTCGCTGTTCTGCGGCCGTCAAGATACAGGGAGGACAACATGACACCATCAATGACACCATCACACCTCGCCGCCACCGCCGGCGGTGCGCTATTGCTGGCATTTCTCGGATCGGCGGCCTTCGCCGGCGACGTCATTTCCGATTGGAGCACGGCGGTTGCGCCGCCGGCGCCGGAGCTCAAGGAGGTCACGGTCGATCCCGCGACCACCGCGCTCTTGTTTCTCGACATCATGAAGGGCGGCTGCAGCGCGCGCCCGCGCTGCATCGCCGCGGTGCCGAACATGAAGCGCCTGCACGATGAAGCGCGCGCGCACAACATGGTCGTCTGGTACAGCCTGGTCGGCTCGAACGGCAAGGCGACGCCCGACGACATGATGGATCCCGCCCTCAAGCCGCGCGCCGGCGAATGGTATCGCCAACCGGGGCCGGACAAGTTCCTGGGCTCGACGCTCGAGGCGACGCTCAAGCAGGCCGCGATCAAGACCGTGATCGTCTGCGGCAACTCATTCCAGGGCGCGACCGTCGGCACCGCTTCGGGCGCGGCGCAGCGCGGCTACAAGGTCATCATTCCGGTCGACTGCTCGGCGGGCGAGGACGTCTATCACGAGCAATACGCCGCGTTCCATCTGGCCAAGGGCGGCCCCGTGGGGGTCACCGGCAATGTCACGATGACGCGCAGCACGATGATCAAATTCTAAAGCGGCGCATTTCGGCCGGCCGGAAACCTCATCCTCGCTCCCGGTGGAGGTCCGCTGTCGGACGGCCTAATCGAAATCGCGGCCATGGAGCTTTGGATTTGCTGCCGTGGCCGCGGCCTTCGCTCACACACGCATTTTATGTAGATTTACGTCGAGGCGTGGCTTCCGCGCAACATGTTGAAGAAATTATGGATCGCGCAGGCCCGGGAGTTCCCGTGCACGATTTGATGCACTATCATGAATTCTGTTGAGGGACTCGCCCGCAATAGCGGCCGAGTGGGAGTGGCGGGGGCCAACCTCAGGATCGGAAGACAGCGCCGCGGTCGCTCGCGGCGGCGGGTCGGTTGTTGTCGCGAGCAGGTTGCTGCGCTCGGCGCGCTTCAGCCTGCGGAATCGGCTGCTGCCGCCGTGCGAATCGGGACGCGCGGGTTGGAGGGCTTGATGGCTGTCAGATTGCGGGTCAAATCTTCAAGATCAGTGTCTTCGAGATCGGCGTCGTCAAAGCCGGTTGCGTTCTTGCGGCTGGCCTATTCGGCGCCGGAAGCGGATAGGTCGGTTGCGGCCGATATCCTTCGCTATACGCTGCCGGCCACCAAGGCACTGCCGTTCGTGAAGCTGCGGGACAATGACCAGCCTTTTTGGCGACCGGAAAGCTTCTGGCGGGTCGAGCCGACCGGAAACAGGAATAACGACCTGAGGCTCGGTCGCCGATACGCGCGCCTGGCGATCGCCGCGATGAAGGCCGATCGCGACAGTCAGCTGCTCGCTTGCATCATCCAAGATATCATGAGGGATGTGGCCGGGGGGACCGGAAAGCAAGGTCGCGCGAAGCCGAGCCCGGTAGCCTTGGGCTTCCTTGCCGAGATCAGCGAGACCATTGCGGCGGTACGGTAGTTGTGGATGGGGCCGGATGCCCCGCCGAGATCGCCTCGACGGCGCGCCACTCACGTCCCGGAAGCGGAGCTCGCGGGCGGCATCGAGGACTTCCCGCGCGCGGGCGCGATGGCGTTGAGCTCGAGACGATAGAAGCCCAGAACGAAGAGCCGGATTGCCGATGACAGGTTGGTCTGCGAGCGCTCGCTATCGATCGACGTCACGAGCTCGGACAATCCCATCTTGCGGCGGCCGGCGATCTCCTTCAGGGCCCGCCAAAACGGCTCTTCCAGGCTGATGCTGGTCTTGTGGCCAGCAATCACGATCGACCGCTTGACGATCAGCGACTTCTCGTGACGCGGGTGTGTCGACTCGGCCCCGAGAGGGCCCGCAGGAGATATCGTGTGTGGCATTTGTCTACGCCCGCCTCACATGAGAGACACGTGGTTCCTCGCCGCCGGCAATTACCGTCACGTGGTCTTATGAGCGATAGGCGGCTCGACTTTGTGGTAGCTCGATAGATGGGCCTAGTTATCCGCACCTTAATTTCACTTCATAAAGTTGGCGTCAGGTGAATACCCTAGGCAATGGAGGGGGTTTGACTGAGTGCAGGCTAATACCGCCGCAATTTTCTCCTGGGAGGAGCCATGAACCGCACGACACGAACCGACCTGATCGATTCGCCGCGCCGGGAGCGGCGCCGGTTCCTCAAGCAAATCGCAACGGCTGCGGCGGGCGTGACGGCGCTTCCGGCTTGGGCGCAGGAAAGGCCCGCGTCAACGGCGGGCGTTCCTCCCGACCAACCGCTGCTCGCGCAGGCGCTCGCCCGCTACGCCACACGCCTCAGATACGAGGACTTGCCGGCGGAGCTGGTGCGTGAGGCCAAACGCTACATGATCGACAGCATCGGCTGCGGGCTCGGCGGCTTTTCGGCGGACGCGAGCCAGATCGCCAACAAGCTTGCCGCTGGCGTTGGCGCGGCGCGCGGCGCGACCGTGATGTGCAGCGGTGTGAAGACGAGCCCCGATCTCGCTGCTTTCGCGAACGGCGTGATGATCCGCTATCTCGATTTCAACGACGGCTATATCAGCCGTGGCGCCGGTCATCCGAGCGACACGATTGCGCCGCTGTTGTCGACGGCCGAGGTGATGGGACGCGGCGGCAAAGACCTGATCACCGGCGCCGTGCTCGCCTACGAGGTGTTTTGCCGGATCTGCGACGTGTTCGACAACCGCGCGGTCGGGATCGACTATGCCTGGATCATCGGCGTCGCCGTCACCGTCGGCGCCGGCCGCATGCTGGGGCTCACCGCGGAACAGATCACGCATGCGATCGGCATTTACGTCGCCGGCGGGGTGGCGCTCAATCAAACGCGCGTCGGCACGCTGTCGAACTGGAAGGCGTGCGCCGCCGCCGAAGCCGCGCGCCAGGCGATCTTCGCGGTCGAGCTCGCGCAAAGCGGCATGACCGGTCCGGCGGAGGTGTTCGAAGGGCCCGACGGCTTCTTCAACCGCATCAACCGCAAGCCCTTCACGTTGCCGACGCTCGGCGGCGCTGGCGTGCCGTTCGGCATGATGCACTGTTTCACCAAGCGCTTCTCGCTCGGCCAGTTTGCCCAGACGGTCGCGCAGGCGGCGGTCGAAGCGCGCGCTTTCTTTGCCGACATCAGCGAGATCGCGGAGGTGAATGTCAGCGTATCGCGCAAGGCGATCCAGGTCATGGCCGACAGCCCCGACAAGTGGCACCCGCAGACCCACGAGACCGCCGACCACAGCATCCCCTATGCGGCCGCCGTGGCGCTGATCTACGGCACGATCGAAGAGCAGCATTACGAGGACCCGTATCTGCACGACCAGCGCCTCCTGGACCTCGTCGCCCGCGTGCGCTGCCTGCCGTCCGACGAAGCCGACCGGGTCGGGCAGGAGATGAACCCGTGCGATCTCGAGATCGTCCTCAAATCGGGACAGCGCCGGAGCCTGCGGGTCGAATACCATCGCGGGCACTGGAAGAACCCGATGACGGACGCCGAGGTCGAGGAGAAATTCCGCGCGCTGGCACGCCGCCAGCTTAAGGCCGCGCAGACCGAGGCGCTGCTGCACCAGCTATGGGCGCTCGACAGCCTGCCGCGCGCGGCCGAGCTCATCGCGACGACGAGGGTTTGAGCGTCGGCACGCCCAAAACGACGATGCCCGGCACAAGGCCGGGCAGCGCCGCTTCGAAGACAGGTGGCCGCGTCAGTTCGACTGGCTGGGCAGAATTTCCACGATCCCGACTTCGCTCAGACCGCTCATCGCCATCGCGATGTTGCCGTCCTTGGTCGGCATCATGTGGCGCACGATGCCGCCGCCCTCGGGGATCTGCCAGGTCTGGAACTTCTCCGTCGCGGGATCGAAGCGCACCAGGTTGTTGGGCCGGGTGTTCGATTCGACGTACCAGATCTTGTCATCGATCACCGTCATGCCGTAGGGCTGCGAGTTCGGTCCGCTCGGCCCATCCCACGACTTGACGTCGCCGGTCTTGGGGTTGAAGCGCGACAGCTTGCCGTTGCTCCAGTCGCCGTACCAGATCATGTCGTCGGAGGTCACGCCCATGCGGCGGATGCGGGTCTTGGGATCGGGCAGGGCGAACTCGGTCACCTGGAAGGTCTTCGGATCGACGGTGGCGATCTTGTTGGTGCCCCAGAAGCTGTACCAGGGCTGCTTGCCGTCGGACAGGAAGCGCAACGCATAGGGCATCTGCCCGGGGTTGCCCGCCGGCTGCACCAGCTTGATCTCGCCGCTGGTGGGATCGAGCCGGCCCATGAAGCCGCCGTTCTGCACGCTGAACCAGAGGTAGCCGTCGCGGTCGAACAGCGGGGTGTGCGGGTCCTTCGCCTTCGGGTCCGGCATGTTGTAGTATGTGAACTGGCCGGTCTTCGGGTCGAGCTTGCCGATATGGCCACCCCAGTTGCCGGCGTACCAGATGTTGCCGTCCTTGTCGTTGATCAGCCCGTGCGGGCCGGCAAGCCGCGGGATCGGATATTCCTTCATCTCGCCGGTCTTGGGATCCAAGTGGCCGAGCCGGTTGGCGAACTGCCCGGACCACCACAGCGTGCCGTCCGGCGCCGCCAGCGGGTCATGCGGACGCGAGCCAGGCGTCGGCGTGTGCCAGATATGGAACTTGACCTTCACCGTGCCGTCGATCGCGACCGGCTTGGGGCGCGGTCCTTCCGGGAAGCTCGCGATCAGGTATTGCTTGATCTCCTTGGCCTGATCCGCGCTGATCGGGGCGCCGGCATTCTTCATCATGTCGACGGTATTGTCCCAATCCTCCGCCGACTTGTTGGAGAGCACGATGTTGCGGAGATCGTGGCAGATCGTGCAGTTCTCCTGGACCATTGCTTTGGCGCTGCCGTCGGGGAGGGGATAGCCGCCCTTCTGGCTGGGATCGGGCTGCACGAAGCGTTGCGCGTTCGCCGGCAGGGCGGCGCAAACGGACGCAGCCAAGGTCAAGATCAGAAGCGATTGTTTGGTCATGCCATCACCTTCAAGCCATCATCTCCAAGGGGGATCCGGCGCTGGCTCGCGCCGCAGGCCGCGCGTTTGAACGCAACCATGTGCAGGTTACCGCACCGGAGGTTGTCGTGTCATCAGCGAAGTAGGGCCTCGGCTGCGCCTCCCGAGGATGCGTCGGCGCGCGTTAATGCGGGCGCGGGCGCGCCGAACCTTCGATTTGGCCGGGCGCCGGCAGGTCGCGCACCACCGTGTCGACCAGCCGATCGAGGAGCGCCAGCACGTCGGGGTGCTTGTCCGGTTCCCAGCGCGCCATCATGTCGGCGAGCCCCTTGCGGCGGGCCGCCAGCATGCGCTCGCGCATGGCGATGCCGAGCGAAGTCAGCCGCAGATTTCCGCCTGCGTCCACTTCGGCGATACCGCGATTGCACAAGGCTTGCAGGGGGGCTTCAAGGCTTGCGAGCGCGAGCTTCAGGTCGTTGCTCAAAGTCTGGGCGCTGCACGGCGCGCGCTCGCCGAGCCGCGCCAGCATCCACAGCTCAGGCGCGGAGAGCGCAAGCTGCGCCCGCTCGGCCAAGTCAGCGTAGAGCCGCCAGCGATTCTCATGCGCCATCAGCGCGGTGACGATGCGCTCGAGCTCCTCGAGGGAGGTGGCATCGCGCGGCATCGGCACGCTTTCGGCGAGGCCCTTGGCGGGCTCCATCCCGCGCAGCGGGATCTCGCGCAGCGCGAGGCTCAGCAGGAACGCGAGCGCCGCGACCGCGGCCGCTACCTGGAACACGAGCCGCAGTGCTTCGACGATCGCCGAAAGGTAGGCGGTGCGAATTGCCTCCGGCAGCGCCTGCAGGGCGGCCGGGCTCGCGGCCGAGGGAAAGGTCGTGCCCGGCGGCAGCGTGGCGGCGAGTTGCGTCTGCAGAGCGTGGGCGAAGATGGCGCCGAACAGCGCGACGCCGAGCGCGCCGCCGATCGAGCGGAACAAGGTGGCGCCGGAGGTCGCGACGCCGAGATGTTCGTAGTCGACGCTGTTCTGCACCGCCAGGATCAGCACCTGCATGATCATGCCCATGCCGAGCCCCAGCACCAGCGCGTCGGCGGAGGTTTCCCAGACGCTCATGTCGAGGGATATGCGCGACATCAGCAGCAGGCCCGCGGTCATCAGGATCGTGCCGGCGATGGGGAATGGCTTGTAGCGGCCGAAGCGGCTGATCAATCGTCCGCTCACGACCGAGGTCACCAGCATGCCGAGCATCATCGGCATGAGCTGCAGCCCCGAGCCGGTCGGGCTCTCGCCCTTCACCAGCTGGAGATGGATCGGCAGATACGTGACCGAGCCGAACAGCGCGAGACCGACGATGAGCCCGACCGCGCAAGTGATCGCGAAGGTGCGGTTGCGGAACAAAGCGAGCGACAGGATCGGCTCGCGTGAGCGCGCCTCGATCACGACAAAGAGCATGCTCGCAACGAACGCAACCGCGCTCATGCCGAGGATGAACGGCGAGCCCCAGGGGAAGCTGTTGCCGCCGAGGCTGGTCACCAGGATGACCGCGGTCAGCGCGATCGACAGCAAGGTGGCGCCGAGATAGTCGATCCGATGCGCCCGCGCGCTCGGTCGCGAAGGCAGCGCGGCGGCGATCACGGCCAGCGCCAGCAGGCCGGTCGGCAGGTTGATGTAGAAAATCCAGCGCCAGGTCAGGTGGTCGACGAAGAAGCCGCCGAGCAGCGGGCCGATAATGGTGGCAAGCCCGAACACCGCGCCGAACAGGCCCTGATAGCGGCCCCGCTCGCGCGGCGGAATGAGATCGCCGACCACCGCGATGGTGCCGACGATGAGCCCGCCGCCGCCGATGCCCTGCAGGCCGCGGAACAGGATGAGCTCAACCATGTTCTGCGCGAGGCCGCACAGCGCGGAGCCGATGAGGAACACGACGATCGCCACCTGCAGCACGATCTTGCGGCCATAGAGATCGCCGAATTTTCCGTAGAGCGGCGTGACGACGGTCGACGAGAGGAGATAGGCCGTGACCACCCAGGAGAGATGGGTGAGCCCGCCGAGCTCGCCCACGATGGTGGGCAGCGCGGTCGACACGATGGTCTGGTCGAGCGCCGCCAGCAGCAGCGCCAGGAACAGCGCGCCGAAAATCACCCGGATCGATGGGGCCGCCTCGCTCAATCGCGCCTCCGAAATCTTCACTCATCAAATAATGCGCGGCAGGAGGCGGTTCAAACCGGAGCCGAGCGTCGCGGATTCCCTCCCCCTGAAAGGGGGAGGGTGGCGCCGAAGGCGCCGGGCGGGGGTCCCGCCTATCGGCAAATTCGGTGCTTGCGGTGAGGCGTGACCCCCACCCGACCCGCTGCGCGGGTCGACCTCCCCCTTTCAGGGGGAGGTTAAGAGGTCGCTGCGGAGGTTTGGAGGGTCACTGAAATATCTCCGCGAACTTCGCCTTGAGTTGCTTGGTGTTCTTCTCGATGTAGTCGTAGTCGGCGGGGTAGAGCGTGAGCTCGTCGAGGCGCGGCATG
This sequence comes from Xanthobacteraceae bacterium, assembly GCA_036522235.1. Taxonomy (GTDB): domain Bacteria; phylum Pseudomonadota; class Alphaproteobacteria; order Rhizobiales; family Xanthobacteraceae; genus VAZQ01. The sequence continues at coordinate 32,270 of DATDGG010000102.1, forward strand.
CCGGGGGGCGCCGGCACGTCGACGCGCGGCGAATGATGCCCTTCCTCGGTGAATTTGTGCTGGATATCGGGCGTCAGGTTGAACTGCGCGAACAGCTTGGCGGCATTGGGATGCGGCGACCCCTTGACGATGGCGGTGGGCGAGGGGACCTGGATCGCCCCGTCATGGGGAATGACGCTGGTCATGTTGGGCGGGATCTCGCCGCCCGTATAGATGCGCGGATCGGACGACTCGGCCGCCATGACGCGCTCGCCGCGCTTGACCGTGTCGTAGATCTGCTCGTGGCTCTGGACCACCATGGTGTCGTTCTTGCGCAGCGCCTCGTAGAACGGCCAGCCGAGCTTCTGCGACAGCGTCGCCACCACCACCAGCTGGATGGCGGTGAAGGAGGGATCGGCCATCACCAGCATGCCCTTGTATTTGGGCGCCACGAGATCGCGCCAGGTCGTGGGCCGGTCGGCCGCCGCCACCTTGTCGGTGCGCACCAGTATGCCCACCATGGTGAGCCGCTGAGCGATGAAATTTCCCTCCGGGTCCTTGGCGTCGGCGATCACCTTGTCGAACCCGGCCGGCCGGAACGGCACGAAGCGGCCACGCCGCGCCATGTCGCTCGCGGCCGACATGTCGGACATGGTGATGACGTCGGCCGCAAAGCGCCCGGCGGCGGCCTCCTGCTGGAAGCGGCGGATGACCTCGCCGCCGCCGGTGCGCAGGAGCTCGACCTTGATCCCGGTCTGCCGCTCGAACTCGGTCGCGATATATTGCGCGGCCTTGACCGGGGTCGACGTGTACCAGCTGACCGCCCCCTCGCGTTTCGCCGCCGCCTCATCGATCGGATCGGGCGTGAACTGCTGCGCGAGCGCGCTGCCCCCGAACAAGGTGAGCGCGATGAGCGTCGGCCAAATCGTTGCCCGCATGACATCCTCCCGGCGGCTGTGGGCGCTGGGGCCTGTTGCCGGCCCTTTGCCGCGCGCACTTTAGCTGTTATCCGGTAAATAGGAAAATCGATTGGCGGCGGCGATCGAGCGGCGTCTTCAATATCCCGGGAATTCAACAATGAACATCAACGCGACGATCAACAAAGGCCGCGAGCACACCACCACGGTCAACGGCCAGAAGCTCTTCCTGTGGGAGAAGCCGCGCCGAAGCGAGGCCGCGCGCGGGACCATCCTGTTCGTGCACGGCTCCTCCATGGCCTCGACGCCGGGCTTCGACCTGCAGGCGCCGGGCTATGTCTCGGCCATGGATTTCTTTGCCGGCGAGGGCTTCGACTGCTGGTGCTGCGACCATCGCGGCTATGGCCGTTCCTACAAGGGGCCCGAATTCCTGGCGAACATCGCCGAGGGCGCCGACGACCTCGCGGCGGCGAGCCAATACATTATGAGCAAGAGCGCGACCGGGCCGCTTTACGTCTATGGCATTTCCTCAGGAGCGCTGCGCGCCGCGCTGTTCGCCGAGCATCATCCGGAACGGGT
>DATDGG010000103.1:0-2628 GCA_036522235.1 Xanthobacteraceae bacterium
TTGTGAAGGGTTTCGGATGACGGCCCCATCACAGGCCCATCCACGAGCACCGGGCCGTCGTCCGAAAGCCTCCAGGGAAGGAACCCGCGGGAAGTTGGGCGCAACGGTGCCGCAAGCTTTATGGGGATTTTGTTGTGGCCGTTGAGGATGCGGCCGCTGGTGAGGTCGTGGGCGGAGCGGTGGCGGAGCCGCGCGGTGGTGGCGACGAGGCTTGGATCGCTCGGCAACCGGGGTGCGCGGCCGATCTGGACCTTGCGGGATGCTGGCTCGGACGAGCGCTGCCGTGGCCGGCCCTGGGCCAGCGATACAGATCGGCACGGCAGCGGCGAATGAGGTTTCCAGGGCTCATGAGGTGTCGATCCTGATGGCGGCGGGCATCGCGGTCGGCCTGTGTCGTGGGAACTCGCCGGCCTTGAACACCTCGATGATGCGCATGGCCGAGCCGCAGCACGGGCACGGATTGGGCGTGGCCGGATCAGAAGCGGCCTGCTCGGGCTCGGGCGCCGGCGGAGGGACGTCGAGCAGTTTGCGAGCGAGTGCGAGGTTGTCCGCCTTCACGCCGCTTGCCAGCAGACCGTAGTGGCGGATGCGGTGGAAGCCTTTGGGCAGCACGTGGATCAGGAAGCGGCGGATGAACTCGTGGGCGTCGAGCGTCATCGTCTTGTAGCGGCCGGGTCCGTCGATGCGGTAGTCCTTGACCCGGAACGTCACCGCCTTGGCATCGGCCGCGATCAGGCGCCGGTTCGAGATCGCCACGCGGTGGGTGTAGCGCGACAGATAGGCGAGCACCGCCTTCGGCCCTGCGAACGGGCGCTTGGCGTAGACGAACCATCGCGTCCTCTTGAGCGGCGCCAGATAGGCGGCGAACACCTTGGCGTTGCTTAGCGCCGTGTGCGCGCCATGGAACGTCAACTGGCCGGCAGCGTGTGCGGCCACGAGCTTCTCGATCATCAGTCTTCGGAACAGCTTCGAGAGCACGCGCACCGGCAGAAAGAAGTCCGGCCGCTTCGCGATCCACCGTGATCCATCGCGCGAGATGCCGCCGCCCGGCACGATCATGTGGACGTGCGGATGATGCGTCATCGCGCTTCCCCACGTGTGCAGCACCGAGGTGATCGCGATCCTCGCCCCCAGATGCTTGGGATCGGCCGCGATCGTCAGCATCGTCTCGGCGGACGCCCTGAACAGCAGATTGTAGATCGCCGCCTTGTTCTGGTAGGCGATGTCGCCGATTGCCGACGGCAGTGTGAACACGACGTGGAAGTAGGGCACGGGCAAAAGCTCCGCCGCCCGCGCCGCCATCCACTCACGCGCCACCGCGCCCTGGCACTTGGGACAGTGCCGGTTGCGGCAGCTGTTGTAGGCGATCGCCGTGTAGGCGCAGGCCTCGTTCTCGCAACGCATGATGTGCCCGCCGAGCGCCGCCGTGCGGCAGCGCTCGATGGCGCTCATCACCTTGAGCTGGCCGAGGCTCACGTGACCGCGGTTGGCATGACGCCAAGCGGGCCCGTGGTCGCGGAAGATATCCGCGACCTCCAGAGCTGGACGACCCATGAGGGGCCGGCGCTATGCCGGCGGCCCCTCCTTCGGCAGCGTCAGCCGATCGAGCGGGCTCATCACCGTGCGCAGGACGTTGGTGGCGACGTGGGTATAGCGGGCGGTCGTGTCCAGCTTGGCATGGCCTAGCAGCACCTGAATCACCCGCACGTCGATATTGCTCTCCAGTAGATGCGTGGCAAACGAGTGCCGAAGCGTATGCGGCGTAACCCAGCTGCCGAGCCCCGCCGCCTCGGCCGCCATGTGGCAGACGCGGTTGAGCTGGCGCACTGTTATGGGCAGGAGTGGGTCCCGACCCGGGAACAGCCAACCTCTCGACCGGCATTGCAGCCACCATGCGCGTAGCAACGAAAGAAGCTGCGGCGACAGCATGGCATGCCGATCCTTGCGGCCCTTGCCCATCTCGACCCGGATCAGCATGCGCTCCGAATCGATGTCGCCGACCCGCAGCATGACGACCTCGCAGCCGCGCAGACCGGCGCCGTAGGCGATGCTGAGTGCGGCCTTGTACTTCAGACCAGGGCCGGGCGCCGCCTCGATCAGCCGGCCGACCTGATCTGGAGCAAGGACCCGCGGCAGCTTGCGCGGATAGTGCGTGCGGGCCAGCTGATGAGCGAGGTCGGCGCGGCTGAGCGTGATGGTGAAGAAAAAGCGCAGCGCCGAGGCCTGCGTATTCATCTTCGGTGGCTGCGCGCCCCCTTCGACCTGCGCAAGCTGGAAGCGGCGGATGTCGTCGCCGGTCGCGGTGTCGGGGGAGCGGCCGAGAAATCTGGCAAAGGCCTCAACATTCCGGATATAGTCGCGCTGCGTCTTGTCGCTGAAGGTCCGGATCGTCATGTCCGCGATCATGCGGGCGCGAAGATCGCTGATAGGCTTGTCGCTCATCAAGGGCTCCTGTCCTGAGGTTGGAGTTTGGAACCCCTCAATCCTCAGGACGGGACCCGCCCCGTCATAGCCTCTCGATCAGTTGGTTAACGCCACCCTCCCCACTGGCTCCGCTTCGCGCGCAGCGCTTTCCCGCGCGAGCGGGTTCATTCTTTGACCCACTCCGGTCATCAACTGCGCAGCGCA
>DATDGG010000104.1:0-6798 GCA_036522235.1 Xanthobacteraceae bacterium
TGTAGCGGGTCGGGACACTCCCGTCGCCATTGGCCTGCTTCGCCGGTCGCGCGATCGAGCGCAAATGCGGTGGCATGGTTGCCGTCGCCATGCACCGCATAGAGAAATCGCTGGTCGGGCGAGAGCGCGAGATAGGACGGATTCACCAAATCGCCGACATGCTGGATATGCGTCCATCGCCCGGTGGCAGCATCCATCGGTAGACATTGATCCCGTCACCGCGCGCCTTGCGCTTGGCGCTGGTGAACGATCCCACATAGGCGAACATGGTGTCGGCTCCTTGGACTTGTTGGTCGGCGTTGACACCGAGCCGCAAATCAGAGTATTCGGCAAATTGAAAATCACGAGCTGTGTCCGGCCGGAAAATTCCGCGCTGGTTTTTTTATGCTCCCGGGGACGCTTCGGCCCGATATCGCGCTGCGGCACAAGTTCCATTGTTTCCGGACTGTATTTTCAATGAAATTGCTGCGGTGCGTTCGGCCCGGGCTGTGCGTCGCCAGCGTCCGGCCGCACCCGCCGCGTCCCGATCTCCCACAGGGCGACGCCGAACCAGCCGATCGAAATGCCCAGAAAGCCCCCCGCGATCACGTCGCTGAGGAAATGGAAATTGGCGCCGACGAGGCCGACCGCCACCGCCGCCATGGCGAGCGCATAGAGCGGGCGGAACCGCGGATAGCAGATCCAGAAGACCATCATCACGGTGCAGATGGCGGTGGTGTGGCCGGAGGGAAACGAGGCGTAGCCGGGCCCGCCATGGAACGGAAAGAAGCCGAACACGTCGTCGCGGATGAGCGAGGGATTGTTGCGAATCCAGGTTTCCGGCCAGGTGCGCCCGAAGGCGAATTTGAGCTCGGCCTTCACGATCTCGGCGACCGCCAGGCTCATGCCGCTCAACACGATGACGGTCTGCAATCGCGACAGCTGCGCTCCGGTCAGGCCGCGCAGCGCCAGCGCCGCGAAGGCCACGACCGCGATCGGTATCAGGGCGTCGGGAATGAGCGTGAGCTTCTGGAACAGATGGAATTGCTGGAGCGCGTCATGGGCGAGATGCGCGATCGGCCGATCGAGCCAGAGGTAGCAGACAATGACCGCGACCACGGTGCCGAGGAAGCCGATGCTCCAAAGGCGCAAAGGATTTGATTTGCGGTTCATCAGGCGATTTCCGGCACGCGTCCGTACGGCATGGTGTCGGTGCCCGCGCGCGGCGATCTTCAATGCCGGCCGCGAACCGCGATCAGGGTGAAATCCGGATCGCTGAGGAAATGCTCGCCGATCGGGCATTGCTGCTTGAGCAGATCGAGCCGCGCGCCGCCTTCCTTGCCCTTGCCGAGCGGGATCGGATTCATCACCGGATTGACGCCGACGAGCTCGTCGACGTCGGCCTTGAGCCGGTCGACGCTTTCCACTGTAAAGCCCACATGATCCATGCCGGTCGGCAGGATGCTCTGGCCGGCATAGTTCTTGATGCGCCACGGCATGATCATCAAGGTCATCTTGCCGTCGGTGAGGTAGTGATTGGGATCACCCGGCTTGGCGTTCTGCTCGGCGAGCTGCAGCACGTCGGCGTAGAAGCGCGCCATCTCGTCGGGCCGCATGGTGCGCATCGCCACATGGCTGATGTGGCGCGTGTTCTGGCTGCCGTCGTTCTCCACATAGACGCCGCTGCGATTGGCCATCTGCCGCTGCGAGAGATCGAACACATTGCCGTCCGGATCGTTGGCGGTGATGCCGGCAAAGGGGCGCGTGCTCGGCCGCTGCACCCAGTCGGCGCCAGGGTATCTGGTGCGCATGCGGTCGAACACCGTGTCCACGTCCTCGACCTCGACCCCGAAATGGTCGAGCCCGCCGGGCCGGCCGGCCTTGCGCGGATTGATGTTGAGCCCGACATAGCCGTCGCCGACCGTGATGGCACGGTTGATCTTGCCCTTGGGCGAGCGCTTCATGCCGAACAGCGATTCGTAGAAGCTCGCCAGCAATGCGTATTTTTCGCTGACGATGGCGACGTGATTGATCTTGGCGAACACGCTGCTCCCCATGTGGCGAGAATGATCGATGGCGCGCCGGAAAGTGCCATGTTCCGCGCGAGTCCGCAACAAATCCGCTTGTCGGCGGCCGAGTTTCGGCAGCAGCCGTGATCATGCTATACGGTTAATGGCGGAAGCATCGATGGAGCAAGCACCGATGGAGAAAGCCGTGGCGAGATCGCTCGCGCCCATGATCGCGTTTGCCATCTGCCGCGCCGGCGCGGCCTTGGCCGCCATCGTGATCGCGGCTGCTTCGGCGCAGGCCGATCAAGTCGCGGATTTCTATCATGGCAAGACGCTGAACCTGATCATCGGCACCTCGACCGGCAACGACTACGACTTCCGCGCCCGGCTCTTGGCGCGGCATCTCGGCCGCCATATTCCGGGCGAACCCACGATCGTGCCGCAGAACATGCCGGGCGTCGGCGGCGTCAAGGCGGCGAACTACCTCGCCTCTATCGCGCCCCATGACGGCACCGCGCTCCACATGATCATGTCCAACATGATGTCGTCGGAGGCGATCGGGGCGCAGGGCGTGCAATTCGATACGCGCAAGTTCTTCTGGGTCGGGAACACGACCTCGACCCCGAACGTCACAGTGTCCTGGTACAAGAGCGGCGTCACCTCCATCGATCAGCTGAAGACGCGCGAGCTTATCGTCGGGGCGCCCGGCGGCACCGCCGGCGTAATCTATGCGACGGCGATGAATGGGCTCCTGGGCACCAAGTTCAAGCTCGTCACCGGCTATCCGGGCGGCAATGAGGTGAACCTTGCCATGGAGCGAGGCGAGATCGACGGCCGTGCCTCCAATTCCTGGGCGTCGTGGAAGTCGACCCGCCCGGACTGGGTCGCCGAGAAGAAGATCATCGTCCTGGTCCAGGTCGGGTTGAAGCGCGCGGCTGACCTTGCCGACGTGCCGCTCCTGTTCGAGCTCGCCGGCAACGACATGGACCGCCAGGTCCTGACGTTTCTGTCAGCCGACACCAGCATCGCCCGCGCCTTGGTGACGGCCCCCGACACGCCGCCCGAGCGGGTCGCCGCGCTGCGGCGCGCCTTCGACGCCACCATGCAGGACCCCGAATTCCTGGCCGAAGCCGAGAAAGCGAAAATGGACATCGATCCGATGCGCGGCGAAGAATCGCAGAAGGTCGCGGACGCGATCGTCAACACGCCGCCCGCCGTGGTGATGCGCGCAAAGACCCTGCTGGGCGATCTGCTGAAGTAATCGGGCGCGCAGGATGGGTGGAGCAGCGAAATCGGACACGTGTCCGATTTCGTCGCGATGGGTTTCGCATAGCCCGCCCATCCTACAGGTCACGGGTTTATGCGGCGCTTCAGCTTGCCGGCGCGCCGCCGCCGATGTCGAAGATGCGGCGGCTGAGCGCGATGTTGAAGGCATAACCGCCGAACAGGTCGGCGAGGTTCACGCCGGCGAGCAGGATCGCAGCCTCCCAACGTCCCTCGGTGTTGAGCAGCGCGGACCTGCCGAACAGCACGACCAGCACGACGACGAGCGGCACCAGGGACGCCATGCCGTCGACGACGCCGATGAAGCGGTGCCCGGCGCCGGGCAACGCGAAAGGAATCGATATCAGCTGGTAGGAGAGATAGATCAGCGTGAGCCAGGCCATGTTGAAGCCGAGCCGATCGGGCGTGAACAACCCGAGCGTGCCCTCGAGCCGGCCGCCGCTGCCCGCGAAGAAGAAGAAATAGACTTCCCAAAGCGCGAGCAGCATTGCCAGCGACGTGCTCAGCCCGCTGACCGACATATTGAGTTTGCGCATCATTTCCCCTCCGTTGTGCCACTCGAGAATAGCAGAAAGCCGCGCGCCGCGTACACGCGATCAATAGGGCTGCGGCAGGTCGGGACGGTCGACACGGCGCAGCGCCGGGAACAGCCAGGGCCACAGCGCGACGGTGGCGAGGATCGCGCAACCGCCGATCACCACCGAGCCGACCGCGCCGAGCGCCGCCGCCATGGTGCCGGCGCGGAACGCGCCGAGCTGACCGGAGGTGCCGTAGAACAGCGCATTGACCGCCGAGACCCGGCCGCGCATGCCGTCGGGCGTGGTCACCAGGATCAGGGTCTGGCGGACGACCGAGCTCAGCATGTCGCCGCTGCCCATCACCATCAGGGCCGCGACCGACAGTAGAAGATTGCTCGACAGGCCGAACACGATGGTTGCGGCGCCGACCACCGCAAAGCCCGCGAGCAGATAGGTGCCGCCGGCGCGCCGCACCGGGGCGCGCGTCAGCACCGCGGCGGCCACCAGCGCGCCGAGGGCGGGCGCGCTGCGCAGCACGCCCGCCCCCCAGGCGCCGACGTCGAGGATGTCGCGCGCATAGATCGGCAGCACCGCGTTGACGCCGCCGAACAGCGTCGACACGAGGTCGAGCAACATGGCGCCGAGCACGGACGGGCAGCCGCCGATGAAGCGAAAGCCGGCGAGCAGAGTATCGGCGCTCACCTCGGTCTGCGGCGCCGGTCCGCCCGGATTCGGCATCCGCAGGCTCGCCACCGCGGCGGCCAGGAACAGGAGCGCGCAGACGCCGTAGTCGAAGGCGGCGCCGAACACATAAAGGATGCCGCCGAGCGAAGGGCCGATCAGGACCGAGAGCTGTCGGGCCGAGACATGGGCCGCAATGGCGCGGTTCAGGACCGCCCGCGGCGCCATGACCGGGACCAGCGCCTGCATGACCGGCTGCTCGAAAACCCGCGCGCTCGCATTCACCAGGAGCAGCACGTAGATCGCCACAAGGCTCGGCTGCGGCAGCGCCGCGACCAGCACCAGGCCCGCCGCCGAGCAGAACGCGACCGCGTAGCAACAGCGCAAGATCAGTCGCCGGTTGTAGTGGTCCGCCACTTGCCCCGCGGCCAGCATCAGGAGGAGCGGCGGCAGGACCTGGATGAGGCCGATCATCCCGAGCTGCAGCGCGCTGTCGGTGAGCTCGTAGACGTGCCAGCCCACGACCACCGCCAGCATCTGCACCGCCGTGGTGGAGGCGACTCGCGTGATGAACAGCAGGCGAAACGGGCGGATGCGAAACAGCGCCGTCGACGGATCGATCGGTATGTTCACGATGGGCGCAGTTTCGGCAGCCTCCGGAGGCTCGACCTGCGCGATATCCGCCATGGCCCCATTCGTCCTGTGCAGTCGGGATTGTGCCGTCGCCCGTTTCGCGCGACGCCGCGGCGGGCCGGCCGGATTGAAGAGCGCGACTTTAGTCGAGGCGCGGCGCCAACGCCAGCAAGCGATCATGGCTACGAGGTGGTATCGTTGACAAATTCGACCATTGTGCCAAAGCCTGACGCGCTGTAGCCGGCCCGACACGGAAAGGCAAAGACATTGACCGACGACGACGCTTCGGCACCGCCATCTCCGCCCTCAGGCGGGCCCGGCCTCGGCCATAACAACCCGTTCGCGGACGTGGTGTGGGAGCGCAAGACCAGGCATCGCATATTCGTGCGCGCGCTCGAAGGCACCTACGGCAACCTGGTCAACGAGCTCTACAGCCAGCCGCGCGTCTACCGCACCAAGGACCTCAAGTGGAAGGGCGGCCCCGGCAGCTACGGCAAGAAGATCATCAATCCGCAGGCCGTCAAGGTCGCCCAGTCGATCGAGACCCATATGGAGGTCTACGCGCCAGGCGGCCGCACCAGCAAGCACGGCCATATGAACAGCGCCGTGTTCTTCGTGCTCAAGGGCAAGGGCCACGACGTGCATGACGGCCGCCGCTACGACTGGGAGGCCGGCGACGCGATGATCGTCGAGAACGCCTGCGTGCACCAGCATTTCAGCGACGAGACCGACGATGAATGCATCCTCCTGGTCATGAAGGCGAAGCCTTTGTTCCTGTTCATGCACATGCTGTTCCAGAAGGTCGCCGAGTTCCCCTCCAAGAACCCGACCGCAAAGCAGCTCACCTTCGTGCCGCCGGGGGATTTGTAGCGGCTGGTGTTGTGTTTCTGACGGTTCAGCCTATTCAGGGGTGTCATGCCCCGCGAAGGCGGGGCAGCCGGTAACGCCTGTGGCGTCGACCGATACGCGGCCGTGCCACGGAACCGCCGTGGTTACTGGGTCGCCCGCCTTCGCGGGCGATGACAACTACAACATGGATCAAGTGTCGGCGCCCAACACTAGTCGGCAGCCGCGGCCTTCGTCGATCTCGGCCGTGGCTCATCCGACAGGCGGACCTTCTGGCGCCCGTCGGCGTCGAAATTGTCGAACGAGAGCCAGCGTTCGAAGGCGAGCTTCTGCGAGGGCCATTCGGTGTCGAGCATGGCGTACCAGGCCGTGTCGCGGTTGCGGCCCTTGACGATCATGTGCTGCCAGGACAGGCCTTCGAAATTGAAGCCGAGCCGCAGCGCGGCGCGGCGCGAGGCGGCGTTGCGGGAATCGCATTTCCATTCGTAGCGCCGGTAGCCGAGCGTCTCGAACACATATTTGGCGAGGAGATACTGCGCCTCGGTCGCGAGCGGCGTGCGCTGCAGCGCCGGGCTCAGCAACACATGGCCGACCTCGATGACCCGCATCTCCGGGCGCACCGCCATCAGGGCGACGATGCCGACCGCGCGGCCGTCGGGGTCGATGACCACGTAGGAGAACGGATCGGCGATGCCTGAGCGCGCTTTGAGCCAGAGCCCGAAAGCCTCGCCGTCGGCGAACGGCCCGTAGGCCAGGTAGGTCCAGACATGGTCGTGGCCTTCGAGCGCGGACCAGAGGCCGTCGCGGTGGCGCGTAGGATCGAGCTTCTCGATGCGGCCGAAGCGACC
>DATDGG010000105.1:0-8039 GCA_036522235.1 Xanthobacteraceae bacterium
CGCGTGCGACGCTGTCACGCGGTCCGGAAGGAGAGGAAAGGGGCGGCGACGCCTGGATGGCGTACACGCGCGACGGGGTTTGGATCCCAGGTCCCCCTTTGCTGCTCGGCCACGAGCAGACGCGGGAGACGCCTCCGTCGCGAGCGCCATCATCACTACGCAGTACAATGACGTCGCCGCACCCGCGAGTTAGCCAAACATGCGCGCCCGGCGGTATCCGGGAATCCCTGATACAAGTCAGGTAAACACTGGAGTACGGACACGATTCATTGATCCGTGTGTCCGATCTACAACAAATGACACACTGCTCGGCGCGCGATGGACGCATTCCGATACCATTGTGGCTGCTGCGTGGCGCGGACTGTGGCATTCAGGTTATCAACCGAGTCATCCACAACGAATCCGATATGCGATTGTTGCTCGCGCGCGATCGAACAGGGTGAATTCGATCGCGGCGCGTCGCGTGACGCTGGTCATTCTGCTACAGCGCGAACACGAACAGCATGGTTTGGTTGCGCTGCTCCTTGAGCTCGGGCGTGAAGCTGTTCTGGCCGATCGCGATGCGGCTCAGGCCCGACAGGATCGCGAGATATTGCTTGCCGCCCACGGCAAATGTCATCGGCGGCGCCATGAAGCCGACCCCGGCATTGATCTTCCAGAGCTGCTCCAGCGTGGTGTCGTCATAGGCCGCGACGGTGCCGTCGGTGAAGGCGGTGAAGACGAGGCCGCCGCCCGTCGCCAGCGCGCCGCTTTCGTTGGGGTAGGGGATGTGCGCGCGCTTCTTGATCTCGCCGGTGACCGGATCGGCCGCGATCAGGTCGCTTTCGTTGCGCTCGATATGCTTGAAGGTGGCGCCCTTCCAGCCGCCTGCTTTGTTGGAGAGCGCCGGGTCGAAGGACAGCTCGTTGCAGGACGTCAATGCCGGGATGTAGATGAGCTTGGTCTTCTGGCTGTAGGCGGACGGCCAGAAATTGTTGCCGCCGTTCATGTGCGGGCACAGCTTCTTGGTCGGGTCCGCCAAGGTCTGGTTCTGCATGCCGGAATAGACCTGCACGTCCTTGGCCGGATCATAGTCCACCGGCTTGCCGGTCTTCTGGTCGATGCCTTTGGTCCAGGTGATCTTGTCGAGGTACGGCTTGGCCATGACCGGCTGGCCGTTGTTGCGCTCGAACGTATAGAGAAAGCCGTTGCGGGCCGAATGGGTGACCAGCATATGCTTCTGCCCGCCGACCTCCCCGTCGATCAGAATGTGCGAGCCGGCATCGTCGTAGTCCCACATGTCGCCGGGCACGTACTGGAAGTACCAGTTCATCTTGCCCGAGTCGGGATCCCACGAGATCATGCTGTCGGTGTAGAGATTGTCGCCCGGCCGGTAGGTCGGGTCGAACATCGGCACCGGATTGCCGGTGCCCCAGATCACCTGGTTGGTGGCGACATCGTAGCTGCCGGTGACCCACATGGCGCCGCCGCCGGTCTGCCAGGAATTGTGATTGTCCTTCCAGGTCTCGCTGCCCGGCTCGCCCGGCGCCGGCACCACGTATTTGCGCCATTCGAGCTGGCCGGTCTTGGCGTCGAGCCCGGCGATGAAGTCGCGCACGCCACGATCGCCGCCGGCGGCGCCGACCACGATCTTGTCCTTGACCGCGAGCGGCGCCGCGGTGATCTGCAGGTCGACCTGCTTGTCGTCGATATTGGTCTCCCATTCGACCTTGCCGGTCTCCTTGTTGGTGGCGATCACGCGCGCCGGATAGCTCGCGACCGAGAGCACGAGATTGCCCCACAGCGCCGCCCCGCGGTTCGACAGCGGAAACTTCTCCTGCTTGGGATCCATGCGCCAGACGATCCGCCCGGCCTCGCCCGAGCGCACGTCGATCTTGTAGACGATGCCCCACAGGTCGACGATGTACATGAACCCGTCCTCGACCAGCGGGGTCGCCTGCAGGTTCTCGGCCGTAGCGGTGCCGCCGAGCGCAACCGCATAAGCGAGCTTGAGGTTCTTGACGTTGTTCTTGTTGATGAGGTCGAGCGGCGAGAAGCGCTGCGCATCGTAGGTGCGATGGTTCATCAGCCAGTTCTGCGGCTCCTTGTCGGGATTGGCGAGCCGCTGCGGCGTCACCTCGCCGGCGAGCACCGGCGTGGCCGTGAGCATGGCGGTCGCCAGCAGGATTGGCTTCAGGTGGGTGCGTTGAACGGCGAGCGGCACGGCTTCCTCCTCGTGATTTTTGATCTCGGCATTGGCGCGACTCTAACACTGTCACGGGGGCGGTGTCGCGTAGGGGCGCCCCTTGTGGGCGTCCGCGTGCGGGGCAGGGCGGCCACGAAGGCCCCTACGGGCGCCGGCGGTAGAAGGGGCCGCGCGGGCAGCCGTCGTAGCGGTCGTCGCGGATGCGCTCGGCGATCTCTTCGAGGGTGCCGGTGATGTCGCTCTTGAGATCGCCCAGATGGGCGTCGATCGAGGCGGTGAGCTCGGCGTCGCGGATGGCGCGGCCGGGTTCGTTTTCGGCGGCGTCCTCGATCAGGGCGGTGAGATGCGCCCGGACCCGATCGATCAGGGTTTCGCAGCACACGGCGCGGGCGGTGAAATCCTCAGGCTCCGGATCGAGCGCGATTGGGCAAGGCTTGCGGGCGGCCAGAGCCATGACGAAATCGGCATGGGCCTTGGCGATATCGCTGCCGATGGGGCGGCGGTCGTGGCTCCCGGCTGCGCGGGGCGAACCATCAAGAAGGCCGTCTCCCGCAAGCCGATCGCCCATTGCCGGTGTCCTCGTCGGTGTTCTCGAATCGCAGGTATGATAACATAAGTTATCGTTTCAATAACTAATATTTTTGCGCTGCCGTGCGTGGGCGCCCGAGGGCCGAGGTGGAGCACGGCTCAGAATGGGCCCGGCATGGAACGCCCTGTTGCGCCCAGCCCATGCTACGATTGCGTCAGTTGAGCCGACGGGAGGAAACCCATGGACCTGCTTGCCGATCGCGGCCGCCGCGTCAGCATCGAGGAGCTCAATACCGGGCGGCTGCTCGCCCATGCCAGCAAGCAGGCGCGCGCGCGGCATCTCGACGAGGTGCTGATCGTCGACGTCGACAGCCATCATTACGAGAACGAATGCTACGACGAGTTCCTCCCCTTCATCGAGAACGAGGTGCTCCGCCAGCTGATTCTCGCCGGCCGCGCCAAGGGGCGGCAAACCCTGATGCCGACGCAAGTGAGCTTCCAGGACATGGGCGGGCGCATCACGCGCTATCCGATGCGCTCCTCGGAGAAGACCGCGGGAGGCAAGCCGCGCGACGTCGAGCTCGGCCAGCGCTGGATGGACGCCATGAGCGTCGATTATTCATGCCTGTTCCCCACCATGCTGCTCGCGATCGGCCTGCATCCTTCGCTCGAGATGGAGATCGAGCTCTGCTTTGCCTATAACCGCTGGCTCACCGAGAAGGCGCTGCCGGAGGGGGAGGGGCGCTTCTACTCGATGCTGTGCATGCCGTTCTCCGATCCCGACGAGGCGCTGCGCCACGTCGAAATGTTCGGCTCCCGCAAGCACGTCACCGGTTTCCTGGTCACCTCGGTGCGCCACCTGCCGGTCTATCACAACGCCTATATGAAGGTGTACCGCGCCATGGAGGAGCGAGGGCTCGCGCTCGCCTTCCATTCGGCGGTCAATATCGGGGAGCCGGTGTTCAAGAGCCTCAACCGCTTCTCTTCAGTCCATGCGCTCGGCTTTCCGTTCTACAACATTTTGCATCTGACCAACTGGGTGACCAACGGCCTCGGCGAGCGCTTCCCCAAGCTGCCGGTGATCTGGATCGAAGGCGGGCTCGCCTGGGTTCCGTTCCTGATGCAGCGGCTCGACCATGAATACATGCTGCGCGTCTCGGAATTTCCGCTCCTCAAGACAAAGCCGAGCGATTACATGCGGCAGATGTACTATGCCTCGCAGCCGATGGAGCGGGTCGATGCCGGGGCCCTCGAATGCACCTTCCGCATGATCAACGCGGAGACGCAGCTGCTCTATGCGTCCGACTATCCGCACTGGGATTTCGACCTGCCCTCGACTGTCTGGGACCTGCCGTTCCTCTCCGAGAAGGCCAAGCACAACATCCTCGGCGGCACCGCGGCGCGCCTCTTCCGCCTGCCGCCGCGCAACGCGAAGCAGCGGGCAAATCTCGAACGCTTCGGCAATCTCGCGGTGTGAGGCCGATGCGTCCATCAACTAGGGTTGGTCGGAGGCAAGTCGGGCACGGCGTTTCACTCCCTCGCCATCGTAAGTCGAGCTTGCTCGACTTACGCACCAATAGTGAGCGAAATCGGGAGGACCCGAGTTCGCGCGGGGAGAGGGTGGGGAGAGGGGGTCACGATGATTCCGTATCTCACTGCCGGCGCCCCCTCATCCCACCTTCTCCCCTCCGGGGAGAAGGAGTGAGAGGCCTTGCGTCCCTTAAGGTCTCCGTCGCAAGGTCGACGAGATCATGTGCGGTTTTTGTGGCGGCAATGTTGTTGTTGCTTGCTTTCTGCTCTGCCCCCGCCCATGCGCAAACCTCGGTCGAGGAATTCTACCGCGGCCGGCAGATCAACCTGATCGTCGGCTACGGCCCGGGCGGGGGCTACGACATCACGGCGCGGCTCGTGGCCCGCCATCTCGGCGGCTACATTCCGGGCCATCCCGCGATCGTGGTGCAGAACATGGCGGGCGCCGGCAGCATGCGGGCCGCCAATTATCTCTATGTGAGCGCGCCCAAGGACGGCGCGACTTTCGGCGTGATCGGGCGCGACATGCCGCTCCTCGGGCTCATCGGCAGCAATGCGAGCGTCCAGTTCGATCCGCGCAAGTTCACCTGGCTCGGCTCCTCCTCGAGCTTTGCCAATGACGCCTATGTGCTGCTCGTGCGGCCGGGCGCGCCCGCGCAATCGATCGCGGCGGCGCGAAGCCCGGGAGGACCCGCGCTGGTGCTCGGCGGCACCGGGGAGGGCGCGACCGACAGCGACGTGCCGAAAATCCTGCGCGATGCGTTAGGCCTCAACATCAAGCAGGTGCTCGGCTATCCGGATTCGCCCTCGATCTTTCTCGCGGTCGAGCGCGGCGAGGTGGATGGCCGCACCTTCGATCTCTCCTCCGTCAAGACGACCAAGCCCGAATGGCTCAACTCCGCGAGCGGCTACCGGGTGCTGCTCCAGTTCGCGCGCGTGAGCCGCCATCCGGATCTGCCCGACGTGCCGACCGCGCGCGAGCTCGCGGCGAGCGAAGGAGCGCGCGAATTGATCGCGTTCGCGGAGGCGCCGCTCTTGAGCATGGCACGGCCGTTCGCGGCCCCGCCCGGCGTAGCCGCGGATCGCGCCAAGGCGTTGCAGGCGGCGTTCCTGGCGACGCACCGCGACCCGGCCTTTCTCGCTGAGGCCGCCAAGCTCGGCCTCGATATCAGCCCGGTCAGTGCCGACGACATGGCGCGCGGCATCGAGCAATTGGCGCACGCTTCGCCAGCGACCTTCGACTATATGCGCAAGCTCCTGGCGGCCGAGAAGGGCGGCTAGCGGTGGCTGGCTGTCATGGCCGGACGTAGCCCGCGAAGACGGGCGTGAACGCCCTTACGTTCCGGCATCCCGATGAGGATGGCACGGCGCGTCCAAAAGTGAGACCGCCGGGACATCAGGGCGCTTGCGCCCGTCTTCGCGGGCTAATGCCCGGCGATGACACGGTGGCGATGACACGGAGGGTTATTCGGCGGTTTACGTTACCTTTAATGTCTACCGGGCTTTGCCTATTTGAAAGACCCGCCGGCGCGGGAGCCGTGGTATTCCGATAGGCCGCAAGGCGAGGATTGAGGAGAAAGCTGTCATGAAAATACTCAGCGGTTTAGCCATGATTGCAGCAGCGCTCGCGATGGCTGCGAGCGATGCATCCGCCCAAGGCGTCAACCTCACCGGACCATTTCGCTGCGTGGCGCTTTGTGCGCCGGGCCTGCAGGGCCAGCCCGCCTTCGTCACCCAGAACGGATGGAATCTCAATCTGCTCAACGAAGCCGGCGAGCCCTCGCGCGCCTGGATCGACTGGTATGGCCATATCTGGGCTGAGAACTGGCAGGAAGGCGCGCTGTTTTCGGCCGACGGCATGACCATCCAGTTCGATCGCGGAACCATCTGGCAGCGCGACCTCGGCGAGCCGCCGCCGCCGGTGTTGGTGGTTCCCCCGGGCGGCAAGCGCCCGGTCAAATCCGGCAAGACCAACAAGCGGGTGAGCGAGGCCGTTCCGGAAACCCCGCCCGCTGCGCTCGCCCGTCCCGCGCCGCCCGCGCGCCCCCTGCCGGCGCGACCCGTGCCCGCGGCCGCGACCGCCTATGACGGCGATTGGAGCGTCGTCATCATGACGCAGAGCGGGACCTGCGACCGCGCCTATCGGTACGGCGTGCACATCGCCAACGGCGACGTTCTCTACGACGGCGGCGGGCCGGTCGATCTGCAGGGGCACGTCTACTCGAATGGGGCCGTCCGTGTCAGCGTATCGGGCATGGGCCAACATGCCGACGGTCAAGGCCGCCTGTCGCGCGCGCTCGGCACCGGCACGTGGCAGGGACAGGGCTCGCTCGGCAGCTGCGCCGGCGTCTGGCAGGCTGAACGACGCGGATAATGCGTTTACTCATTCGTTTCGGCGTCAGGCGGCAAGCTTTAGGTGCCTCGGCTCTCTTGCGTTTTGCCTAATACCGGCAGAATCAAGTGTATTCCGCGGCATGCTCGAGGATTTCCCGTGTCACACATCAGGTACTTGTCCCGCGGGTTTCACTCTAGAGGTAATAAAAAACCGGCTCAAATTTGTTTATTGGATGTCATTGTTCCTGATGTCGGTAGTGTAGTCCTGAATTGGGCTGGCATAAATGGCAAAATAGTAGTGTTGATCGCCGGCCGCGAAAAATAAATTTGTAAACGCGCGTTCGTCTACAGTACTCACCCGATACACCCCGCCAGTTCGGTCTGCTTCCATGCTTGCGGGGTAGGCGTCAATGTCCCGCGTTTGATGGCGCATCCACCTCCATCGGCGCGGCTCGCCCGCCGCAGAGCACCCCTCTGAAGCGGGCGATGCCGTGCCTAGGTGGGGGTCGGGCAGGGACCCGATGTTCCCCTCCGCAGGCGCGCCTGTGGGCTCCGCGATTTTCCCGACCCGTTGCCGCGAAATGGCCGTGCCGGCGTCGCGCTGAGGTCACAGTCGCATTTATGGTCCTCGGCTCATTCGGGGAGGTCCCATGAGCCGCTGGATGCTGGCGTTGCCCGTGATCGCGTTCGGCGTGGCGCTGAGCGGTAGCACGGCCGCGGGCCCGACGCGGAGCGCGTCGACATCGACGGCCCCGCCCGATGCGGAGGCTCCGGTGCAGGCGCCGAAACCCGCCAAGGCCGATGCCCACCGCCGGCATCATTTCGCGCGGCATGACGCCGCGCGCCAAGATTCTGCACGCCAGGATTCTGCGCGCCAAGACCGCGCGCGCCGCGACTTTGCGCGCCAAGTGAACCCGGAGCGCGATCCAGTCTCGGATACAGCAGCGAAAGGGCCGTCCGCGCTTGCTCTGCCGCCGCGTACGGCCGGCGAGGGCAGCTTGCAGCCCCGTGGCGTGGGCACGGTCCGGATTACGGCTGCGCCCGAGCCGCCGCTCGAGGCTCCGCAGGCCGAGGTGCCCGCGGCTCCCGCGGCCGGGGCTGCGGCGGACGCGAGCGCGGTGCCGCGCTTGAACGCGGACGCTGCGCTCGCCAATCTGCTGGCGCTGGGCGACAAGCTTGACGACGGCGCAACGTTACCGGGTGCGGAGGATGCGTCGCTGCTGCCCGGTTCGCTCACGGCGATCCAATTGCTGATGCTGTTTGGCCTCTGCGGCTGTGCCGCGGTCGGCTGCTACGGTCTGGTCGCGCTCAATGCGCGGCGCCGCAAGCGCGGCCTCGCACCTTCGCCGAACGCGCGCCGCAGCCCCGCCCGCCCGCTGCCGTCGCTGCGCGACCGCCAGAGCGAGAGCGTCCCGCCGCAACGGCTGTTCCCGCATCAGTTCGGCGCCGCGATCCGGAGCCA
>DATDGG010000106.1:0-13448 GCA_036522235.1 Xanthobacteraceae bacterium
GTCGAGGAACGTCAGCGTAAGCGCCGCGCGGGCGAGCGGCGCCGCATCGGCGCCGACGATGACGATCTCGGCGGCGCGCAGGCGCAGGTCGAGGGCGTTCAGCAGCGCCGCGTGACCGAACAGGTTTTCGGCCGCAAGCGGCATGACGCCGTCGAACAGGCGATCGGCGGCGGTGCGCCAGGCGTCGTCGCCGGCGAGCACGGCAAGGCGCACCAGGTTCTGCGCCGCGACCGCGTTCGGATTGGGGGTGGCGTCGTCGAGCGTGGAGTTGGGCCGCACCACCAGGCCTTCGGCATCGCTGGCGGTGAGGTAGTAGCCGCCGGTCTGCGCGTTGGCATAGTGGCGGTCGAGCGCCGCCTGCCAGGCGAGCGCGCGCACCAAATAGTCCCCCTGCCCGGTCGCCTCGTGGAGCGCGAGCGCGGCGCGGATCATGGCGGCGTGGTCGGACGCAAGGCCCGGAAACATGAGCCGCCCGTCGCGCCAGGAATGACCCAGGCGGTCGCCGTGGCTCATCTTGCGGTCGACGAACAGGAACGCGCGCGCGGCGTGCTGGACCCATGTGGGCTCTTCGAAAATCAGGCCGGCGCGGACCAAAGCCGCGATCATCAGACCGTTCCAGTCGGCGAGAATCTTGTCGTCGAGGCCGGGCCGCACCCTGTGGCCGCGGGCCGCCAGCAGTTTTTCCCGCAACGGCGCGAGCCTTTGGGGGTCCTCGCTGCTATGCGGTAAGTCATTGAGACGATTTATGATATTGTGGCCTTCGAAATTACCATCGCGGGTCACGTCGTAACGGGCGGCGAAGATTTCGGCATCCTGCGGGCCGAGCACGTCCACGATCTCGGCGAGCGACCAGACGTAGAACTTGCCCTCCTCGCCTTCCGAATCGGCGTCGAGCGACGCGCAGAACGCACCCTCGGGCGTGGTCATCTCGCGCGTGAGCCAGCCAACGGTTTCGCGCGCGCGGGTGCGAAACAGCTCGCGATGGCTGCGCCGATACGCGAGGCCCAGGAGCTCGAGCAGCAGCGCATTGTCGTAGAGCATTTTCTCGAAATGCGGGACCAGCCAGCGCTCGTCGACCGAATAGCGCGAGAAGCCGCCGCCGAGGTGATCGTAGATGCCGCCCTGGCAGACGTGCTCCAGCGTCAGCTCGACCGCCGAGAAATAACGCGCCTGCCCGCTCCATTGCCCTGCCCGCCAGAGGAATTCCAGGATCATGGCCTGCGGAAATTTCGGCGCGCCGCGCAAGCCGCCGTGGACCGGATCGATCATGCCGCCGATCTGCTCGGCGGCGCGGTCGAGCTCCGCGGTCCCGATCGTGACCCGGCCCCGCGGTCGGGCGCCCTCGGCCAGGCGGGCCATCAGGGCGGCACGGTTCTGCTCCACGCTTTGTGGCTCCTGGTGGAAGACACGCGCGACATTGCGCAACACGTCCACGAATCCAGGCCGGCCGTATCGGCTGGTGTTCGGAAAATAAGTGCCGCCCCAGAACGGCTCGCCGTTCGGGGTGAGGAACATGGTCAGCGGCCAACCACCACGCTCGCCCAGGAGATGCAGCGCCGACATGTAGATCTGATCGATGTCGGGACGCTCCTCGCGATCCACTTTGATGTTGACGAAGAGCTCGTTCATGACCGCCGCGGTGGCGGCGTCCTCGAAGCTCTCGTGGGCCATCACGTGGCACCAATGGCAGGCCGCGTAGCCGACCGACAGCAGGATCGGCTTGTTGCTGCGCTTGGCCTCGGTCAACGCGTCGGGGCCCCAGGGCCACCAGTCGACGGGGTTCGATTTGTGCTGGAGCAGATAGGGGCTGGTCTCGTGGGCGAGGCGATTCTCGTGGTCGGATTGGGGAGCTGACATCATGGGGTCCGGTCGCGTTCCAGTGAGACTTAGGATAACGCACGGCGGATGAGCCCGGGCCAAAATCATCGGATGCGATCCATCGGCCGGCGCCCCAGCCGGAATGGCCGACTGGGCCGCTGGACGCGCCTGATTTGCAGGTCGTCCTTATGAACGGGGCGCGCGCCACGATCTTTGCCCTGTCGTCCGGTCGGCCACCGGCCGCCATTGCGGTGGTCCGGATTTCCGGACCACGGGCCCAATCCGGGCTGGTGGCCCTCATGGGCCGGCTGCCGCAGCCGCGCCGAGCCACACTGGCGCGGCTGCGTGATCCGGTCACCCAGGAGATCATCGATGAGGCGTTGGGGCTCTGGTTTCCGGGCCCCCATAGCGAGACCGGCGAGGACATGGCCGAGCTGCAAGTCCATGGCGGCCGCGCGATTGTGGCCCGGGTGCTGGAGGTGCTGGGCACCCTCGAGGGATTTCGGCTGGCCGAGGCGGGGGAGTTCACGCGCCGTGCATTCGAGAACGGCCGGCTCGATCTGACCGCAGTCGAGGGGCTGGCGGACCTCATTTATGCGGACACCCAAGCCCAGCGTCGGCAGGCTTTCCGCCAGTACAAGGGCGAACTCGGAAACCGCGCTGAGACGTGGCGCGGCCGGCTGATCGAGGCCCTGGCTTTGGTGGACGCCGGGATCGATTTTCCGGACGAGGGCGATGTGCCGGTGAACCTGGCGGCCCGGGCGGTCGACATCGTGGGTCCGCTGGTCGACGAGCTGCGGCAGGCTGGGGCAGGGCAGGGCGAGCGGTTGCGCGAAGGGCTGCGGGTCGCGATCGCGGGGGCGCCAAATGTCGGCAAGTCGACACTACTCAACCGCCTAGCCCGGCGCGAGGCCGCAATCGTGTCGCCCCATGCGGGGACCACCCGTGACGTGATCGAAGTTCATCTCGACCTTCAGGGCTATCCGGTGACCATGCTGGATACGGCGGGGCTGCGCGAGGCGGCCGATCCGGTGGAGCAGGAGGGTGTGCGGCGCGCCTGGAGCGCGGTGACGGATGCCGACCTGGTGCTCTGGGTCATGGATGCGGCCGAGGTGGAGGCGGGCGTGGGGCTGGTGCAACAGCAACCCGCTGGGTCCGACACGCGGCATTGGATCGTAGTGAACAAGATCGACCTGTTGGCCGGCCCGGCCCGGGAGGCGCTGGCGGTGAAGCTGGCGGAGCGGCTGCCCGGTCAGACTTCGTTAACCATATCGGCCAGCACCGGCGCCGGGATCGAAGACCTGGTCCGGGCGCTCGCCATCTTCGCCGAAACTTTCTTCACGGCCGAGCCGGCGCTGGTGACGCGCGAGCGCCATCGCGTGGCTTTGCGGGAAGCCGCTGCCGCCTTGGAGGACGCGTTGCGGCTTGGAGCACACGGCAGCGAAGAGCTTCTGGCGGAGCAGATCAGGCTCGCGTGCCGGGCGTTGGAACGGCTGACCGGACGTATTGGGGTCGAAGATATTCTGGATGTGATCTTCCGGGATTTTTGCATCGGCAAGTGACATCGTTGAAACCGCACGTGGGCCAGCGGCCCGTCAGCCGCAGGCTGCCTAGGCCATTGGGTATGATATTGCTGCAAACAAATTGTTGGCCATGTTTCACGTGAAACATGTTTGAGCGTTTCACGTGAAACATGGATCGCGAATGAAACGTGTGGGCGCCTTTTGACCTTCGTGGCTCGCTTGAATACAAGCGCGCGATGGAGAAGCTTTGCGATGGACGCCAAGTTTGATGTGCTGGTTGTCGGCGGCGGCCATGCCGGATGCGAGGCGGCGGCGGCAGCAGCCCGCATGGGGGCGCGGACGGCTCTGGTCACGCATCGCTTCGCGACCATTGGGGCCATGTCGTGCAATCCGGCGATCGGAGGTCTCGGCAAGGGACACCTGGTTCGGGAGATCGATGCCCTCGATGGCCTGATGGGGCGCGTCGCCGATCTCGGCGGCATCCAGTTCCGCGTCCTCAATCGCCGCAAGGGGCCGGCGGTACGCGGCCCGCGCGCCCAGGCGGATCGCGCGCTCTATGCGGCCGCCATGCAGCGGGCGATTCGCGCGACGCCAAATCTCACCGTGATCGAAGCCGAGGCCGAGGATGTCGTGATCCGGGACCGGGGCGTCGAAGCCCTCAAGCTCGGCGACGGGCGCGTGCTTGGGGCAGGGGCCGTGGTGCTCACGACCGGCACCTTTCTGCGTGGGCTGATCCACATGGGCGAACAAAAAATCTCCGCCGGCCGGGTCGGGGAGGCGCCGGCGATCGGGCTCGCCTTGACGCTCGAGCGGTTGGGCTTCGGGCTCGGGCGGCTCAAGACCGGCACGCCGCCGCGGCTCGATGGGCGCAGTATCGATTGGGGCGCGGTCGAGATGCAGCCGGGCGACGAGCCGCCGGAGCCGTTCTCGACCCTGACCGAGCGCATCGAGAACCGGCAGGTCGAATGCGGGATCACCCGCACCAACGCGGCCACGCACCAGATCATTCGCGACAACGTCCATCGCTCGCCGATGTATTCCGGACAGATTTCGAGTCGCGGCCCGCGTTACTGTCCGTCGATCGAGGACAAGATCGTGCGCTTTGGCGAGCGCGACGGTCATCAGATTTTTCTCGAGCCCGAGGGGCTCGACGATCCGACCGTCTATCCCAACGGCATCTCGACATCGCTGCCTGAGGGGGTCCAGCGCGCGCTCGTCGCCACCATCGCGGGATTGGAACGGGCCAGCATGATCCGGCCCGGCTATGCGATCGAATACGACTACGTGGACCCGCGCGAGCTCGCCCCCACATTGGAGACCAAGCGCCTGCGCGGCCTGTTTCTCGCCGGCCAGATCAACGGCACCACCGGCTATGAGGAGGCGGCCGCGCAGGGCCTGGTGGCGGGTCTCAACGCGGCCGCGCGGGCAGGCGAGGGCGGCGCGATCACCTTCGACCGCGCCGAAGGGTATCTCGCGGTGATGATCGACGACCTGGTGACGCGCGGCGTCACCGAGCCCTACCGCATGTTCACCTCGCGCGCCGAGTACCGGCTCACCCTGCGGGCCGACAACGCGGACCAGCGGCTCACGCAAAAAGGAGTTGCGATCGGGTGTGTCGGCGCGGCGCGGGCGAAGCAGCACGCCGAGAAGATGCGGGCGCTGGCCGAGGCCCATGCGTTCGCGGCCTCGGTGACGTTGACGCCGACCGAAGCCAACAAACATGGCCTCGGCCTCAACCGTGACGGCCAGCGCCGCAGCGCCTTCGAGCTCTTGTCCTATCCGGATATCGGCGTTCGGGAGCTGGCGCGCATCTGGCCGGCTTTCGATCAGCTTGCGCCCAACATCGCCGGGCAGCTGGAGATCGACGCCAAATACGCCGTCTATCTGGATCGGCAGGCCGCCGACATCGCAGCCTTCCGACGCGACGAGGGTTTGGAGCTCCCGGACGAGATCGATTACGCGCAGCTCGGGGGACTTTCCAACGAGGTCAAGCAGAAGCTCCAGACGGTGCGGCCTCGCACCATCGGCCAAGCCGGCCGCATCGACGGCATGACCCCGGTGGCGCTGAGCTTGCTGCTGGCGCACGTCCGCCGCCGCGCCCGGGACCGGAAAATTTCGAACGCCGCGGGCTGACGCGACGGCGATGTAGGCCTCATGGTGAGGAGCGCGCCCTTGCGCGCGTCTCGAACCACGGCCACAAACACATACATCGCCCCGGGCCATCCTTCGAGACGCATCGCTGCGCGATGCTCCTCAGGATGAGGTCATCAACATGTCAACTGAGGAACTCAAGTCCGATCGCGCGCGCGCGTTGGCGCTCACGCCTGTTTCACGTGAAACAGCCGAGCGGCTCGACCGATTCGTTGCGCTGCTGCTGAGCTGGCAGAAAACCACGCAGCTGATCGCCTCCTCGACGGTGCCCAGCCTCTGGACGCGCCACATCGCCGACTCGCTGCAGCTCATCGATCTCGCGCCGCATGCAAAGATTTGGGTCGACATGGGCGCGGGCGGTGGATTCCCGGGCCTGGTGATTGCGTGTGCGCTCAGCGGAACCGCCGGCGCGCTGGTCCACTTGGTCGAAAGCAACGCCAAGAGGGCGGCATTCCTGCGCGCCGCCGTGGCGGCGACCGAATCACCCGCGATCGTGCACGCGGTCCGGATGGAGAATTTCGTGGAAATTTTTGCCGGCAAGGCCGACATTGTGACCGCGCGCGCGGTTTCTCCCTTAAGCTTGCTGCTCGGTCAGTGCCTGCCGCTGTTGCACCAGGGGACGATCGGAATCTACCCCAAGGGACAAGATGTAGAGGCTGAATTGACCGAAGCCTCTAAATGTTGGAAGATGACGGCTGATCTCGTCCCCAGCCGTACTGAACCCAAGGCGCGCATTGTGATAATCCGGGCCCTGGAACCGCGGCGGGCGGTGCCCTAACTCGGATATCCGGGCTAAGTCATAAAGGTGGGTTTCCGTTGGGGCGGATTCCGGGGCAGATTTGGGTCGATGACGCAAATGACGGATGCTCATGTGGCTGAGCCGGCCGAGATCGCCCCGGCGGGGCCGGCCGTGGCCCCCAAGCCTCCGCGCGTGCTCGCCATCGCCAATCAGAAAGGCGGCGTCGGCAAGACCACGACCGCCATCAATCTCGGCACCGCGCTTGCCGCCATCGGCGAGCAGGTGCTGATCGTCGATCTCGATCCGCAAGGCAATGCCTCGACCGGGCTCGGCATCGATCGGCGCAGCCGCCGCCACTCCACCTACGACGTGCTCATCGGCGAAGCGAAGTTGCGCGATGCCGTGCTGCCGACGGCGGTACCGCGCCTGTTCATTGCGCCTTCCACCATGGACCTTTCCGGGCTCGAGCTGCAGATCGGCCAGGCGCGCGACCGGGCGCTGCGGCTGCGCACCGCGCTCGCGCCGTTCAATGCCGGCGAGGCCGATGCGGTCGCGTTCACGTATGTGCTGGTCGATTGTCCGCCTTCGCTCAACCTGCTCACCGTCAACGCCATGGCGTCAGCGAGCGCGATCCTGGTCCCGCTGCAATGCGAATTCTTTGCGCTGGAGGGCCTGTCGCAGCTGATCAAGACCGTCGAGCAGGTCAAGGAGACGCTCAATCCCGACCTGATCATTCATGGCATCGTGCTCACCATGTACGATGCGCGCAACAATCTCGCCAATCAGGTTGTGGCCGACGTTCGCGAGTTCATGGGTCGCAAGGTCTACGACACCATCATTCCGCGCAATGTACGGGTGTCGGAGGCACCTTCCTACGGCAAGCCGGTGCTGGTCTACGATCTGAAATGCGTCGGCAGTGAAGCCTATCTGCGGCTGGCGACCGAGATCATTCAACGCGAGAAGGAGCTGCGGGCGGATGCGAGCGGACCTGCATCGCCGCCGACGGAGGCCTCTTGAGAATCATGATCCCGAACCGCGGTGACCAATTCGGGAGACGCCAGCATGGCGGATGAAGCCGGAAGATCGCGACTTGGCCGCGGCTTGGCCGCGCTCATGGGCGACGTCGGCCAGGAGACCAAGACGGCCGATCAGGGCCGCAACCAGCGGCGCGTGCCGATCGAGTTCCTGAAGCCCAATCCGCGCAACCCGCGGCGCAATTTTGCCGAGGCCGAGCTCGACGAGCTCGCGGCGTCGATGCGCGAGCGCGGCATCATCCAGCCGATCGTGGTGCGCCCGGTGCGCGGCGCGAACGATTCCTACGAGATCATCGCCGGCGAACGGCGCTGGCGCGCGGCGCAACGCGCCGGCCTGCACGTGGTCCCGATCGTGCCGCTCGATGTGAGCGACGACGAAGCCTTGCAGCTCGCGATCATCGAGAACGTACAGCGCACCGATCTCAATCCGCTCGAAGAAGCGGCCGGCTACCAGTCGCTGGCGAACGAGTTCGGGCACAGCCAGGACGGCATCGCCAAGGTGGTCGGCAAGAGCCGCAGCCATGTGGCCAATACGCTGCGCTTGCTCAAGCTGCCGCAGTCCGTGCAGGCCTATATCGGGGAGGGCAAGATTTCCGCCGGCCATGCCCGCATGCTGGTGGGCCAGCCCGATCCCGAGCGGCTGGCGCGTGAGATCGTGGAGCGCGGCCTCAATGTGCGCCAGGTCGAGGCCATGGCGCAGGAGCGCGCCCACGCGTCCGGCAAGACCGCCAAGTCGCGGGCGCGCCCGACCAAGGATGCCGACACGGCGGCGCTCGAGAAGCGGCTGTCGGATGCGCTCGGCCTGGCGGTGACGATCGATCACCGCGGCCAAGGCGGCGTGCTCAGCATTCGCTATCGCGCCGTCGAGCAGCTCGACGAGGTGATCCGGCGGCTGGAAAAGTGGGTACCGGCCTTCGGCAAGGATCAGGCATCGCGACGAGGCTAGAGTTCAGGACCGGTCGGCGCGGCGCGCCGTCACGGCGAGCGACAGCAGCACGCGCTGCGCGATCGTGTCGGCCAGGTCCGCCATGCGGCGCGCTTCAAACGACGCGTCGGCGAACTGCATCATGGCGCGTTCCAGGCGCACCGCGGTCCAGCTTTTGAGCGCGGCCTCGACCAGAGCGCGGCGGCTGAAATGGACCGGCGGCGCCATCGTGTCGAGCGTTGCCGCGATGGTCTGGCCGGCCTCGATGGTGAGCCGCGCCTTGTGCAGCGTGGCGGTCTGGCGCAATCCCGCCGAAATGATGGTGCCTGCCGAGGTGCCGCCGGTGCGCGCTTTGTTGAACTGGCTTTCGACCTCGCCGGTTCGGCCCGCGAAGGCCGCATCGATCAAGGCATCGAGCGCCAAAGTAGACGCATCGGTGACGACCGCGATGACATCGTCGAGCTCGACCCGCTCGCGGCCGCGCGCGAACAGCGCGAGCTTGCGGACTTCGCTGCGCGAAGCGAGCCGGTCGCCGCCGATGAGCGGCGCCAGCGCCGCGCGGGCGTCGGGCGCGATGGTGAGCCCCGCTTCGCGCATCTCCTCCTCGATCAGGCGCTCGATCTCACGTTCGGCATCGGCGTAGCACGGGAGCGCGGCCGCGTTGGCGGCACGCTCGCAAATGGCGCGCAGCGGCGCGTTGCGCTTGAGGTCGCCGGCCTCGATCACCACGCGGCAGTCGGGCGAGGGCGCCGCCAGCAGGGCCTCGACAGCGGGAGCGAAGTTGCGGCTCCCGGCCTTGACCCAGACGGCGCGCCGGCCCCCGAACAGGGGAATCGTATTGGCCTCCTCGACCAGCCGCGTCGGCTCGGTGGCGAGCTCGTCGCCCGAGAGCCGCGCCAGCGCGAAGGGGTCGCGCGGATCGTCGACCGCGCCGCGAATCAGCGCTTCCGCGCGCTCGCGTACCAGCCCGGCATCGGGACCGAAGACGAGAACGACCGGCCGCTTCGGATCGGGACGCGCCACAAAGGCGTCGACCTGGCCGGCTTTGAGCGCCGTCATGCGGGTTCCGCGCCGATCAATGCAATCAGGAGACCGTCAGGTCCGAGGCCATCAGGTCCCGGCCGCGAAATAGGACGCAAGCCGCGTGCGGATATTGTCGGCGATGACCTTGGCGGCGCGCGTCTCCGAGTCGCGCAAGCCTCGCATGCGGGCAAAGCGTTGCTCCTGGCCCGGGATGTCATAGGAGACGCGGGCGAAGGTCTGCCCGCCGACCACCTGCTTGCCGGACGCGATTTCGGTGAGCGTGTAGGTCGCGTTGATGCCGTAGTCCTCGATGGCGGGTCGGGTGGTCGTGGTGTCGACAATGATGTCCGCCACCGTCGGGCTTATTCTGACGACCAAGCTGTAAACGGGGCGCGGGGCCGGGCCGCCGCCGGTGAGATCGTAGATCAAGGAATTGCGGATCTCGACCGCCAGGCGCGCCTCGTCGCTGCCCTTGTTGGCATCGATCTGCTTGACGTCCACGGCCGCCATGGCGGCGCGCAAGTTCGGCCCGCCGTCGAGCGAGTGGTCGGCATAGAGCGGCTGGAAGCATCCGCCGACGCTCCCGGCGACCCCCAAGATCACCGCCACGCCAGCGAGGCGCTCGCCGACACGCTTTCGATCAGACCACCCCATCAGGCCACCCCATTCAGGCCACCACATTGACGATCCTATGCGGGACGACGATCACTTTCTTTGGCGGCTTGCCGTCGAGCGCACGTTTTACCGCATCGAGTGCCAGAACGGCAGCCTCAATCTCTGGGTTTTTCGCGTCCCGCCCCACCGTGACATCGGCGCGCTTCTTGCCATTGATTTGGACCGGAAGTGTGACGGTGTTCTCCTGGAGGAGATCAGCCTCGAGCGTGGGCCAAGGCGCTTTGGCCACCAGGTCGGCATAACCGAGTACCGCCCAGCACTCCTCGGCCAGATGCGGCATCATGGGATGGAACAGCCGCACCAGAATGCCGGCCGCTTCCCGTGCCGCCCAGCGATAGTCGGCCATTGGCTCACCCTCGAGCTCCGCCAGCGAGGTCTGGAACGCATTGGCGAATTTGTAGATATGAGCCACGCAGACGTGGAAGCGCAGGCGCTCGATGTCCTCCGACACGCGCGCGAGCGCCCGGTGCGCAGCCTTGCGCAACGCCAGCGCGGCCGGCCTGAAATCGGCGGGGCGCGGCGCGTCGGCGGGGGCCGCGATGCTGGCCGCATCGCTGATCAGGCGCCACAGGTGCTGCACGAAGCGCAAGGCGCCTTGCGCGCCCTCTTCGGTCCAGATCACGTCGCGATCGGGGGGCGAGTCCGACAGCATGAACCAGCGCGCCGTGTCGGCGCCGGCGGTGCCGGCGATCTCGTCGAGGCCCACGGTGTTGCGCTTGGACTTCGACATTTTCTCGATCGGGCCGATTTCGATCGGCTCGCCGGTCGCTGCCGATACCGCGCGCCTGGCCTCGCCCTGCGACTCGATGCGTACCTCGGCCGGCTCCACATAATTGCCGTCGGCGGCCCGATAGGTTTCGTGCACCACCATGCCCTGGGTGAACAGGCCGGCGAACGGCTCGTCGAGCCCGGCATGGCCGGTGGCCTGCATGGCGCGCGTGAAGAAGCGGCTGTAGAGCAGGTGCAAGACCGCATGCTCGATGCCGCCGATATATTGGTCGACCGGCAGCCAGGCGTCGACCGCGGCGCGGTCGGTCGGCGCGATGCTGATCCAGGGATCGGTGAAGCGCGCGAAATACCACGACGAATCGACAAACGTGTCCATGGTGTCGGTCTCGCGCCGCGCCGGCTTGCCGCATTTCGGGCAGGCGACATGCTTCCAGGTCGGATGCCGGTCGAGCGGATTGCCGGGCCGATCGAACGCCACGTCCTCCGGCAGCGTGACCGGCAGCTCCGCCTCCGGCACGCCCACGGGCCCGCAGGTCTCGCAATGGATCACCGGGATCGGGCAGCCCCAATAGCGCTGCCGCGATATGCCCCAGTCGCGCAGGCGGAAGTTGATCTGGCGTTGGGCAACGGGCCGGTTGCCCGCGCTCTCCTTTTCCAACCGATGTGCAACCTCTTCCTTCGCCTCCGCGATCGTCATGCCGTCGAGGAAGCGCGAGTTGATCATGCGCCCTTCGCCGTCATAGGCGGTGTCGGTGATGACGAACGTCTTCGGGTCCTGACCGGGCGGGCACACCACCGGAACATTGCCGAGGCCATATTTGTTGGCGAATTCGAGATCGCGCGCGTCATGCGCCGGGCAACCGAACAGCGCGCCGCTGCCGTAGTCCATCAAGACGAAGTTCGCCACATAGATCGGCAGCTTCCAGGCCGGATCGAACGGATGAATGGCCTTTATCGCGGTGTCGAAGCCGAGCTTTTCCGCCTTGTCGATGATTTCCTGCGCGGTGCCGTGGCGCTTGCACTCGGCGATGAATTTGGCGAGCGCCGGGTCTTTCGCGGCGGCCGCATTGGCAAGCGGGTGATCCGGCGACAGCGCCATGAACTTGGCGCCGAACAGCGTGTCGTGCCGGGTGGTGAAAATGTCGAGCTCGCTCTCGCGGTTGGGCGTGGTGGCGGGATCGAGCGCAAAGCGGATCAGCAGGCCTTCGGAGCGGCCGATCCAGTTGCGTTGCATGAGCCGCACCTTGTCGGGCCAGCGCTCGAGCCGGTCGATGGAATCGAGCAGGTCCTGTGCAAACGCGGTGATCTTGAAGAACCATTGGGTCAGCTCGCGGCTCTCCACCACGGCGCCCGAGCGCCAGCCACGCCCCTCGATGACCTGCTCGTTGGCGAGCACCGTCTGCTCGACCGGGTCCCAGTTGACCTTCGAGTTCTTGCGCTCGACGAGGCCAGCGCGCCAGAAGTCGAGGAACATTTTCTGCTGGTGCTTGTAATAGTTGGGATCGCACGTGGCGATCTCGCGATCCCAGTCGATCGACAGGCCCATCAGCTTGAGCTGCGATTTCATGATCGCGATATTGCCGGCCGTCCAGGTCTTGGGATGCACCTTGCGCTCGATGGCGGCGTTCTCGGCCGGCAACCCGAAGGCATCCCAGCCCATGGGATGCAGCACGTTGAACCCCGTGGCGCGCTTGTAGCGGGCCACCACATCGCCGATCGTGTAGTTGCGCACGTGGCCAACATGGAGCTTGCCGGACGGATAGGGGAACATTTCCAGCACGTAGTATTTTGGACGCGGATCGTCGTTGCGGGTGGCGAAGACGGCCCGGTCGTCCCAGATCTTCTGCCAACGGGTCTCGCTGTCGCGGGCGTTGTAGCGTTCGGTGGTCATTGTGGAATCGTTCAATCCGGCTGCCGGGTCGGGCCGAGTTAGGCCATGAAAGGCGCGCACCGGTCAACCGCGGGGGTGAGATGACGGTGACGGGAACTGAGATGGATGACGCGGTTGCCCGGCTCAGGACCGTGCGCCGGGAGATCGCCGAGGCTTGCGCCAAAGCGCGGCGCGAGGCGGCCGAGGTGACGCTGGTCGCGGTATCGAAGACCTTCGGGGCGGGTGCGATCGCGCCGTTGCTGGCGGCGGGCCAGCCTGTCTTTGGCGAGAACCGGGTGCAGGAGGCGAGCGCGAAGTGGCCGGCCTTGCGGGCGCAATATCCCGCGACCGAGCTGCATCTGGTGGGGCCTCTGCAATCCAACAAGGCCAAGGAGGCGGTGGCGCTGTTCGACGCCATTCATTCGGTCGATCGGGCTTCGCTCGCCCAGGCGCTCGCCCGGGAGATCGCCCGCCAAGACCGCGCGCCGCTTCTGTTCGTCGAGATCAATACCGGCGGCGAGCCGCAGAAATCCGGCGTCCTGCCGCAGGAGGCGGACGCGTTTCTGGCGAGCTGCCGCGAAACCCACGGGCTTTCGATCGCCGGCCTCATGTGCCTGCCGCCGCTTGCCGAGCCGCCCGCGCCGCATTTCGCCCTCACCGCCCAGATCGCGCGGCGCAACGGCTTGCGCCTGCTCTCCATGGGAATGAGCGCCGACTTCGCCATCGCGATCGCGTTCGGGGCGACCCATGTGCGGATCGGCACAGCGATTTTCGGCGAAAGGCCGTAGCCCGCATGGAGCTTAAGCGCAATGCGGGACCGCCGACCCGCATTACGTTGCGCTCCATAGCCCGTCGAAGACGGGCGTAAACGCCCTCATGCGGGCTACGATCCAATCTCGATTCGCGTACTCGGCCCCAGGCGCCCAATGAGTCGCCGCAAATCCTTCGCGGCGAGCGCCAC
>DATDGG010000107.1:0-16043 GCA_036522235.1 Xanthobacteraceae bacterium
GCCTGGCGTCAGGCGGGCGCGGCTCGGCGCTGCGGGCCCGGAAGGCCGCGTAATCGACCAGATGGCGGATCGATTTGAGGCCGCACTCCAGGTCCTCAACCAGCGGCAGGCCGTTCGCCCGCCCATAGCCGCGCCAATGCCGGGTCAGGCTGTTGGACATGAAGGAGACGAGCAGCACGGGCTTCTCGGCTTCGCGCGCCGCCGCGGCCAGACGATCGACCAGCTCTTGATGGGAATCCCAGCCGTCCGCCCGCATGCCGAGCACCAGCGCGATGAGGTCGATGCCGTCGTCGTCCAGAAGCGCCCGCAGCACCTGCGAGATTTTGCCGTCCCGGCGCAGCCGCGGCAGGCCCACTGTATCGAGCGGATTGCCGAAGGCACGCTCGACACCGAGAATCTCCTGTATGCGCCGATTGGTGGTCTCGCCTATCGCCGGAAAATTGATGCCGGCCGCTTCGCCCAGGTCGCCGATCAGCGAGGTCGCGCCGCCCGAGACCGTCATCATCAGGACGCGATCGCCTCGCGGCAGGGGCGCGAGATCGAACAGCGCCGCGGTCTCCACCAGAGCGTCGACCGAATCCACCAGCGCGACCCCGTTCTGCCGGAACAGTGCCGCAAAGGCCTCATGCCGGCCGGCGAGCGTTCCGGTATGGGCGAGCGTGGCGCGTTGGCCGAATTCGCTGCGGCCGAGCTTGAGCACGACCATCGGCTTGCGGCGCACCGCCGCCTCGACCGCGGCGCGGAAACGCCGCCCATCCTTGGCGCCCTCCATGATGCAGGCGATGACGCGGGTGGCCGGATCGTCGGCCAGGTAGGCGATGTAGTCCGCCATTTCGAGCCCGGCCTCGTTGCCGCTGGAGACCAGATAGTTGATGCCGATGCCGCGGTTGGCGGTGAGCTCGGCGAAGGCATTGAGCAGCCCGCCGCTTTGCGACACGAGCGAGATGCCGCCCGCCGTTGCCTGCGCCGGCAGGTCCGCCATGGTGGCGGCAAAGCCGTATTGAAGGCTCGCAATGCCCATGCAGTTCGGGCCGGCGACCGCCATGCCGGCGGCGCGGGTGAGCTCGACCAACCGCGCTTGCAATCCCCGGCCCGCATCATTGGCCGCATCCGCGAAGCCTTCGGAGATGATGAACGCGCCCGGAATGCCGGCCGCGATAGCTTCGCCCACCACACCGAGAACCGCGTCCGCGGGAACCGAGACCACCACGCAATCGGGTCGCTCGGGCAGGTCGGCGAGCGCGCGGTAGCAGCGCTGTCCACCGATCTCCGCGTAGTTGGGATTGACCGGCCAGGTCGGCACTGCTCGGGCGAAGCGCGCGTTGGATTCCAGAATGCGCGCGCCGGCGCCGCCCTTGGGCGAAACCCCGACCAGCGCGATCGCGCGCGGCCGCAGCAACGCCCGGACCGCGCTTTCAGGGTTCGTCATCCGACGATGCGAAAGCGCGGCAGCGAGAAACCCTCGGCCGGATGATCCTCGTAGACGACCTCGACGATCTGGCCGATGTCGTAGACGTCTTTCGGGCGGCGCGGACCGACCAAGGTGGAGGAGACGAGCGGCCCTTCGTCGAGCTCGATCAGCGCATAGACATATGGGATTTCATCCTGGAAGGCGGGATGGAACGCCATGTGGTGGCGGTTGAAAGCGAAAATCCTTCCGCGCCCGCTCGACTCCGCCCATTCCATATTGGCGGCGAAGGGCGCGTTCTCATGGTTCTGGCAATAGGCCTTCGGCCAGTAGGACGCGCCGCATGTCTTGCAGCGCCAGAGCAGGAATTTGTGGCGGCGGAGCCCCTCGTAGAAAGGCTCGTTGTCCTTGTCGATATTGGGCAGCGGCTTCTTCCAGGGCGCATTGCTGACGATGACGTTCTGATCGCTGCTCACGGATGCCTCCCCAGTAGCGTGCACGTGTGGATCGAGCACATGCCGGGAGAGATCAGCTCTCCGCCATGCCCGGTCGTCATCGCGACGTTGCAGTCCTCGATCTGCCGCGCGCCGGCCTCGCCGCGGATCTGGCGGATCGCCTCCGCCATGCCGGTGAGATCGCCGAGGTGATAGCAGGAGAGCAAGCCGCCGCTGGTATTGACCGGGATGCTGCCATCCGGACCGATGGCGCCCGATTCCACGAAGGCGCCGCCTTCGCCTTTCCGGCAGAAGCCGTAGTCCTCCAGCTGAAACAGCACCTCGGCGGTAAAGCAGTCATAGAACTGAACGCAGTCGACATCGGCGAGCTCGAGCGCGGCCTGCCCAAATGCCTGCTGCTTGGCGCGCGGCACCGCCATATGGGTGAAATTCTTCTTGTCCCACCACAGTTCCGATGAGACTTCGCCGAAGCCCTGGCCCAGCACATAGACCGGGGGCTTGGGGCAGTGCTTGGCGCGATCGGCCGTGGTGAGGATGAAGGCTATGCCGCCGTCGGAAACCAGGCTGATGTCGAGCAGATGGTAGGGCTCCGCCACCAGCGGCGAATTCTGATGGTCCTCGATGGTGATCGGACGGCCGTACATCTTGGCCTCGGGATTCTTGCAGGCCCAGGCACGCTCCGCCACCGATATGGCGCCGAGCTGCCGGCTGGTGGTGCCGTAGACCGCCATGTGCCGCGCCGCCATCCAGCTGTGGTGGCTGACCGCGCGCAGGTCGCCGAGCGCCTTGCCCCAATAGCCGGCCTTCTCGCCATGGGCCATGCCGCGATGCCCGGCCTTGCGCGATTCCTGCGCCTGCGACCAATCGGTCACCGCCCCCATGATGCAGATATAGTTGGCGATACCGCGGTCGAGGAACGACAGCGCGGTCGCGATCCCGAGGCCGGCCAGCGCGCCGCCGCGCCCGACCACGAAGTAGAAGCAATTGTTGAGACCGAGCAGGCGCGAATAGGCGTCCACGTAGCTGGCGCGATCGCCGCCGCCGCCGGTGCGGCGCAGGTCGATGGCGCCGTCGATATCCTTCGGGGTCAGGCCGGCATCCGCGACGGCGAGGCGCGCCGCTTCCGCCGCCACCATCCGCTCGGAATGGTCTGGCTGCGGACCGGCGACCACACCGAGGCCGACGATCGCGTATTGTCCCGAGGAAGCATGTTTGGGCACTGTGTTCGTCCTCCGTTGCGACTTTTTTTGCTTAGGCGCTGCGCGCCTTCTTGGCATCGCCTGCGGGGTGAAGCAAACGCACGCCCGAGCCTGCCCCGGCGGGCAGCTTGAGCACGCCGCCCTCGACTTCGAGACCCGTGAAGGGATCATCGAGCAGGCGATCGAACTCGCCGAGCTCGCAGGCATAGTCGACGCCAGGCAGCGCGCAGGCGAGGTGAAGGGCCTGCGCGGCCAGGAGGCGGCTGCCGACGGCGGCGCCGAGCCGATGCTTGACGTGCGCGGCCTCGCACAAGCGCGCGGCGGCGAGCGTATTGCGTAAGCCTCCGAGCTTGGGAATTTTCAAGCTGACCGCATCGACGGCGCGCTTGGAGACGAGCTCGAATATCTCGCGCAGCGAGCCCGCCGCTTCGTCGGCCTCCACGGTGATCGGCACCGATTGGGTGACGAGCGCAAGACCGGCGAAATCGTCCGCCGCGACCGGCTGCTCGACCAGATCGATGCGGTGCTCGGCCATGCGGTTGAGCGCGGTGATCGCGTCCTTGGGCGTGTAGGATTGGTTGGCATCGATGGTCAGGTGAACGTCGTCGCCGACTTGGGCGCGGATCGCCGCCACGCGGGCGACATCCTCCTCGACATGGCCGTGCACCTTGATCTTGAGGTAGCGATAGCCGTGATCGACGAGCTTCTGCGCCTGGGCCGCCATCTCCTGCGGCGTCTTGATGGCGAGGATGCGCAGGATCGCGACGCTATCGCGCACCGCACCGCCGAACAGGACGTTCAGCGGCACGCCGAGCGTACGCGCATTGAGGTCGTGGAGCGCGCAGTCGATCGCCGCCTTGGCTTGCGGGGCGCCGCGAAGGCTGCGGTCGAGGGCAGCCAGCAGGGCCTCGATGCCACGCGCGTCGCGCCCGAGCACGAGCGGGCGGAACAGCTCGAGCTCGGCCTTGAGCGTATCCGCAATGGAACCCATGTGCGGCGTGGCGGACGCATAGCCGAAGCCCTCGGCGCCATCTTCGCCGGCGATGCGAACCACGTGCCCCTCGGTCACCGGGCTCGCCGCCAAGGCGAAGCGCCAAGTCGGATCCTCCTTGCGCATGGTGCAAGGCTCGATGTCGAATTCCTTGATGATCATCGCGCTTCCTCCCGATCCTGTTATTTGGTTCGTGCGATCGGATGGATCGTTGTAGCGAAACTCCGGCGTCGCCGAAAGGCATCGCGCAGGGCAGGCTTGGCGCCAGGCAGCGAGCGAGCGCCTCGCTCGGCCGCGGCCAGGGTGATAGGGTCGCCGGCAACGCGCAGGGGGACCACACGATGATCCGCATCGCATTCATCATCGGGGACTATCCGAGCGAGGAGCGCGCGCTCCGCGAGCAGGTGGCCAAGAGCTACGCCTCGGCCGAAGTGGAGGTCGGCATCGTGTCGGTCCCGCCGGCGCCGTTCGGCGGGCTCGGGCCGGCTGAGATCCAGCTGGTGGCGCCCTACTATCACGCCGGATATCTGCAGGCGGAGCGCGAGGGCTACGATGCCGCGGTGCCGCTTGGTACGCTCGATCTCGGGGTCGACGGCGGCCGCTCGCTGGTCGATATCCCGATCATCGGCCCGTGCGAGGCGATGTTCCACATCGCGGCTCAGCTCGGCGATCGTTTCGGGATCATCTGCTACCACGAGTCGGTCATCCCGCGGCAGATCACGCAGACCCGCTACTTCGGCATGGAGCCGTGGATCGCCGGCCGCCGCGCCTCCGGGTTCAAGCTGAAGGACATCGGCGACAACAAGGAAACGATGATCGCGAACTTCATAGCCGCCGCGCGCTCGCTGATCGACCAGGATGGGGCCGATGTGATCGTGGTGCACGGCATCACCCAATGCCCGGTCCACCTGAAGCCCGACTGGCTGAGCAATGAGCTGGGCGTGCCGGTGGTGGAGGGCATCGGCGCGCCGATCCGGATGGCCGCCCTGATGGTGGGTCTCGGCCTCAAGCACAGCCGCAAGCGCTGGCCGAAGTCGAGCGCCAGACCCAATGTCTGACGCGGCCTGGGGTCGACCCTCGCGCGCTTCGCTGAGATCAACTAATCTCTGCCCGCGACTGAACCAATGATGGGAGGATGCCGTGCTGCACCATTTCAAGCCGGTGACTTGCGCGATCACCGCGAGCCTGCTTGCCGCGAGCATGCTGGTCTTCCCGCCGCTCGCCGTCGCGCAATCGCAGCCGCCGTCTTGGATGATTCCCGACCTCGCCGTCGCCGCCAAAGCCGAAGGCGAGCTGACCGTCTATGGCTCGATGAATGAAGAGGAGGCGTTGCCGTTCTGGCAGCTCTTCCAGGACTCAAGCGGCATCAAGGTCAATTACGTGCGCTCGTCGGACGCCAACATCCTGGCGCGCATCGCGATCGAATACCGGGCGCGCCAGCGGACCTGGGACTTGGTGGCCACCACGCCGGTCTATCGGCTGCCCGACGAGGTGCTGCTGCAATTCGAGCCGGGGGAAGCCAAGAACCTGATCCCGCAGGCGCGCGCCCCCAACCGCCGCTGGTACGGGGTCTACGGCAACTATAACGCGCCCGCCTACAACACCAATCTGGTCAAGAAGGCCGACTTGCCGAAGACCTACGAGGAATTCCTCAATCACAAGGAATGGGCCGGCAAGGTCGCGATCGACGCTACCGATTCCGAATGGCTGAGCGGGATGTTCACCTATTATGGCGAGGAGCGCGGGCGCAAGCTCGTCCAGGACATCGTCGCCACCCTCAAGCCGGTCGTGGTCGACGGCCATCTGGTGGTGGCGCGCTCGGTCGGCGCCGGCGAATACGCCGCCGCGCTCAACAATTATGTGGGACTGACGATCAATGTCCTGCTGGCGGGCGCGCCGACCGATTTCTGGGCGCTCGATCCGGTTGGGCTCGCCTTCGGCTCGGTCGGCGTGGCGAGCCAGGCGCCGCATCCCAATGCGGCGCAGCTGGCCGCCAACTTCATGCTGAGCCGGCAAGCCGAGCAGTTCCTGACCAAGCGCGGCCGGCTGCCGACCCGAACGGATGTGGAGACCAACCCGCCGGGCGTGATCGATGTACTGGCGCAGAAGAATGTCATCGTCACCATTTCCTCGACCGAGCGGCAGAAGAAAATGCAGACGGCGTTCAACGAGCTGTTCCGCTCGCGGTAGCTCACTTTTGTTGGAGCATGACTCCCGCCTTCGCGGGGCAGGCCTTTTCGGGATCGCGGCTTAAGCCGCCCGCACCCGCGCGATGAATGCGTCGGCGCCGACGCGCAGCGCCTCGCCCTGCCGGGTCAGCTCCACCGCCGCCTGCAGGATATCCTTGGCGCCGCGACCGGTGTCGGCAGCGGCTTGGCTCACGCTGCCGATATTCAAGGAGACGTCGCGCGAACCCTGCGCGACCTGGTCGGCATTGCGCGCAATCTCTGCAGTGGTCGCGTTCTGCTGCTCCACCGCCGAGGCGATCGCGGCCGAGATCGCGTTGGTCTCACGCACCGTGCCGCTGATCATCTGGATGGCGGCGACGACCTCGTTGGTCCCGCCCTGAATTGCATTGATCTGCGATGTGATGTCCTCGGTCGCTTTCGCGGTCTGCGACGCCAGGTTCTTGACCTCGGCCGCCACCACCGCAAAGCCCCGGCCGGCCACACCGGCCCGGGCGGCCTCGATGGTGGCGTTGAGCGCCAGCAGGTTGGTTTGCGACGCGATGGCACTGATCAGCTCGATGACCTCGCCGATGCGCTCGACCGCCGCCGCCAGGCCCTGCACCATCTCGGTGGTGGTGCCGGCTTGCGACACTGCGCTCGCCGCCACCTTGGTGGCCGCGCCCGCCTGTTGCCCGATCTCGTCGATGGATTTCGCCAATTCGTCGGCCGCGGTGGCGACCGTCCGTACATTGTCGATCGACTGCTCGGCCGCGCCGGCCACCAGCCGGGATTGGCGGTCGGTCTCGCTCGCGGCCGCATTCATAAGGTTGGCGTTCGCCTGCAGCTGCGCCGCGGCGGCCGCGACCGTGCGCACCACGCCCAGAACCTCGGCCTCGAAGGCATCGGCAAGCTGATGGATAGCCGCCTGCTTTTCCGCTTCCGCGCGTTCCTTCTGCTCGCCCCGCTCCTCTTCCATCCTGCGCATCGCGATGGCGTTCTGCTTGAATATCTCGACCGTCTTCGCCATGACGCCGATCTCGTCGGAACGCTCGCGGCCCGGCACGTGGACCGAGAGCCTGCCCTGGGCGAGCTCCTGCATGGCATGTGTCAAGTCGCCGAGCAGCCCGCGGACCAGGCCGAGCACCGCGCCATTCATGACCATGACCAACACGACCGACAGGACGCAGGTAGCGAGATAAATGACAAGGCGCCAGCGCGCGCCCGTTTGCAGCGCCAGCGTGGTCGAGGTCAGCGACTCCAGCGTGGTGCCGACCGCCGCCGACCAGACCGTATTGCGCGCCACCATGGCGGCGCGCCAGCGATCAACGTCGGCTTCGCTCACCTTGGCGCCGGTGGCCGCCGCCAAGAACGCTGGACGCAAGGCCTCGATGGCACGGCCGTCGGGTCCGGCAGCGAACGCAGCCAGCCGTTCGCGCACGGGCGCGGGGCCGAAGTCGTCGAACTGCTTGCCGAATATCGATTGCTTGGCGAGGCCGGTGAGCAGGAGCTGGTAGGTCGCGGCATCGATCGGGCCGGTCCGCAGCGCGACATCGATGCGGCCCGCCTCGATCCGCTGCCCATCATTCATTTGCATGATCGCATGCAGCCCGAGCAGCAGCTCGCTCAGCCTATCGTCGTTGATCAAGGTCGCGATGCGCTGGAACAGCTCGGCAAGACCGGTCGTTATGGGCTGCAGCATATCCCCCGCGGCCCGGCCTGGGAGCGTCCGCGCGTCCGCTTGCTTGCGAAAATTCTCAAGCGCACCCAGACGCCGTTCGATATCGCTGACGATTCCAATCGCCTTGGGATCGTCAAGGCCGGCCGAAGCGGCGGCGCTCTTGAACGAACGGATGGCTTCGTCCGAAACCGGCCGCGCCGCGAGCATGGCGGCGCGCTGCGTCTCCGATCCGGAAGGCACATAGGCCTGGGTCGCGATCGATTCCACGTTGAGGGCCTTGATGGTGAGCGCGGCGGCGGCGGAAACGAGCTGCTCGAGCGACGAGAGATGCTCGACTTCGCGATAGGCATTGAGGGTCTCGACCACGAGGACGAGGCCAAACGACATCATCGCCAGAAGCGGCAAAAGCACGACGAGTCGCAGGAGGCGACCGAGTCCCAGTTTTCGCATGGCGGTCCGATCAGCGCGGTTGCGCTGGCGTGAGTTTCCCCAACCAAAGGTTTAGGGAAGAATGCTTAATGACTGATTGCGAACGGCCTCGGAGAATGTGCATAGGCCGCTTCGGGCGGACGATTCTAGAAGATCGCCTCCTCGACGAACGGCGCATCGGCCGTGCTCATCTCCTGCGATACCCAGGCCAGCCGCCGGGCCAGCCGATTCTTGAAATCGACGACGGGAACTTCTTCGACAACCTCGCGGAACGGCTGGCCGTCCTGGTTTGCCGCCGGGCGCTCGATCACCTGCGCGCAACCCGCCAGGATGCCTTCGATGGCGTCGAAGTCTTGCCGCAAGCGGTCGAACTCCTGCAGCGCCACGATGATGTCGACCCCGCTTCCGGTTTCGCGCGCCACCACCAGCTGGGCGATCCGGTCGCTCGTTTCCTCAAAACGGCCGGTCGAATCCCGCAGGATGCTCGCCAACGCGGCGAGAAGCTTGGGGAGCGGGAGATCAGCCTGATCCGCGTCCGCCTTGCGTTCCGGTACCACGATATGTCCTCGTTGTTACAAACTTGCCCGAGCTCCGCCGGGCTTTAAGAGAGCTTCCCCATCACCTCCTCCATCTTCTGGCGAAGAATCGCCTCGGTGAAGGGCTTGACCAGGTAGTTGTTGACGCCAGCCTGGGCGGCGGTGACCACGAGCTCGCGATCGCCTCGGCCGGTGATGAGAATGAACGGCAGCTTGCGGACCGCCGGGTGCCCGCGCACCGCGCGCAGCAATCCGAGCCCGTCCAATTCCGGCATGTTGAAGTCGGAAATGATGAGATCGAGCGGCTGGGCGGTCGCTTTCTGGAGCGCGATCTGACCATTTTCCGCCTCGTGAATCAGGCGCACGCCGATCTTCTCCAGCGCCATGCGGGTCACTTGCCGCATGCTGAGCTGATCGTCGACGACGAGAACCTTAAGAGCGGCGGCGACAGGCATCTTGCTTACTCCTCACTTCATCCGCCTGACAGGCAAGCGGACGGATTTCCAGGCTCCGGGTCACTTTCCGCGCATGATCTCTTCCGAAACGGCACCACTTTTCGGGATCATGCTTCAGGCCGCCGTTTGCGTGGTGCGCGCGGCTGCCGAATACCGAGATTCGTTGTCAAGCAACTCCGACAGTTTTTCGATATCGACAATGAAGGCGACACGCCCATTGCCGAGGATGGTGGCGGCGGCGATTCCAGGAACGCTGCCATAATTCTCTTCGATGCTCTTGATCACGACCTGCTGATGGCCGCACAGCTCGTCCACCACGAGCCCGAGCCGCGCCCGGTCGCTACCCTCGATGACGATGACGGTGCACTCGGACGGGTCGCGCACGAAGCCCGGCACGTCGAAAACGTCGCCCA
Organism: Xanthobacteraceae bacterium; assembly: GCA_036522235.1. GTDB lineage: Bacteria > Pseudomonadota > Alphaproteobacteria > Rhizobiales > Xanthobacteraceae > VAZQ01. The sequence goes on from DATDGG010000107.1 coordinate 9,733, forward strand.
GATAGACGAGCGGCACGATGCTGCCGCGAATCTGCAGGGCCCCGCAGGTGCCGACCAGCGGCCGTATGTCGGTGCGCGCCGGCCGAATGCACTCCACGATCGCCGAGATCGGCATGACGTAGGTCTCTTGCGCAACCCGCACGATCATCCCGTCCATGACCGCGAGCGTCAGCGGCAAGGCAAGCTCGATGGCCATGCCGCGGCCGGGCTCGGATTTGAGCGTGATGCGGCCGCCGAGATCCTGAATGTTGCGCTTGACGACATCCATGCCGACGCCGCGGCCGGATAGATCGGAAACGACCTCGGCGGTCGAGAACCCGGGGAGGAAGATCAGGTTGTTGATCTCGTCCGGGCTCGGCACCGCGTCGGGGGCGATGAGCCGCTTCTCGCGCGCCTTTTTCAGGACGCGCTCGGAATTGATTCCGGCGCCGTCGTCGCTGATCTCGATGACGATGCGTCCGCCGCGCTGCTCGGCCGAGAGCCGGATCGTGCCGGCTTCCTTCTTGCCGGCCGCCACGCGCGCCGCGGGCAGCTCGATCCCGTGGTCGATCGAGTTGCGGATGATGTGGGTGATCGGGTCGCTCAACCGCTCGATGACGGTCTTGTCGACCTCGGTGTTTTCACCCTGCATCTCGAGCTGAACTCTCTTCGCGGTCTTGACCGAAAGCTCGCGGACAAGTCGGGTCATGCGCTGGAACACGGTTTTAACCGGCTGGGCGCGCATGGACATCACGCTGTTCTTGAGCTCGCGGGTGTGATGAAAGACATCCTCGATCCGCTGCGCCACCCGGTTCATGATATCGGGAGGAAGCTCCTGAACGACTTGGCCGAGCATGGCCTGGGCGATGACGATCTCGCCGACCATGTTGACGACGCGGTCGATCTTTTCCAGCTCTACCCGGATGGTGGTGGCGGCCGAAATGACCGGGGCGCGGGTCTCCTTGGCGGCTGCCGCGCCGGTGGCGGCGACGGCGGGCGGCAGCTCGGCCTGAGCCTCGACGGCGGCCGGCATCGGCTCCTCAGCCGGCACCAGGTCGGGCGCCGGCATGATCACCGGCGCGCTGTCGGTCGGCGGCTCCGCGGCCGCGATGCCCGCGCCGGCCGCATCGGCAACGTTGGCCGGCGGATTCAGGTCGACGATCTCCAGCTCGCATTTGTCGGCCACGAAGGCGAAGACCCGCTCGACGTCTTCCCGCGTCCAGGTCGTGCGCAGCGTTCCGCTCCAGCCGATATAGCTGACGCCCGGCGACAAATCGGCAAGCGAGGGCAAGGCATCGGCTTGAGCGGTGAGCTCGAGCGCGCCGAGCGTGCGCAGCTCTTGCAGCAAGAACAGCGGATCGTGATCCGACAGCAATTCCGATTTCGGCCGAAAGCTGATCGAGAAAGAGTGCTCGCCGGGCGCATCTGCGTCATCGTCAAAGCGTACCGGCACGAACGAAAATCCGGCGAAGCCGTCGTCCCCCGCGTCGCCTTCGCCGCCGCCTTCCTCATCCTGCCCGATCAGCTGCTCGAGAGCGGCCCGGCATTCATCGCCATATCCGGCGGGAGCTTCCTGGCCGTTCCTCGCCATGGCCACCAGATCCGCCAGCACGTCGCTCGAGCTGAACAGCGTGTCGAGAATTTCCGGGCCTGGCGACAGGGTGCCGTGCCGGACGGCGTCGAGCACGGTCTCGAATACGTGCGCGAAATTGACCAGCGCCTCGAAGCCGAACACCCCGGCGCCGCCCTTGACCGAATGGATGGCGCGAAAGACCGCGTTCACCGTGTCCTCGGACTCGGCGCCGTCACGCATGTCCGTGAGGCCGGCGTCGATTGCTTCGAGGCCCTCGTTGGTCTCCTCGAAAAACGTCTGCTTCAGTTCATCCCAATTCGCCATGACCCCAGTCCCTTATTGGCGCCCGCCGCTCAAGGCGAAACCTGCCTGACAATTTCCACCAATTGGTCCGGGTCGAACGGCTTGACCAGCCAACCCGTCGCCCCGGCATCGCGTCCGATTTCCTTGGTCTTCTGGTCGCCCTCGGTGGACAGCACCAGGATCGGCGTTTCATCGTAGCCCGCGTCCGCGCGCATGTGGCGAATGACGCCGTAGCCGTCGAGCTTGGGCATGTTGATGTCGGTGATCACCACATCGACCCGCTCCTTGCGCAGCACTTCGATGCCGTCCTGGCCGTCGACCGCCTGCAACACGTCATAGCCGGCGTCGACCAGCGTCAGCCTGAGCATGTCGCGCATCGTTTTCGAATCGTCGATGGTGAGGATGCGTTTGACGGCCGGGCGCGCATCCGCTGGCGCTTCGCTCGCCGGGCTCGGCTGCGAAGGCGCTGGTGTCGCGCTCGCGTCGGGCGGCGGATGGTCGCTTGCGGCCTGATCGGGGACAGGCGCCGCTTCGTTGTCGTTGCTAAAGGAGAGCGCCGCTCCCTCGAAAGCGCCGCGGAAAGACGCCGACGGATTGACAACCCGCATCTTCGCGCTCGAGCGAATTGCGGCCAGGATGACCTGGATGCCCGGCAGCATCAGCTTTTCCACACCGGACCCGTCGATGCGGCAGCTTCGGTCCGCCACCAGCGCTTCGCGCAGCGTGACCAGAAGCGTATCGGCGGCCGCGAGATCCACCACGGCGGGCAGTGTCACGGTCGCTCCCATGTCCTCGGTGTCGTTGGTCGTACGCATCTCTCGCTCTCTCTCCCAGTCGCTGACGCTCTTTCGCAGATGCGCCGTTTGCCCGACTTGCCTCACACGTGCGCGCCCACCGGTGGCCGGTCGCTGCACCGATCCACGATGGCGCCGGCGAGCTCGGTCAGCGGAAATTGACGCTCCACGGCGCCGCGCTCGAAGGCAACGCGCGGCATGCCATAGATGAGCGAGCTCGCCTCGTCCTGGCCCAGCGTCCGCCCGCCCGCTTTGCGCAATTCGAGCATCCCCTCGGCGCCGTCCTTGCCCATGCCGGTGAGGATCACCCCGATGATCTTCGTTCCGGCGAGGCGCGCGCCGGAGCGGAACAGCACATCGACCGAGGGCCGATGCCCGGAGACCGGCGCCGCGTCGGTGAGCCGACAGATCCACGCCGTGCCTTCGCGTGCGAGCTCGAGATGATGCGCGCCGCCGGGCGCGATATAAACGCAACCGGGTTCGATACGCTGCCGGTCGGTCGCCTCGCAGACCGCCATCGGACATTCGCGATTGAGCCGGTTCGCAAAGGCGGCGGTAAATCGTTCCGGCATGTGCTGGGTCACGAGCGTCGGGGGACAATCCGGCGGCATATCCATGAGCAGCGTTTTCAAGGCTTCGACGCCGCCGGTGGAAGCGCCGATCATCAAGATCTTTCCGGTCTGCCGATCGAGCTTCTGGCGTTGCGGCTGGCGCGGCGCGGCCTGCGCCGGGCGGGCGCGCAGGCGCGTCTTGGCGGCCGCCTTGACCTTGGCGCGAAGCTCGTCAGCAAGCGCCGCCATCGCGGGTCCGACCGCGCTCGTGGGCTTGGCGACAAAATCGATCGCGCCGGCTTCGAGCGCCTCCAGCGTCACCTCGGCACCTGCCTGGGTGAGGGTCGAGATCATGACGACCGGCATCGGGCGCAAGGTCATGATCTTGCGCAGGAACGTCAGCCCGTCCATGTGCGGCATCTCGACGTCGAGGGTGACGACATCGGGATTGTTGGCCTTGATCATCTCGCGCGCCACCAGCGGGTCGGGGGCAGCACCGACGACCTCGACGTCGGGATCTTCCGACAGCAGCGAGGACAACAGCCCACGCATGAGCGCCGAATCGTCGATGATGAGCACGCGTGTCGTCATGGCCGCCTCCTAATCGGACTGAAGAGCTGAACGTCACCGGCAGTGGCCTTGGTGGTCAGCCCCTTTGCGTATTCGGACTCCTCGCGAGCGATCAGGTCGCTATCACCACCGGTCAGGAGCTTGCGCACGACCCGTCCGGTCGAGGGAAAATATTGGATGCGGCGGGGATAGGACCCGCCCAGATCGCGCGCCTGGCAGGCAAGACCCTCATCCTCCAAATAGCGCAACACGAACTCGGCGTTTTGCGTGCCGATCTGGTTCTTGGTATCCGTCACGTTGCCGCCGCCAAACACCTTCACTTCCATGCGATCACGCGGACATCCGGCCTTGATCAGCTCGTTGATGAGCCGCTCCATGGCGAAGTTCCCGTAACGGGTCGATTGCTGGTCGCTGCCCCATTTTCCCGCCGCGTCGCTGGCCAGCATGAAGTGGTTCATGCCGCCGACCCCGGTCTCGACGTCGCGTATGCAGGCGGAGACGCACGAGCCCAGCACGGTGACGATGACCTCGTCGGCCCGCTTGGTGATGTAGAATCGCCCCGGCAGGACCTTGATCATCCAGCTCGCCGTGATCGGATCGTAGAATCCGCGCTCCCCGGCCTCGCCGGGCGCGCCGATCCCCTCTCCGGAGATGGTCGTGCTTCGCAGCGTGGCACTTTCCGCGGTCACGCATCCCTCCGATAAATCGTGCGGCCCATCAGATGCAGGCCGGGATGCGATCCGAGCAGAGACTCCGAATGCCCGATATAGAGCCAGCCGCCGGGCTTGATCAGCCGAATGAACCGCTCGATGAGCTTGGACTTGGTCGGGCCGTCGAAATAGATCATGACGTTCCGGCAAAAGATCGCGTCAAACGGACCTTTCATCGGCCATGCTTCCATGAGGTTGAGCCGCCGGAAGGTAATGAGCGAACGGACGTCGTGGACAATCTTGACCGTGGGCGGATTGCTTTCCTGGGCCGGCTGGAAATAGCGGCAAAACGGGTCGGGAATGCTTTCCAGCGCGTCGGCCGCGTACTCGCCCTGACTTGCCTTGGCGAGAACGTCGGTATCGATGTCGGTGGCGAGAATCCGCACGTCGTGCCGGGCAATGTCGGTGATCTCGCGCCTGAGCACGAGCGCGATCGTGTAGGGCTCCTCGCCGGTCGAGCAGCCGGCGGACCACACGCGCAGCCGGCGCACGGCGCGCTTCTGATCCTGCTGCGCGAAGGTTTGCGCGACGCTGCTGCGGAAGTGAGTGAAATGATGCGTCTCGCGAAAGAACTTCGTGTGGTTGGTGGAGATCGAGTTGATGAAGCGCTCGATCTCGCTGGCGTCTGCTTCGAGATGCGCGCGATAGGCGGCAAACGACGTCAACCCGAGCGCGCGCAGCCGCCGCGACAGGCGGCCGTAGACCAGGTTGCGCTTGCTGTCGGACAGCGAAATTCCCGCGCGCTCATAGGCGAGCCGCACCAAGAACTCGAAGTCGCCCTTGGAGAACGCGAACTCCCGTGGGGGGGCGGCCGCGGCAGCGCCCGAATCGGGCAGGACCGCCGCCGCCGCGCGCGGTGACTGCATTCTAGAATTCCTCCCAGTTCTGGTCTTCGGCCATGGCGGTGGCGACGGCGGCCTGCATGCGGCCGACCGGTCCGCCGCCGCGCTTGCCGGCGGCGAGCGCGGGCTTGCGGATCGGCGCGGCCTCCTTCCTGGGCGCTGCGGCGGCGAGCCGTGCCACCGGCGCGGCCGCGGCCGGCACCTTGACCGCATGGCTCTCGGCCCGCTCGTCGAGCTTGAAGAACGCAACCTTCTGGTTCATCGTCTCCGACTGGTGCTCGAGCGTCTTGGCCGAGGCCGCGTTCTCCTCCACCAGGGCCGAGTTCTGCTGCGTCACCTCGTCCATCTGGGTCAGCGCCTTGTTGATCTGATCGATCCCGGTCGACTGCTCCTGGCTCGCCGAGGCGATCTCCGCCACGATGTCGGCGACCTGCTTGATCGAGGCCAGAATCTCGGTGAGCGAGGTGCCGGCCTGGTTCACCAGCCCCACCCCCTCCTGCACCTGGCTCGAAGAATTGGTGATCAGGTCCTTGATGTCCTTGGCGGCCTGCGAGGAGCGCTGCGCCAGGCTGCGCACCTCGGAGGCGACCACCGCAAAGCCGCGCCCGGCATCGCCGGCGCGCGCCGCCTCGACCGCGGCGTTGAGCGCCAACAGGTTGGTCTGCCGCGCGATCTCGTCGATCACCCCGATGATGTCGGAAATCTTGCGCGAGGATTCCTCGATCCGCGCCATCGCGTTGACGGCCTTGGCCACCACCTGGCCGCCCTTGTCGGCGACCTCGCGCGAGCCCGAGGTCAGCTGGTTGGCCTGCAAGGCGTTCTCGGCGTTCTTCTTCACGGTCGCGGCCATCTCTTCCATCGAGGCCGAGGTCTCCTCCAGGCTCGCGGCCTGCTCCTCGGTGCGCTGCGACAGATCGGTCGTGCTGGCGGAAATCTCGCCCGCCGCGTTCGACACTTCCCGACCAACCGACTTGATCTCCGAAATGGTC
>DATDGG010000108.1:0-31823 GCA_036522235.1 Xanthobacteraceae bacterium
GGATGACGGGCACATGCTCGGGGATAAGCTGTGCAACTTCACGAAACGCCACTATTGAAGAGTACGAAAGGGCGTCATGTTTGCTCCGCGAGTTTACCTCGCTGATGTGAACTTGCCTAAGCTTCGGCGCGAACCCGCGCAGTATGAGATAAGCTTCAGTCATTGTTAGATCCACCTGGCGAGCGTGTCCTATATCGAAACAAAAAGTCGCATCGGGCAGTTCACGAAACACGGACTCAAGCTCCTCAGCGGTACGACCAATCGGCTTTCGTTTATCCATGTTCTCGATGCAGACTGCGTCTCCAAGTTCCCGCCACAGACCGAAATCTCCTATTACGTCAGGGTGGATGACAAGGGGCCAGCCGCGCGGGACGTCGTCGCGAAGATGGTCCCGCATTGTTGCCTCCCAGGCAGGCTCGATCTCGGCGCGCTCCTGGTCTTCGACGTCAATAATATCCGCTACATCACCTCGACCAAGATCGGCGAATGGGAGCGCGACAAGCTCTGCCGCTGGGCGCTGCTCGCCCGCGACGGCGAGCCGATCCTGTGGGATTTCGGCTCCGCCGCCGTGCATCACAAGCTCTACGTGCCGTGGCTCAAGCCGGAGAATTGCAAGGCCGGGCTGATCGGGCTGCGCGGCACCGTCTCGCCGTCCTTCGGCCTGATGAAGCGCCATGCCGAGGAGATCGCCGCCCTCATCCGCGAAGCCGGTTGCGACAAGATGCCGATCGGGGTCGATATCATCGAGCCGCCGATGATGTTCGAGCTCGAAAAAGCCGGGCTCAAGGTCGCCGACGGCCAGCAGGTCATGCTGGAGGCGCGCGAGATCAAGAACATCGACGAGATCGCGCTGCTCAACCGCTCCGCCGCCATGGTGGACGGCGCCTACCATCTCATTCACGAAGAGCTCAAGCCCGGCGTGCGCGAGAACGATATCGTGGCCAAGGTAAACGAGTTCCTCTACCGGCACGGCTCCGACGACGTCGAGGCGATCAATGCCATCTCGGGCGAGCGCTGCAATCCGCATCCGCATAATTTCACCGACCGCATGCTACGCCCCGGCGACCAGGCCTTTTTCGACATATTGCAGTCGTTCATGGGCTACCGCACCTGCTATTACCGCACCTTCAATGTCGGCCGCGCCACGCCGGTGCAGCACGACGCCTACAAGACGGCGCGCGAATGGCTCGACAAGGCGATCGCCCTGATCAAGCCGGGGGTGAGCACGGACCAAGTCTGCAGCGTATGGCCGAAGGCGCAGGACTTCGGCTTCCCGGACGAGATGTCGGCCTTCGGCCTGCAATTCGGCCATGGGCTCGGGCTCGCGCTGCATGAGCGGCCGATCATCAGCCGAGTGGTCTCGCTCTCCCACCCGACCGAGATCAAGGAGGGCATGGTGTTCGCGCTCGAAACCTATTGCCCCGCCAAGGACGGCTATTCGGCGGCGCGCATCGAGGAGGAGGTCGTGGTGACCGACAAAGGCTGCCGCGTGATCACGCTGTTTCCGGCCGAGGAGCTGCCGATCGCGAACGCATATTGATTTGATGCCTTCTCGGCTCCGCCGACAAAAAAACGCCTCAGTTGGAAGCATCAGGCTGCGGGCAGAAACACCGCGTTACCGCTCTTATCGCCAAAAGGAACCGTTCTCCGATGACAAATGCCCGGCTCACCAAAGTCTCATCGTTTTCGCTGGCAGGCGCTGCCGCACTCCTGGTCTGGACCATCGGCTTCGCGGCGGCGCAAGGCACGGCGCAACAGCAGCAGGCCTGCACGCCCGATGCTATGCGGCTGTGCAGCGAGTTCATCCCGGATGTCGCGAAAATCAGCGCCTGTATGAGCCGGAAACGGGCGCAGGTGAGCGCGGCCTGCCGCGCCGCGATCAAGGGCCCCTCGCACGGGAAGGCATCCCACCGCCACCACCATCACCGCTGATCCGCTCGATCCGGCAGCGCCAGCTAAGCCAATCGTGACGGCCCCGACTTTGCCGTCATCGTCGCCGACATGATCTTCATCGACATCGACAGCGCCAACCGTCCAGTTTGCAAGGAGCTGGACCGAAAGGAACAGGTTGAGAGATGAAAACCGCCGGGCTCAATTCAGTCTTGTCGTTCTCGCGGTGTGGCTTCAGCGCGGCCTTCGGCCTCGCCTGCGCCGCGACCTTGGCGCTCGGCCTCCTGGGCGATCCGGCCTCCGCCCAGGGCACGCCGGAGCAACGGCAAGCCTGCCAGCCCGACGCGATGCGGCTGTGCAGCCAGTTCGTCCCCGACGTCGACCGCATCACGGCCTGCATGATCAAGCAGCGCATTCGCCTGAGCCCCGCCTGCCGCGCCGTGTTCACGGCGCCCCCCAAGGCAAAGTCATTCAAGCACAGCAGTTGACGATCAAGCCCACGCCGCCGCCCGCTCCTTCACATGCGGGAACTTCTCGGTGAGCAGCGAGCCGAAATAATAGGTCGGCGCGAACGCCGGATGGGCGCGGATCGCCGCGAGCCAAGCCGCGATGTGCGGCTTGTCGCGCCACATCGGGTCGAGGCCGAGATCGGCCATGCGCACGATCGTGGGCATGACGCAGATGTCCGCCAGGGTCGCCTGCGCGCCCAGGAGCCAGGGCCCGCCGCTCTTGCCGATCTCGTCATCCATGCGGGTGAGCGTGCGCGCCAGGCGGTCGAGCGCGGATTTCATCTCGGCGTCGGAAAATCCCTTGCGCCCCATGGCGAACATGAACTCCTTGCGCAGCGGCTTTGATTCGGCGAACGCCACGAAATCCTGCTCGCTCATGGCGGCGAAGCGCGGCAGGAAGGCGAGGTTGAAGGTCGGCACGCGGATCGCCGCCGCCGGCACCTCGTCGATGAAATGCACGAGCGCCCGCATGCGGGCGCGGCCGAACGGCGTCGGCGGGGTGAAACTCTCCCCCTCCGGCGCGACCTCGTCCAGATATTCCCCGATGACGGCGGAATCGATCACGATCTTGCCGTCATGGTCGAGGGTGGGGACGACGCCGCCCGGATTGAGCTTGAGATAGTCGGGCTTGAGCTGGTCGCCCGCCAGAAGATCGAGCTTCACCTCCGTGAAGGCGAGCCGTTTGGCATTGAGCACGAAGCGGACCCGCTGGCTGCAGGTCGATTGCGGCGCGTTGTAGAGGGTGAACATTGTTTTGTCCCGGTGTGATGGCCGGGCATAGCCCGGCCATCACACGGTGGGTGCGGCAAACGCACCGTCCGCACTTCAGAACGACGACTTCAGCCGCAGGTGATCGAGGCGATTGATCGACTTGATCTCGATACGTTGCTTCTCGTTGTCCTTGAACACATCGAGCGGGATCACGGTGCCGGCGCCGCCTTGCGCATAGAGCTTGCGGTAGAAGTCTGGCAGATGGCTCACCGGCTCGCCGTTGACGCCGAGGATCAGGTCGCCGCGCTTCAGGCCGGCGCGCTCGGCCGGCCCCTCTGGGGTCACGCTGCTGACCATCAGGTGGCCGTGCATCTCGTCGGTCGAGACTCCGAGCCAGGGCCGCACCGCGCCCGATATGCGGCCATTGACCATGAGATCGGCGAGGATTGACGGCAACAGATCCGTCGGCACGAACATGTTGCCGGGCATGCGGTCGCCCTTTCCGCTGGCGTCGGCGACGATCAGGGAGCCGATGCCGACGAGCTTGCCCTCGTGGTTGAGCAGCGCCGCGCCGCTCCAGGCCGGATGCGGGGGTGCGGTAAAGATCGCTTGGTCGAGCAGGTATTCCCAACTGCCGGCGAACTCGCGCTTGGCGACCACGACCGCGGGCGCGGCATTGTCGGCGCCGCCGAAGGGCGCCACCACCACGGCATCACGCTCCTTGAGGTCGGCGGACTTGCCGAAAGCGAGCGGCTGCACCTTGAGCGGGGCGGTCGCCTGCAACAGGCCGAAGCCGGTCTGGTTGTCGTAGCCGACGACATTGGCCGGCACGTCGTGGCCGTCATTGGTCGTCACCTCGGCCGCGTGCGCTTCGACCATGAGATAGCCAATGGTCAGAATGAGGCCGTTGCTGTCGATCACGACCGCCGAGCCCTCGCGCTCGCGCCCGAGATTCTGGGTTGTGCGCCCATCCGGATTGATGAACGTCTTCATGTGCACCACGCCCGAAAGCAGCTCCGTAAGCGCGGGGGACTGAGCATGGGCCGTCGGAGCGGCGGTGAGCGCGAACAGCGCGACCAGCGCGACACTCGGCAATCCACCGGCAGGGCTGAGTCTCTGTCGAGATTGAATCCGCATGAATCCTCTCCATTGGACGGAAGGCTTACAAACGGAACGCCCACAAACAAAGCGTTTGCAAACGCAGGCCCGGCTCGCGATCGCAACAAGCGGCTGCGGCACCGCCACACCCGAGTCGCGAAGACACATCCAAGAATATATGCTTCCGATGCGCGATGACTATCGCGCGCGCGCCCACTGCACGGGAATTTTACTTTGTTCTTTAGGTTTGCGAACCTATGCCGATCGCCTGCTCGAAGGCGCGCCGCACTTCCGCCGGCTGGCCGTATTGCCAGCGAAAGCCCTCGAGGCGCGCCTTGAGGATCGGAATAGCCTCGAATTCCTTCAAGGTGACGCCGTCGACGCAGCGCGAACGCTCCATGTTCGGCAATTCGACGCATTTGGCCACGTTGGAGTTGCGGATGATGCCCTTGGGCTCGGCGCCCTTGGCCGCCGCCGCGAGCTCGTCGAAGAAGCGCTTGCGGATCATCGCAATGCCGAGGTCGCTCGCGCCCAGATGCTCCTTGCTGCGGTCCGCGATGGTGCCCTGCCCGACCCAGGCGATGATGTCCTGATTGATGACGTGGCTCGAAATCCAGTTGCCCTGCGCGTCCTTGATCGGGCCGTACCAGGTCGGAATCGGGCCTTGCACGTAGGGCTCGCGCTCGCGCGGCACCCGCGTGTAGAACCATGAGACGCTGAGCGTGTTGCGATCGTCGATCGGCACCCGCCATTCGAAGTGATCGCTGAGATAGAAGCCGTTCGGCCACAGCGTCACGCGGCCGATGGTCCAGTTGGCGTCGGTCTCGTCCGCACCCGCGCGCACGCGCTTGTAGAGGAAGCCGTGCTCGAACTCCTCGAACCTGAGCTTGAGATGCGCCGGCGCATAGGGGCCGTCGGCACCCTTGAGGCGGGCCGACCAGTTCTCGTGCATCCATTCGAAATGCACCGGATCGCAGGAGTTTTCCTGGCACTGAAACCAGTTGCAGGGCACTTCCGAGATCACGATCTCGGCAAAGCCGTTCGGCCAGGTCAGCGGCTCCCAGACCGGCAGCTCCGGCATCGGCTGCGGCCCCAGATAGGCCCAGAGCAACCCGCCGGCTTCCTTGACCGGATAGGCGCGCGTGCGGCAGCGCTCCTTGTGGCGCGCCGACGGATTGGCGATGTCGTCGTAGGGTTGCTCGAGGCAGCGGCCGGTCTCGTCCATCAGCCAACCGTGATAGTGGCAGCGGATGCCATGATCCTCCACGAAGCCCTGCGCAAGGTCGGCGCGCCGGTGCGGGCACTGCCGGTCGACGAGGCCGAAAGTGCCGCCGCGGTCCCGGTAGAGGACGAGGTCCTCGCCCAACAGCCGCATCGGCTTGATCGCCATCTGGTCGAACTCGGTGGCGCCGGCGACCGGCATCCAATAGCGCCGCAGGTAGTCGCCCATCGGCGTGCCGGGGCCGACCTCGGTGAGCAGCCGGTTGTTCTCAGCGCTCAGCACGGCGAGCCTCCCTAGTCTTCGAGCCCGGTCGGGACGTTCTTGTTCTCGCTTTCAAGCTTCATGCCGGAGGCGAGCGCCATGGTTTCCATGAGCGCGGCAAAATCCTTCTGCAGATATTCCTCGGGCTTGGGCTTCAAGGTCGCGGCCCCGAAATGGCTCTGCAACACTTCGCGGGTCGCGGCCGTCACCGGCATGGGGACATCCCACTCGCGCCCCAGCGCGAGCCCGAGATCGAGGTCCTTGCGCAGCAATTCCGGCGTGAACGTGGTGGTCCAGTCGAGGTTCACCAAAGCCGGCGACTTGTAGCGCGTGAACATCGAGCCCATCACGCTGTTGTTCATGAACGACAGGAAGGCATGGCGCGGCACCCCCATCTTGTTGGCCAACAGCGTGATCTCGATCAGGTTCTCGATGACGACGCCGAGCATGACATTGTGGGCGATCTTGCACACGCGCGCGAGCTCGCCCTCGCCCACATAGGCGACGCCTTGCGGGGCGAACACTTCGATGATCGGCATCACGGCGCGGGCGGCGGCCTCCGGCCCCGACACCACCGCGGAGAGCTTGCCGGCCTTGATCACCTTGGCATTGCCGCTCACCGGCGAAGCCACGAAGTCGCTGCCGAGCTTGCGCAGGCGGTCGCGGATGGCGGCGGATTCCTCGACCGCGATGGTCGAGCAGTCGACCAGGATTTTCGGCATTTGCTTCCCGCCGCTCGCGACGCCGTCCTTGCCGAAATAGACCTCCTCGAGATCCTTGCCGGTCGACACGATCGAGAACAGCACATCGACGCCGGCGAGATCGGCAAGCTTGTCGACCACCTTGCCGCCCTTGCCGGCGAGCGGCTCGGCCTTGGCGCGGGTGCGGTTCCAGATGGAGAGGTCGTAGCCGGCCTTGAGCAGGCGCTCCGCCATGGGAAAGCCCATGCGGCCCATGCCGATCCAGCCGATCTTTTGCGTGTTCTTTGCCATAGTCCTCTCCTCAACCGATTTCCCTGCCGGCACCTCCGTGGGCTTTAGGACAGTATCGCGGGCGCTTCAACCGCGTCGCCCGCGCTTGCTTGCCGGATTGGCGCGCCTATAGGCTTGGTCTCGACCAACGAGAATGCGGCACGCAATGCTAGCAACCGTTCTCAACGCTCGATCAGGCGCAATGGCGCGCGCCCGCGCGGCGGCGCGCACGGCAGTGCCGTTCCTGGTGGTGGCCACCGCGTGGGAGATCACCGCGCATCTCGGGATATTTCCCGCGCGCCTGTTCCCCCCGCTCGAGGACGTGGCCGCCGCGCTCGTGCGGCTGACGCTGGCGGGGATACTTCCGCGCCACGCCGCCGAGACCCTGCTGCGCCTCACGGCGGGCTTTTCTCTCGCCGCCGTCGCCGGGATCGGGCTCGGAATCGCCATGGGACGCTCGCGCGTGGCCGAGGATATTGCGCTGCCGCTCGTCAGCATCGCGGCGCCGATCCCGGGCATCGCCTATGCACCGCTGTTCCTGTTGTGGTTCGGGCTGGGCAATGTCTCGGCGGTCCTGCTGGTCGGCTTCGTGTCGGCCTTTCCGATCATCTTCAACACCTGGACCGGCGTGAAGGCGGTCAAGGAAATCTGGTTGCGCTCGGCACAGGCGATGGGCGCCGATCCGCGGCGGCTGTTTCGTCACGTGATCGTGCCGGGGGCGCTGCCCTACATCCTCACCGGCTTGCGGCTCGGCCTGGCGCAGGCTTGGCGCATCCTGGTCGTTGTCGAATTGTTGGCGGCGGTGCCCTGGGGCCTCGGCTGGCTCATCTTCGGGGCGCGCGAGTTCCTCAACACCGACGTGATGCTGGCCGGCATCGTGGTGATCGGCGCCATCGGGCTGGTGCTGGAGAATCTGGTGTTCCGGCGGCTCGAGCAATTTACGGTCGTGCGCTGGGGCATGATGGCGGCATGAGCAGGGAGCGCATGCGCGCGATCGTCCGCGGGGCCTTGGCGCTGCTGGCGGCAGCCGCCCTCTATGAGGCGGCAGCGCGGAGCGGCATCTTCCCCAAGGCCCTGCTGCCGCCGCTCGCGAAGGTCGCCGCCACGCTCATCGACATGCTGGCCGACGGCCGCATGCTGTGGCACGCGTTCTACACGCTGTCACGGATGCTCGCCGGCTTTGCGCTGGCGGTCGCGATCGGCCTGCCGCTCGGCATTCTGATGGGACGCCTGCGGGCGGTGGAAAGCTTCTGCCTGCCCTTGGTCAACGCCCTGATGCCGATTCCTTCGCTCGCCTGGGTGCCGGTGTTCATCCTCTGGTTCGGGCTCGGCGACACGGTCGCGGTCCTGGTCGTCGGCTACGCGGCGATGTTCCCGATGGTGCTCAACGCCTGGGCGGGGGTGCGTTCCGTCAACCCGCTGTGGCTGCGCGCGGCCGGTGCCATGGGGGCCGACGAGACCGCCCTGTTTTGCAAGGTCATGTTGCCGGGGGCAGCCCCCTTCGTCATTTCCGGCCTGCGGCAGGCCTTTCAGCGGTCCTGGATCGCGGTCGTGGGGGCCGAGATGATCGCCTCCTCGGACTGGGGCCTGGGCTGGGTGATTTATGACGCCAAGGAATTCCTCAATGCCGACGTGATGCTCGCCTCGCTCGCGGTCATCGGGGCGATCGGGTTCTCGTTCGAGCGGCTGGTTTTCGGCGCGCTGGAGCGCGCCACCGTGCTGCGCTGGGGCATGGTGCGGGACGCCAAAATATAAGCAATATAAGGGGTATAAGTGCCCGCAAACGGCCCGAATCGACTACTATTGACTCGGATTAAGGTTACAATGTTCCTGTTGGTAATTCCTTCTGGAACATGCTTCCTTAGGGACCATGTGTCACAATCGGGGGGTAGGTGTCACAAGCGGGACTTGTGGTTACGCGTGTCGGTCGTTGCGGTTCCACCGGTAGCAAGCACTTGTCGTCAGATTTGAAGAGGATCTTGGCGAACAGGAAACAGGCAAGATGATCCAGCCCCCGACGCCGCGTCACCCCAAGCGGTTTGCCGAACCCGAGATCACCTCGGCGATGGCCGTATGGCGATCCATGCTTGCCGCATCGGTCAACTCCGTCGAGAAGCGCCGTGCCTACCGGGCCTACGATCCCAGGCTCGAAATGTTCGGCATCATTCTGCTGGCGCCGGCCTTCGTCGTGCTCACGATAGTAATCCTGCTGGTGCTGCTCGCCATTTTCGTGGTCTGGCTGTGCGTGGTGGGCGTGCTCTTCGCCTGCACCGTCATCGCCGATCAGGCCGGCCGTCGGTGGCGCCGCGCTGGTTTCTCCGGGGCCCTGGACCATCGTGCGCTCGGCTATCCGGGGCGCTGATCGGTCGGATCGATTGCCGGAGCGACCCAAGGCCGCGCCGGTCACCGGGTGAGCGGCCGGGGCTGGTCAGGTGCATCCCTTCCTCGAAGCGATCTATCACGTGCGCTGTGACGCGCGCCGCGTCGAGGAGCGCGCCCGCGCCATCGCGATCGAGCAGAGCGTGGAAATGCCGGTCGCGGCGATCGAGGACGAATTCGTCCGCGTCGAGATCGTCGGTCAGGTAGCCGGGATCGAGGAAAAAGCCCCCGACTTGTTCGAGGTCCGCATCCGGCTCGCCGGAGAGACCATCGGGCCCGACGGCGGCCAGCTCATCAACATGCTGTTCGGCAATACCTCGCTGCATCCCGACGTGGCCCTGCATGACGTCGAGCTTCCGGTCTCCCTGGTGGAGACGTTCGGCGGCCCCCGCCATGGCCTCGCCGGGCTGCGCCATCGGGTCGGAGCACCGGTCCGGGCGCTCACCTGCTCGGCGCTCAAGCCGCAGGGCTTGCCGGCGGACAAGCTCGCCGAATTGGCGGCGCGCTTCGCAGAGGGCGGCATCGACTATATCAAGGACGACCACGGCCTGGCCGACCAGGCCTATTCGCCGTTCGCGGCGCGCGTCGCGGCGATTGCGGCGGCGCTGCGGGGCGGCGCGGGAGGCCGCGCCACCCGCTATGTGCCGAGCCTCTCGGGCGATCTCGACACCATGCGCCAGCAGATCGCGCTCGCGCGCGCCGCCGGCATCGATACCGTCATGGTGGCCCCAATGGTCGCCGGCCTCGCCAACTTTCATCGCCTGGTGCGGGAGCATGCCGACATGGCATTCTTCGCCCATCCGACCCTGGCGGGGGCCGCGATCGCGCCGCCGCTCCTGTTCGGGAAACTGTTCCGGATGCTGGGCGCCGATGCGGTCATCTTCCCCAACCATGGGGGCCGCTTCGGCTATTCGGCGCAGACCTGCCGGCAGCTGGCATCGACCGCCTTGCAGGAGTGGCACGGTCTGCGCCCCTGCGTGCCGGTGCCGGCCGGCGGCATGACGGCGGATCGCGTCGGCGAAATGCTTGATTTCTACGGCGCCGACATCATGTTGTTGATCGGCGGAGCTTTGCTCGAGGCCGGCGCGCAACTGGTCGCGGCGACCTCGGCCTTCGTCACCGCGGTGCAGAAATATCGTCATGTCTGAGCGCAAGGCGGATGCAGGCAAAACGACCGGCGACCGGGCAATCCATCGCCGGGCGCATGGCGACTATCGCTGGGACGGCGTGGAGCAGCTCCCCTACAAGGAGGACGATCGGGTCCTGTTCAAGTCGATCACCCGACAGGTGCTGTTCTCCGACCCCGCGCTGAACGGCGAATTACGGTATTTCGAGATGGCGGCGGGCGGGTTTTCGACCCTCGAGCGGCACCAGCACATGCATGCCGTGCTGATCCTGCGCGGGCGCGGCCATTGCTTGATCGGCCACGATGTTAAGTCGCTCGAAACCCGCGATCTCGTCACCGTGCCGCCGCTCACCTGGCATCAGTTCCGTGCCACCAAGGGCGAGCCGCTCGGCTTTCTGTGCATGGTCAATGCGCAGCGCGACAAGCCGCAGCTGCCGAGCGCGGAAGATTTGGAGCGACTAAAGAGTGATCCGGCGGTCGCGAAATTCCTAAGCGCTTGATGGGCGTGTAGGATGGGCTGAGCTCTTCGCGAAACCCATCACGGACAATGCCGCATGGATGGGCCGGCGATGGGTTTCGCAAGCGCCCAACCCATCCTACAAAATACGCACGCCCTCTGCCGGGAATCCCGCAATGCCCCATATCGAGGTCCGCGACGTCTCGCTGGTCTATGACACGCCGGGCGGCAGCGTGACGGGGCTCGGCGGGGCGAGCTTCGACATCGCGGCATCCGAGTTCCTCTGCCTGCTCGGCCCCTCGGGCTGCGGCAAGACGACGCTGCTCAACATCATCGCCGGTTTCCTCAGGCCGACCGCGGGCGAAATCCGCATCGGCGGCCAACCCATCAGCGGCCACGGCATGGACCGCGGGATCGTGTTCCAGGATTTCGCCCAGCTGTTTCCCTGGCGTACCGCGCTCGGCAATGTGGCGTTCGGGCTGGAGATGAAGGGCATGCCCAAACCCGAGCGCGAGCGCGTCGCCTTGGCGCAGCTCAAGCTGGTCAAGCTCGAAAAATTCGCCGGCGCCTATCCGCACCATCTGTCCGGCGGCATGCAACAGAGGGTCGCCATTGCACGCGCGCTTGCCTACAATCCCGCGGTGCTGCTGATGGACGAGCCGTTCGCGGCGCTCGACGCGCTGACGCGCGACGAGATGCAGCGCCTGCTGGCGGACGTCTGGCGGGAGACGCGCAAGACCGTGATCTACGTGACCCACAACGTGGCCGAGGCCGTCTTCCTGGCCGATCGCGTCATCGTCATGACGCCGCACCCCGGCATGGTGAAGGCGCAAGTGCCGATCGGGCTGCCGCGGCCGCGCGATCCGCTGAGCGTCGCCTTTCTGGATTTTCAAAAAAAGCTGCTGCGGCAGCTCGGGCACACGAAGCCGAATAGGGAGGAGCCGCCATGACGATGCGCCAGACCGGAATGACTCGAAGGCGGTACTTGGCCGCCGCCGCGGCCGGCGTGCTGGCCGGGAGCCTCGGAGCCCGTCCGGCGCGCGCGCTCGATGCGATCCGCCAGGGCTACCAGACCAATATCTGGGGCATGCCCACCTATTATCTGCTGCGCTCGGGGGCGCTCGAGCGGCACGGAATCAAGGTCGAGGAATTCGCCGTGGCCTCCGGCAACCTGACCATGCAGCAGATGGTGGCGCGCCAGGTCGACCTCGGCACCTATGCGGGGCAATCCTTCATCATCGGCGTGGACAAGGGCGATCTCGTCGGCGTGATGCGGATCGAGGAAGTGGGCCGAACGGTGCGCATCATGGCACGCAAGGAGCTCGGCCTCAGCAAAGTGGAGCAGCTCAAGGGATTGAAGATCGCGAGCCAGACCGGCTCGTCCATGGCCAACGTGTTCACGGACACGGTGGTGCCGGCGCACGGGCTCAAGAAGGGCGACTTCCAGGAAGTCCGCATGGACGTCAACAACATGGTGGCTGCGCTTGCCGCCAAGACAGTCGACGCCATGGTGAACGTCGAGCCTTACAATGCGATCGCGGAGGCCGAAGGCATCGCCACGCCGATCATGGATTTCTGGAACGTCGATCGGATGCCGGTGCTGATGGCCGCCACGCCCGACTTCGTCGCCAAGAATCCCGACACCGTCGTTGCCTATCTCAAGGCCTGGCGCGACATTGCCCGCGACTTCAAGGAGAAGCCCGCCCAGGTGGCGGACGTGATCCACGAATTCTACACCGCCAAGGGCTACGCGGTGCCGCGCGAGACGCTTGCCAAGGCGCTGGCGCTGGTCGAGGTCAATCCGGGCTCGCCGGGCGATCTCGATTCCTATCTGCGCGAGCAGGCCGACATCCTGCTCAAGCAAAAGATCATCTCAGCCATGCCGGATTGGAAGAAGGCGCTGCGGCCGGACCTGTGGGCCAAGGCCGGGGCGTAGCAGCCGCGGCTGTTGGCTGTAGCCCGGATGAAGCGAAGCGCAATCCGGGACCGCCCTTCCGGCATTCCGCTGCGCTCCATGCGGGCTACGAGACCTGCCGCCCCCCATTTCATCCTTCGCCAAAACGCGCTAAGTGCGGCGCGCACAAGTACAAGGAGCAAGACATGTCCGTTACCGATACCAGCCCGCTCGCCAAAGGCAGCTACGAGCCGGTCGCCTGGAACTTCAAGCTTCTGGCCCAGCACGAGATGCAGGGCTTCGGCGGCATGGGCGAAGGCATGTCGATCCAGATCGCACCCGATGGCCGCCGCATCCTGTGGCTGGCGCATGAGAGCGCGCCCAAGAATTTCACCGGCGTCGACGTCTCCGATCCGCGCAAGCCGAAGGTGGTGGTGCAGACCGACCTGCCGCAGGCCCACATGCGCTCGAACTCGCTCGAGGTCACCGACAACGTGATGGCGGTCGCCTATCAGACCCAGAAGGTCGGCCTCAAGCCCGCGGGCTTCGAGCTGTTCGACATTTCAGTGCCCGAGCAGCCGAAGTCGATCGCGTTCTTCGACTGCTCCGGGCCGCATTCGCGCGGCGTGCATCAGCTCTGGTTCTGCGACGGCGAATACGTTCACATGTCCGCCGGCGCGCCCGACTTCACGCCGACGCATCCCAACGACGACCAGTTCTACCGCATCTTCGACGTGCGCAATCTGTCGAAGCCGGTCGAGGTCGGCCAGTGGTGGCTGCCGGGCACCCGCCAGGGCGACAGCGCGCCGCCCCCCGAGCGCCATCCCAAGCCGTTGCTCGACCGCGGCAACCGCGCCCACAACACCAATGTCTATCCGAACCGCCCGGACCGCTGCTATCTCGGCTATATCGATGCCGGCATGTTCATCATGGATATTTCCGACAAATCGAAACCCAAGCCGATCAGCCGCTGGGACAACTCGCCTCCCTATACGGGCTTCACCCATACGGTGCTGCCGCTGTTCGATCGCAACCTCCTGGTCGTCACCGACGAATCCACGATCGACAACGCCGCCGACTGGCCGAAGCTGATCTGGATCCTCGATGCGCGCGACGAGAAGCACCTGATGCCGATCTCGACCTGTCCGCTGCCGGGCCCCGAGGGCTACGCCAATCGCGGCGGCCGTTTCGGGGCGCACAATATCCACGAGAACACGCCGCGGCCGACCGCCTGGCACTCCGACCAGATCGTGCTCGGCACGTTCTTCAACGGGGGCTTGCGCGCCTACGACATCGCCAATCCGTTCCAGCCCAAGGAAGTCGCGACCTTCATCGCGCCGGCACCGCCGATGTCGCCGGCCAAGAGCATCCAGCTCAACGACGTGTTCGTGGACGAGCGCGAGATCGTCTACACGGTCGACCGCTTCGCCGGCGGGCTGTACATTCTGGAGATGGATTTTTGAGGCGGGCCGGCGAAGCGAGGCATTCGTCGCTCCGCTTGCCGGCATTCACCTGATGCTCGACCTGTTCCCTTCGCGCGCGGCCGGGCCGTTTGGGCGGCAGCTCAAGCACGCCCGCGGCGCGCGTATTCCGGTGACGGTCGTCACCGGCTTTCTGGGCGCCGGCAAGACCACCCTGGTGCGGCGTTTTCTCGCCACCCCGCAGGGCCGCGGCACCGCGGTCGTGGTCAACGAATTCGGCGCGGTCGGCATCGATGACGCGCTGTTGCGCGCCAGCACCGAGGAGGTGACGCTGCTCGGCAACGGCTGCCTGTGCTGCACCACGCGCTCCGACCTGCAGGTGGCGCTGCGCGGCCTGGTGGCGGATCGCGAAACCGGCAAGCTGCCGCGGTTCGAGCGGATCGTGATCGAGACCAGCGGGCTCGCCGATCCGGGCCCCATCCTGCAGACGTTCGCGACCGACCGCGCGCTCGGCGGCGAATTCTTCGTCGAGGTGGTGGTCGCGGTCATCGATGCCGGCAACGGCCTCGCCACGCTGGATTGGTCTGCCGAAGCCCGCAAGCAAGTGATCCTCGCCGACACGCTGGTGGTTTCCAAGACCGATCTCTGCGCGCCCGCGGCGACCGCGCAGCTGACCGCCCGCCTGAGCGCGCTCAATGGCCGCGCCGCGATCCATGCGGCGGTCGAGGGCGCGCTCGATCCGCGCTGCCTGATCGAAGGCGCGCCGAACGGGCCCGCGCCGCATGCGGGCCTGGTGGCAGAGGCCGGTCATAGCGATGGCATTTCGAGCTTCGTGTTGAGCGAAAGCGCGCCGCTCGCCTGGAAGCCGTTCGAGCGCACCATCGAGACCCTGATCGCGCTGCGCGGCGGCGACCTGCTGCGCGTGAAAGGCTTTCTCAATGTCGTGGGATGCCGCGGCCCGGTCCTGGTCCAGATCGTCCAGCACCTGGCGCACCCGCCGCTCGAGCTTGCGGCCTGGCCCGACACGGATCACACAAGCCGGCTTGTATTCATCACCCGCAACATCGCGCAGGAACAGGTGTTGGCCCTGCTGCAGGCAGTGCGCGCGCTAAGCCCGCAAGCGCTCCAGTAGCGCAATCACGCCGTGCGGCAAGCGGCGCAGCCGCGCGATGTCGACCGCATCGCGACCCTCGCGATCCGCAATGGACGGGTCCGCTCCCACGGCGATCAGCAGATCGAGAGTCTTCAGACGTTTGAGCCGTGCCGCATAGAAAATCGGCGTCTCGCCATGCGCCCTGAGATTCAGGCGCGGCTTGGCCTGCAAAAGCTCGCGCAGCAGCCCATCGTCATCGCGCCAGACCGCGGCCCAGAGCGAGTAGCTCGCATCGGCGCCGCGGCGCAACAGGAAGCGCACGAGGGGCCGGTTCTCGCCGCGCGCGACCGCATACCAGAGCGCGGTGGCGCGGAAGTCGCCTTCGTCCTCGTCCATCGGGACTTCGGCCTCGAGCGACGCGCCGTGCTTGAGCAGCGCCTTGACGGTCTTGATTCCGTTGGGCTCGCGCAGCGCGCTGCGGCCCGGCTTCGCCGCACAGGCGATGTGCAGGGCTCGGCGCCCCTTTGCGTCGGCGGCCTCGATGAGCTCCGGCGCAGCCCCCAATATCGCGTCGACCGCGCCAGCGTCCCAATTCTTGACCACCGCGAAAAGGGCCGATTTCGAGACCCTTGCGGGGGTCCTGATGGCCGCCATGGCGGAAGCCTCCTATGGTCGCAGGGGTGTTTCCAAGCCCCGGCGCTTGGACTACCCTTCCGGCCAGTTCCTGTCACGGACCCAGAACCGGTGTCCGGCGGAACGTGCGCGATGGCGCACCGGTCCGCCTCGCCTCAAGCGCCATCCCAGGGAGAGATGCACCCATGGCCCGAATAACCCTCGACGTAAACGGCAGCGCCCACACGATCGATGCCGATCCGGACATGCCGCTGCTCTACGCATTACGCAACGATCTCGGCCTCAACAATCCGCATTTCGGCTGCGGGCTCGCCCAATGCGGCGCCTGCACGGTGCATATCAATGGTGAGGCGGTGCGCTCCTGCGTGACGCCGGTGTCCTCGGTCGGCGCCGGCAAGGTCGTGACCTTGGCGGGGCTCGGCACGCCCGAGAAGCCGCACCCGATCCAGAAGGCCTATGTGGAGGAAGAGGTGCCGCAGTGCGGCTACTGCATCAACGGCTGGATCATGACGGCCGCGGCGCTCCTCAACCGCAACAAGAAGCCGACCGACGCCCAGATCAAGGACGCCTTGACCGGCCTCAAGTGCCGGTGCGGGACCCATATGGGCATCATGCGCGCGGTCAAGCGCGCTTCCGAGATGATGGGCTGAGGGAGGCGCACATGACCAAGATGGAAAAGGCTTCAACGTTCTCCCGTCGCGCCATGCTGCAGGCCGGCGGCGCCTTCGTGGTGTCGGTCGGCATGCCGATCGGGCTCGACATGGTGCTCGGGATCAATGTGGCGCAGGCGCAAGGCGCGCGTCCGCCGGTCACCCCCGACCAGCTCTCGTCCTACATTGCGGTCAATGCCGACGGCTCGGTCTCGGCCTTCTTCGGCAAGACCGACATGGCGCAGGGCCTCTATACCGGGATCGGCCAGATCGTGGCCGAAGAGCTCGACGTGCCGTTCAAAAGCGTCACCGTGATCATGGGCAATACCGCATCGAGCGTGAACCAGGGCGGGTCCTCGGGCTCGACCGGCGTCCAGCTCGGCGGCAAGCAGATGCGCATGGCGGCCGCCGAAGCGCGCCGCGTGCTGGTCGAGATGGCGGCCGCCAAGCTCGGCGTGGGCGCCGACACGCTCAAGGTCAACGACGGCGTGGTCAGCGACGGCAGCAAATCGACGACTTACGGGGAGCTGATCGGCGGCCGTTACTTCAACGTGCCGCTCGAGTGGAACAAGGAGATCGGCAACACGCTCTATGCCCCCGGCAAGGCCAAGCCGAAGGACTACAAGGAGCACAAGATCGTCGGCCAGCCGATGAAGCGCGAGGACATCGCGCCCAAGGTCTACTGCAAGGAGGACTTCGTCACCGACGTCAAGGTGCCCGGCATGGTGCACGGCCGCGTGATCCGGCCGCCGGTCGCGGGCGCAACGCCCGTGAGCGTGGACGAGAGCTCGGTCAAGGACATTCCGGGCGTCAAGGTCGTGCGCGAGAAGGACTTCCTCGGCGTGGTCGCCGACAACGAATGGAACGCAGTCAAGGCGGCGACCGCCCTCAAAGTCGAGTGGTCGCAGGCGCAGCCTGCGTTCCTCGACAATGCGAGCGCCGTCTACGACCACATCCGCAAGGCGCCGGTGCGCAAGCTGACGGTGGAGAAGGAAAACGGCAATGTGGACGAGGCCTTCAAGTCGGCGGCGCGGGTGATCGAAGCCGAGTACGAATGGCCTTTCCAGTCCCATTCCAGCATGGGGCCCGGCTGCGGCGTCGTGGCGATCAACGGCGACCAGGTCACGGTGTGGACCGGGTCGCCCAAGCCGCATTACTGCCGCGACGGCGTGGCGGCGCTGCTCGGAGTGCCGGTCGACAAGGTGGAAGCGCGGTCGTTCGCGGGCTCCGGAGCCTATGGGCGCAACGATGCGGGCGATGCCTGCATGGAAGCCGCGGTGCTGGCGCGCGCGGTCGGCAAGCCGGTGCGCGTGCAGTATATGCGGGCGCAGGGCACCGGCTGGGACCCGAAGGGACCGGCCTCGATCCATCGCGCCCGGGCGGCGGTCGACGCCTCCGGCAAGGTCATCGCCTACGAATATGCCAGCAAGGGCTTCTCGCGCATCGACGTCAACACCAACGAAAGCAAGCCGTGGGACGTGCTGGCCGGGCACCTCCTGGGCGTGCCGCTGAAGTCGGGCGACGGCTTCGGCATCCCGGCCGAGTCCTATGCGTTCGACAACAAGCGTGCGTCCTGGGAAACCATCGCGCCGCTGCTCGACCGCGCCTCGCCGCTGCGCACCTCGCATCTGCGCGATCCGGTCGGGCCGCAAATCCACTTCGCGAGCGAATCCTTCATCGACGAGGTGGCGGCGGCGCTTTCGGTCGATCCGGTCGAGTTCCGTCTGCGCTACGTCAAGGATGCGCGCGACACCGCGCTGATCAAGGCGGCCGCCGAGAAAGCCGGCTGGCAGTCGCGGCCCTCACCGCGGCGCGACCAGACCGGCACGACGGTGAGCGGGCGCGGCATCGCCTATTCGCAGCGCAACGGCACCCGCGTGGCGGTGGTGGCGGAAGTCGATGTCGACCGCGCCTCCGGCAAGATCTGGGCGCGCAAGTTCACGGTCGCCCATGATTGCGGCCAGATCATCAACCCGCATACGCTCGCCCAGACCATCGAGGGGAATGTCATCCAGGGCACCAGCCGCACGCTCTGGGAAGAGGTTCGCTTCGACCAGAAGAACGTCACCAGCGTGGACTGGCTGACCTATCCGATCCTCGACATCACCGAGACGCCGGAGAAGATCGACGTGGTGCTCATCAACCACCCGGAGATCGCGCCGTCCGGCGCCGGCGAGCCGTCGAGCCGGCCGATCGCGGCCGCGATCGCCAACGCGATCTTCGATGCGACCGGCGTGCGGCTGCGGCGCGTGCCGTTCTCGCCCGACAAGGTGAGGGCGGCGTTCTCTTAAAGGGCGCAGCCGCAGATGCAACGATTGAAGGGGCCGGCCGGAACAGGCCGGCCCCTTCGCGCAGACAAGAAGGAAGGCGTCAGTGAAGCAAGTCGAAGTCGCGGTGATCGGAACCGGTTGGTGCGGCGGCATAAGGTCGGAAACGCTGTCGCGTTCCGCCTTGGTGGACAAGCTGCATGTCTGCGAAATCCGCCCCGACCGGCTCAAGGAGGTGCAGGAGCTCACCCGCGCCGCCCATGCGACCCTCGACTATCAGGACATCGTCAAGAACCCGGCGATTTCCGTGGTCTATATCTGCACCACGCCGGAGCCGACGCATTTTCCGATCGCGCGCGACTGCCTCAAGGCCGGTAAGCATGTGCTGCTCGAAAAGCCGATCGCCATGCAGCTCTACGAGGCCGACGAGCTGATCACTTTGGCGCGGCGCGGCGGGCTTAAATTCACCATCGGATATTCGCAGCGCTTCAATACCAAGTTCGCCTTCGCCAAGAAGAAGATCGCCGACGGCACCATCGGCAAGCCGGTCTCCGTGATGGTGAGCCGGCATCTCTCGCGCAATCTCGGCAAGAAGATCGCGGGCCGCGTGAAGCTGTCGCCGGCCGCGATGGAATCGACCCACGATCTCGATTTCGTGTTCTGGCTGCTCGAGCCCGCAAAGCCGGTGCGGGTCTATTCACAAGGCTCCTACGGCCATATGCAGCCGCTCAACGGCTCCTACGACTGCATGTGGACCACGGTGACCATGGATACGGGCCTCGTCGTGGTGGTGGGCGGCGGCTGGAACCTGCCGCCGAGCTATCCGAATTACTGCGCTACCTGGATCGAGATCACCGGCACCGACGGCGCCTTGGTGCTGGACGACACCCACCGTGATGTCTGGCTCAACACGGTCGCGGACGGCACGCGATTTCCGCTCTCGACCATGCCGGGCGAGCAGGTGGACCATGTGTTCGCGGGCCAGATGGGGCCGGAGACCATCCATTTCCTGGAGTCCTGCCTCATGGATCGGCCGGTCATGGTCACGCCCGAAAGCGCCCGCATGGTGATGGAAACCTACACGGCGGCCGACCTTTCGGCCGAGCGCAACGAGCCGGTCGATCTTCCGCTGTCGAACGAGGCGCTCGCCGCGGTCGCCGACATGAAGGGAGGCAAGCCATGAAGCGCCGGGAAATGACAAGCCGGGAAATGACGAGCCGCGCCGCCAAGGCCGCGCTTGCTCTGTCGGTCGCGCTCATCGCGGCGCCGGCCGCCGCGCAGCAGAGCGTCGCCGACTTCTACAAGGGCAAGACCTTGCGCATCATCGTCGGGGTCGGGGTCGGCTCGGGCTATGATCTCAACGCGCGAGTGCTGGCCCGCACCCTGCCGGCGCACATTCCGGGCAATCCGTCCGTGATCGTCCAGAACCAGCCCGGCGCCGGCAGCCTCGCCATGACCAATGCGCTCTACAATACCGGGCCATTCGACGGCACCGTGATCGGGGCTTCGTTCAACGGCATGCCGACCACGCCGCTGCTCGAGCCCGCCGGCGCCCGCTTCGATGCCAACAAGATCAACTGGCTCGGCAGCACCAACCGGGAGACGCAGATCACCTATGTCTGGCACACCGCGCCGGTGCAGAAGCTCGCCGAGCTGTTCACCACCGAGCTGATCGTGGGGGCGCAGGCGCCGGGCTCCACCCAATATGATTTTCCGATCCTCACCAATCATCTGTTCGGAACCAAGTTCAAGATCGTCACCGGCTACGAAAGCACGCCCAAGATTCACCTGGCCATGGAAAGCGGCGAGGTGCAGGGCAACGGCGCCACCAACTGGTCGACCGTGAAGGCGCTCAACTCGAACTGGCTCGTCGAGAAGAAGATCCGCATCATCGTGCAATGGGGCCTGCAGAAGAATCCCGAGCTCTCGGACGTTCCGCTGGTGCTCGAAATGGCCAAGACCGACGCCGACCGCCAGGCGCTCGAGCTCGCGCTGGCGCGGCTCGAATTCGGCCGGCCGTTCTTCCTGCCCCCGAACGTGCCGCCGGAGCGGATCGAGGCGTTGCGCCGCGCCTTCGACGCCACCATGAAGGACCCGGCCTTCCTGGCCGACGCCGACAAATCGAAGATCGAGGTCGATCCGCTGACCGGCGAGCAGGTCGCCGCGCTGGTCGCGAAGGTCTCGCGCACACCCGCCGACACGGTGGCGCGGGTGCGGTCCGCGATGGAGAACAAATAGCAGCAGCCTCGTTCCCGACGCTTGCGAAATTTATTCGATCAAGGGAGGAGCGCATGATGAGAAACCCAGGACATCGCGCCGTGATCGGCGTGCTCGCCGGCGCAGCCATTGCGGCGACGATCTGCATGGCAATGACCGGCGCGGCGGCTGCGCAGACCAAGCTCAAGGTCATCGTCTTTCCGACGCTCGCCAACCTCGCCCAATATGCTGCGCAGTCGCAGGGCTACTACAGCAAGCGCGGCCTCGAGGTCGAGCTCATCGGCACGCCCAATTCCGACGAGACACGTGAAGGCCTGGCCCAGGGCCGCTACCAGATCGCCCATGGCGGCGTCGACAACGCGGTGGCGCAGGTCGAGACCGACAAGACCGACCTGTTCATCTTCATCGGCGGCAACAACGGCTTCAACAGCCTCATCGTCCAGCCTGAGGTGCGCTCCTACGAAGACCTGCGCGGCAAGACCCTGGCGGTCGACTCGCCGGTGACGGCCTTTGCGATCCTGATGTACAAAATGCTCGACGTGAACGGTCTCAAGCGCAGCGACTTCATGGTCAAGGCGGTCGGCGGCAGCCCGCAGCGCTTTGCCGCCCTGAGCAAGGACAAGACCTACGCGGCCGCCATCTTGAACCCGCCCTTCACCTTGCAGGCGCAGGACGCCGGCCTCAAGGAGCTGGGCGCCGCGATCGACGTGGTCGGCCCCTATCAGTCGGACGGCGGCTGGGTGCTTCGCTCCTGGGCCAAGGCCAATGAAGACACGCTCACGCGCTACATCCAGGCCAATATCGAAGGCATGCGCTTTGCGCTCAATCCGGCGAACGCCCCCGCCATGAGCGGCATCCTGGCGGAGCGGCTCAAGCTGCCGCCGGAGATCGCGGCGCGTTCGCTGAAGTTCGTTCTCGACAAGAAGGGCTTCGCCCCCGACGCGCGCTTCGACATGGAAGGCTTCCGCAACGTGCTCAAGCTGCGGGCCGAGATGCTCGGCACCTGGGGCGGCACGCCCCCGGCCTCGGAGAAGTATCTCGATCTCTCCTACTACCAGCGCGCTCTGGCGGGGCTCTGAGGGCCCGCCGCCCGGTTTCTCATGGTTAGAGCCACCGAAGCGTCCGGGGCAGCGCTCCGGTCGTGAAAAACTCTTCCGCGACTCTTATTGCCATCTCTTTGGGAACCGTGTGATCGGCGGGGCAATCCATCTGGATGCCACACACGCACCGGAACAGTTCTTCGGCTTGACCATCGCCGCTGAAGGTCGGATCGCAGCCGGAGTAGAAAATGTCAGCGGGATCGAGCTGATACATGAGCCAGCCTCGCCGGCCATTGGTGTGGACGGTCAATACGTCCTCTTCAAACCGTGTCATGCTCAGGTGTGAGAATTCCAGCCCTTCCATTTCGCCCGCGAGCCGCCGAAACGCGGCGAGATCGCCCTCGTCGACCCGCTCTGATCGATGGTCGACGTCGATCAGCCAGCCCGGAAATCCTCCGAGCCGCAGCCACTCGTCTCGCGGCAGCCTCTCCTTCAGGGTGAAATTCGCTTCCGCTGCAGAATAGCTGCCCATATGGGCCTTGCCCGCATGGAGGAATTTCTCGTCGTCGGGCAAACGAAGGAAGACGTGGTGGTCCTTGATCCTTTGATGGTCGGGCACGGGGAAACCCGTGATCTTGTCGTGGACGTACCAGCGCTGAGGAAGCGACAATTCCTTATTCATATCAGACTTCCAGACCACGCGTGACGCGCCAGACAAATGCGTCTGCGTGGCCGGATCGCCGACAGTGGCCATGCAAAGGGCCGCGGTTTCAATCACGATGAGTTGTCGGTCGTAGAGAAGCTCGACAATGGCTGTCGGCTGGAACGCCGCCACCGCCTCAGCGGTCGTATATTTCTGGTGCAATGTCGGCCCACCCGCGCCTCCTGCGTCGTAGATTGGAAAGCCTACCAGAACTTCCACCAGGCCTTCTTGGGCAAATACTCCTTCCGATGACTCTCATTTGCGCAGGAGTCGTAAACCTCCCCGTCATCGCCCTGAACCTTGGCCGACAAAGCCTGCGCGACCGACCACATCTTGCGGATGATCTCTTCGTCCGGGTTCTTCACTGTCACCTCACCGCGCGAATAAAGAAACCATGCCTTGTTGCCAGCCTCGTCGTGCTGTGAGTATTCCGTCCAAATCGAAAGACCTTCCGGCACGCCACGAACGGCGCTTCCATCGTCCAGGCGAGCTTCGGCGTGGGCCTCTAGCCGCATTTCCGGGTCCCCGTTTACGAACGCGAGCCATTCGGCGAGCGAAATCTTGGGGCCCTTCGGGTCGCTCCAATCATTCTTCCTTGTGATGTGCAGGTCGTACCCCATAGCTCTTCCCTAGGTTCTTGATGTTCTCTTTTTGTTCTAGCGGAGGTAGGCCTCTTTGTGAAGTGCTCCCGGTCTCCATGTTGCATTTTACCCGGGTAATATTGACACGCGTATTTTACCCGGGTAATTTCCTCTGCTAAGAAACGGAGGCGCAATCCATGCCAACAACCTGCACTGCCTTTGCGGGATTCCAACGCATCGCATCGGGTCCGCTTGAGCAGGTCGCTCGGGCGGTCAAAGCGGCGCTGGATACCAATGAAGGCCGCCCGCTCCTGGTGTTCGACGATGCGAGCGGCAAGCCCATTGATCTTGATCTGCGCGGCACGGTCGAGGAAATTCTGGCGCGCCTGCCCAAGGAGCCGCTCCCCAGCACCGAGGAGCCGCCGCGCGGGCCGGGCCGGCCGAAGCTCGGCGTGGTAGCGCGCGAGGTAACGTTGCTGCCGCGGCACTGGGACTGGCTGGCGAGCCAGCCCGGCGGCGCATCGGTGGCGCTGCGCAAGCTCGTGGACGCTGCCCGCGTGACCCATGCGGGCGCCGATCGGCGGCGGGCGGCACGGGAAGCAGCCGACCGATTCATGTCCGCGCTGGCGGGCGATGAACCCGGCTACGAGGAGGCGGCGCGCGCCCTCTATGCCGGCGACCAGCTGCGGTTCGAGGAATCGATTGCGGGTTGGCCCGCCGACGTGCGCCGCCATGCCCTGCAGCTGTCGACCGGCGCTTTCGACGACGGTGGAGCGTAGCTCAATCGCCCTTGCCAGGACTGGACGAGAAGTGCTTCTCGAGCTTGTCCGCAACGTCCTCCCATTCCTTGGCGTCGGGCGGATGGTCCTTCTTGGTCGTGATGTTCGGCCAGACCCTGGAATATTCGGCATTGAGGCCGAGCCACTTCTCCGCGCCCGGCTCCGTGTCGGGCTTGATCGCGTCGATCGGGCATTCGGGCTCGCACACCCCGCAGTCGATGCATTCATCGGGGTGGATGACCAACATGTTCTCGCCCTCGTAGAAGCAGTCCACGGGACAGACTTCGACGCAGTCGGTGTATTTGCATTTGATGCAGTTTTCGTTGACGATATAGGTCATCCTGTCCAATCCAAGTTTGGTGCATCGAAGCGCATGTGGCTCAAGCGCATGTGGCTCAGCTGCGGGGCCTTGCCTGCGGCCCGCAGGGTGCGTACAACCTCAACCATGGTTGAGGTCAAGCACAAATCCGCGGGTGAGATCGAGGGCAAACAAATCCGCGCCGAGCTCAGCGTCGGCGAGGTCGCGCGCCGCAGCGGCGTCGCGGTCTCGGCACTCCACTTCTACGAGGCCAAAGGCCTGATCCGCAGCGCCCGCAGCCGCGGCAACCAGCGCCGCTACGCGCGCGGCGTGCTGCGCCGCATCGCCGTGATCAAGGTCGCCCAAAAGGCCGGTATCCCGCTCGCGACCATCGCTCAGGCGCTGGGGTCGCTGCCCGAAAATGTCGCGCCCACACGTGCGGATTGGCGCAAGCTGTCGACCCGATGGCGCAAGGACCTGGACAGCCGCATCCGCAGGCTCATGGAGCTGCGCGATCGGCTCGACGACTGCATCGGATGCGGCTGCCTGTCGACCACGCGGTGCCCGTTGCGGAACCCCGCGGACGCGCTGGCGAAAAAAGGCGCCGGCCCCCGGCTGCTCGACCAGGCCTAGTCGCCCATGAATCGCACCGAGCGCCTCTTTGCCTTGATGGACGCGCTGCGCCGCCATCGCCGGCCGGTGACGGCGGCAAGCCTGGCGGACGAGCTTGCGGTCTCGCTGCGCACCATCTACCGCGACGTCCAGGTGCTGATCGGGCTCGGCGCGCCGATCGACGGGGAGGCCGGGCTCGGTTACCTGCTGCGGCCGGGCTTTTTCCTGCCGCCGCTGATGTTCGACGAGGATGAGCTCGAAGCGCTCGTTCTCGGCATCCGCTGGGTGGCGCGCCAGGGCGACACTGCCTTGACGCAGGCCGCCACCAACGCGCTCGCCAAGATCGCCGCCGCCTCGCCCAAGGATCTGCGCGACACGCTCGCCGATACCGGCCTGTGGGTGCCGCCCTTGTTTGATAGTGCCGCCACGGGCGTGCACCTCAAGGCGGTACGCGAAGCCATCCGCCGCGAGCACAAGCTCAAGATCGCCTATGTGGCCGAGACTGGCGCGCCGACCGAGCGCGCGATCTGGCCGATCGCCATGGCGTTCTACGAGCGCCGGCAGACCGTCGCGGCCTGGTGCGAGCTGCGCAGCGCGTTTCGTCATTTCCGTACCGACCGGATTACCGCCATCACGGCAACCGGCGAGCGCTATCCCAAGCGCCGGGTCGAACTGGTCAAAGCCTGGCGGCGCGAAGTGAACCTTCCCGAATAGGCTGCTGACACAAGCTGTCAGCACATGGGCGCATAAGGGACGGGCGCCGAACTGCGGCGCCTCGACAAGGAGCCGCCCGTGACTTTCCACCCGCGGATCGACATATCCCAAGCCGCACCGCTGCCGGCGATGTCGGCGCCCTCCGACGAAGCTCTGGTGGCGCGGATCGCGGCCGGCGACCGGCTCGCGATGCGGGCGCTGTTCGCTCGCCACCAGGTGCGCATCTATCGGTTTGCGCTGCGCCTCCTCCGCGACCAAGCGCTGGCCGAGGATTTGATCAGCGAGGTATTCCTCGAGGTCTGGCGCCACGCCGCCCAATTCGAGGCACGGTCGCGGGCTTCGACCTGGCTGTTGGCGATCGCCCGATTCAAGGCGCTCGCGTGGCTGCGCCGGCGGGGCGAAGCGCCGCTCGATGAGGCAACGGCTGGTGCGATCCCGGACACCAGTGACGACCCCGAAGCGACCATCCGCAAGAAGCAGCAAGGGCAGACCCTGCGCCGCTGCCTGACGCGGCTGTCGCCAAAGCACCGCGAGATCGTCGATCTTGTCTACTACCAGGGGATGGCGATCGCCGAGGTCGCGCGGATCGTCGGCATCCCGGAAAGCACGGTCAAGACCCGCATGTTCCACGCCCGCAAGCAGCTCGCCGATCTGCTCACCGCCGCCGGCCTCGAGCGAAGCGCGCCCTGACGGCGACAAACAAACATCCCGCCAAACCCAAACCGGAGGACGATCATGGCCACCAAGACCTATCGGGGAAGCTGCCATTGCGGCAAGGTCCGCTACGAAGCCGACCTCGACCTCTCCGCCGGCACCGGCAAGTGCAACTGCTCGATCTGCACCAAGTCGCGCTTTTGGGGCGCCATGGTCAGGCACGATGCGTTCCGCCTGATCGCGGGCGAGGACGCGCTATCGGACTACCAGTTCGCCAGCCACAGCATGCATCATCTGTTCTGCAAACATTGCGGCGTCCGATCGTTCGGCCGCGGACATGTCGAGGCTCTGGGCGGCGATTTCTTCTCCGTCAATGTCGCCTGCCTCGATGACGTCGATGTCAGTGAGCTTGTCGAGGCGCCGGCTCGCTTCATGGATGGACGCAACAACAACTGGTACTCGCCGCCGGCCGAAACCCGCCACCTGTGAGGCACCGGACAAATGCTCACCGATCCGCACCGGCTTGGCGGGAAAAGCGCGATCGTTACGCTCCAGAACGATTTCTCGATCCACTAGCTTCGCGCCCGAAACATTCCCCGGAGAAATCGTGTCGCCGCGCGGAACCTGCGATCTGCTGATCGTCGGCGGAAGCTTCGCCGGGCTCGTCGCCGCGCGCACGGCGGCGATGCGCGGCCTCGACGTGGTGGTGCTGGAGGCAAAGCGCGAGGCCGGCGCCCGCGTCGCCACCACCGGTATCCTGGTCAAGGAGGCGGCCGAGGAGATCGACGTGCCGCACCATCTGACGCGGCGCGTCCACGGGGTGCGCCTGCATGCGCCGAGCCTGCGTCACATCGATCTCTTCTCGCCCGGCAGCTTCTTTCTCACCACCGATACGGCGGGCCTCCTGCGCTGGCTCGCGCGCGAGGCGGAGCGCGCCGGCGCCCGCATCCACTACGGGACGCGGTTCGCAGGCGCCGCCCGCGAGGGCAGCGCATTCCGGGTCGCCGGGCTCAACCTTGCGGCGCGCTACATTCTCGGCGCCGACGGCGCCCGCTCGGCGGTGGCCCGGCACTTCGGGCTCGGCCGCAACACGCATTTCCTGGTGGGCGTCGAGGCCGAGCTCGAGGGCCTCGACACCGCCGACCCGCGCTTCCTGCACTGCTTTCTCGACGGCAGGCTCGCACCTGGCTACCTGGCCTGGGTGGCGAGCGGCCCGCGCGTGACGCAAGTAGGGCTCGCGGCGCCCGCGGGACGGCGCGCCGATCTCCAGGCTTTCCTCGCGCGCGCGGAGCCGCTGTTCGGCTTCTCGCGCGCGCGCATCGTCGAGCGTCGGGCCGGGCGCATCCCCGCGGGTGGCCTCGTGCACCCATGGTCGGCACCGGGCGTGCTTCTGGTCGGCGATGCGGCCGGCATGGTCTCGCCCGCGACAGGCGGCGGCATCCGCCTCGCGTTCCAGTTCGGCCGCCGCGCCGCGCAAGCGATCGCCGACCATCTGTTGCATCTCGGCCCTGCACCCGAAACAGTGCTAGCGCGCGAATTGCCGCGCTTCGCCTTGAAGCGGCTGATGCGCATGGGCCTCGATCTCGCGCCGCCCGACCGGCTCGTCAATGCCGCGATCGCGACGCCGCTCATGCGCTGGCTCGCGGCGCATGTCTATTTCCATCGTCGCAGCGCGCGCGGCATCAGCTTCACCGAGTTCGAGGCGCGCATTGCGGCGCTCGCCGGCGAGGGCGCACCGCCGGGCGGCCCGGTATTCGCGCCACCGTCGATGCCGAAATCGCCTTGATGGTCTCTCCGGGCTCCCACTAGCCGCGCCGCAAACGACACCGCCTCGCAACGTCCGGCGTCACCTTGCGTGCGCCTTCAGGAACGCGACTGAACGGTCGAACGCGAGCCGGCCCGCGTCGGTCGAAAGCAGCAGCTGATATTCGTGGTCCAGCGGTGGATTGTGATCCTTGGGAAAGAATAGAGCATCGACCTCGATACCCTGGGCGCGCAACGCCTCGGCGAACGCCACCGATTGCGGCGCAAGCGGATCGGCATTGCCGACGGAGATGAAGACCGGCGGATAGGCGGCCGTGACATGCGGCAACACCGACATCTGCGCTACGCGCGCATCGCGCGGATTCGTGGTGCCGAGGTAAGACCACAGCACCGTTCGCATGAAATCAGCAAATGGTCCTTCGAAGTTCAAGGAGCTCGGGTCGTAGGGACCACAAAACAGCACGAGCCCGCGCAATGACGCGCGCTTCATGCCGGGATCAATCCCCATTCGCCGCGCATAGTTGGCATCCGAGATGACGAGCGCGGTCTGCGCGGCGATCTGCGCACCAGCTGAATCGCCGGCCAGGAAGATGCGCTCAGGGTCGATGTTGAGATACTTTACATTGGCGACGATGTGGGCCAACGCAGCGTTGGTCTGCCGCACGGGCGTAGGAAAGCGCGCCTCCGGCGCCGGCGTATAGTCGATGGCGATCGTAACATAGCCCGGCGCGGCGAGGATCTGCAGGTAACCGGACAAATCCGAGCGCGACCCGGAGATGAAGCCACCGCCGTGCACCCATATGACCGCGGAAAGGGCCATCTGGGCATTGGCGGGGGCAAATACATCGAACAAAGCATCGCGATCGCCGGGCGCGTAGCTCAGGCCGCGCTGTGCGGAAATGCCGTCCGGCACAAGCGATGCGATCGACGCGGCGGCTTCTGCCGCGCCTTTATCGAACGCGTAACGAACTAACAATACCGATGGCCAAGGACTCAGCTGGAATGCAACGTAGACGCCCACGCCGGTTATGATGACCGCACTGATGACGAAGAGGATGAGCTTCTTCAGCATAACGAGCCTGCCTGGGAGTGGCGCGCCATCATAGCGCCCGCGCCTCGCATCCGCACGAAAAATGGGGCTGGCATTCAGGGCGATCGACAGTCATGACCAGCTTGATATTGCCAGCCTGGGCTGGCCACTAACGTTTAGCGGCCATGAGCGGACTTTTACTGGACGACGATCTCGTCAGTCTCGTTGCTGAAGCGATGACCCCCGCAAAAAATGTTACCGCAATCGATCTCGATATCGGACGGTAGCCCGGACCGCGATGCCGATGCGGCATCCGAAGGCCGGCGAAGGGTCGTCCCGCCAGGCGACCCCGATCGATGGTGTTTTCGAAATCTTGCGGTAGCTCGTATTGAGCGCGCGTGCTACCTACCAAGCTCGGTCCATACCTACGCCGAGCCACGGGAGGCGCGCTCATGATCCGGTGCCTGCGGTCCGCGATTGTATGCAGCATGGTCGTTCTTACCGTCCCGTCCGTTGCCGTGGCGCAAAGCTGCGTCGCGGGGCCGGCTACCGTGCAAATCCTGGGATCCGGTGGACCGGCCATCAACCGTGACCGGGCCTCCGCGGGCTATTTGCTCTGGATCGACGGCCAGGCGAAAATGCTCGTTGACATGGGCGGTGGCGCCTATCTGCGTTTCGGCCAATCCCAAGCCAAGTTGAGCGATCTTGCGCTGGTCGCCATCAGTCATCTCCATCCCGACCATGTCTCCGACCTGCCGGCATTGCTCTGGTTGAGCCAACAGCAGCGCGCGGCACCGCTGCCCATCGTCGGGCCATCGGGCAATAGCGTGGCGGGTCCTGCCGGCAACGACGTGGCGCCGGATTTTCGGACGTTCCTCGCGCGCCTGTTTGACGACAAGAATGGCGCGTTCCAAGTGCTGGGCGGCACGCTCGGCGGGCGGGGCAACGGCGCGCGCCTCGACGTCAGCGTCATCGATGTGACAAAAGCAGAACCCTCGATGGTGTTCGAGGGCCACGGCCTCACCGTGACCGCGTTGGGAATACCGCATGCCAATATGCCAACTCTGGCTTACCGCGTCGAAACGCGGGATGGATCGATCGTCTTCAGCTCCGATCAAACCGGCGCCAATCCGAGGTTCGTCGACTTCGCCCGGAAAGCAAATGTGCTGATTATGCATCTCGCGATCGCCGCTGGTGCCACGAGCCCCTTGCACGCGCCGCCCGCGGTCGTGGGGCGCGTTGCCCAGGAGGCAGGGGTTGGACGGTTGATCGTCAGCCATATCGGGCAGATCGACCTCGATGCCGCCATTGCCGACCTGAGAAAGTACTATACGGGTCCGTTGACCATCGGTGCCGATCTTCAGTGCACGCCGATCGCGCGATGATCGGCAGGCGCGGGGCCATCATTTCCCCTCCAGCCTCAGCTACGCAGGCCGGGAGCCTCGTGGCCGGTGCGCGCCACGTATTCGGTGTAGCCGCCGCCGTACTGATGAATGCCCTCGGGCGTGAGCTCCAGCACCCGATTGGACAGCGCGGCCAGGAAGTGCCGGTCGTGTGAGACGAACAGCATGGTGCCTTCGTAATCCGACAGCGCCGCGATGAGCATTTCCTTCGTCGCCATGTCCAGGTGGTTGGTCGGCTCGTCCAGCACCAGGAAGTTCGGCGGGTCGTAGAGCATTTTCGCCATCACCAGCCGCGCCTTCTCGCCGCCCGACAGCACCCGGCATTTTTTCTCCACATCGTCGCCGGAAAACCCGAAGCAGCCGGCGAGAGAGCGCAGCGCGCCCTGCCCCGCCTGGGGAAAGGAATCCTCCAGCGACTGGAACACCGTGCGTTCGCCGTCCAGCAAATCCATGGCGTGCTGCGCGAAGTAGCCCATCTTCACGCTGCCGCCCAACGCCACCTTGCCCTGGTCAGGCTGCGCGTGCCCCGCCACCAGCTTCAAGAGCGTGGACTTGCCGGCACCGTTGATGCCCATGACACACCAGCGCTCTCTGCGCCGCACCAGGAGATCGAGCCCCTGGTAGATGCTCCGCTCGCCATAGCCCTTGTGCACGTTCTTGAGGCTCACCACGTCCTCGCCGGAGCGCGGCGCCGGCAGGAACTCGAACACCACCGTCTGGCGGCGCCTAGGCGGCTCCACCCGGTCGATCTTCTCTAGTTTCTTCACCCGGCTCTGCACCTGCGCGGCGTGCGAGGCGCGCGCCTTGAAGCGCTCGATGAACTTGATTTCCTTGGCGAGCATCGCCTGCTGGCGCTCGAACTGGGCCTGCTGCTGCTTCTCGTTCAGCGCGCGTTGCTGCTCGTAGAACGCGTAGCTGCCCGAATATGCCGTCAGCGCGCCGCCGTCGATCTCCACCACCTTGGTGACGATGCGGTTCATGAACTCGCGGTCGTGCGAGGTCATCATCAGCGCGCCCTCGTAGCCCTTGAGGAATCCCTCCAGCCAGATGAGGCTCTCCAGGTCCAGATGGTTGCTCGGCTCGTCCAGCAGCATGGCGTCGGGGCGCATAAGGAGGATGCGGGCGAGCGCCACGCGCATCTTCCAGCCGCCCGACAGCGCGCCTACGTCGCCGTCCATCGTCTCCTGGCTGAAGCCGAGGCCCGCCAGAACCTCACGCGCCCGACCCTCGAGCGCATAGCCGTCGAGCTCCTCGAAGCGCCCCTGCACCTCACCGTAACGGGCGACGATATCATCCATGTCGTGTGCCCGCTCCGGATCCCCCATGGCGGCCTCGAGCTCCCTCAACTCGGTCGCCACGGTACTCACCGGGCCGGCGCCGTCCATCACCTCGGAGACGGCGCTGCGGCCCGACATCTCGCCGACGTCCTGGCTGAAATAGCCGATG
>DATDGG010000109.1:0-24978 GCA_036522235.1 Xanthobacteraceae bacterium
CGGCGCACCATTGGCGTATTCGCCCGCCTCCTGCATGCGCCGGAGCTGATCGGTCAATTGCTGATTGCGGAACTGCAGTTGCTCGATCACGCCGGTCATCTGCCGGATCTGGGCTTCGAGGCGATCGACGCGCATGCTGAGATCGCCGGCGGGGGCCTGCGCGACCCGGTCGCGCCCGGGAGGCGCGGCGCGCTCGCCGCCGAACAGCCCATCAAACAGGCCCGGCGTTTCGTCTCCGGCAGCTTGCGCCGACGCCGCGGCAGCGCCGGCCAACAGGGCGGCGGCTGCCACCGATACCCGAAGCAGGCTGAACGGCACGTTGGTCATGAGCCCATGATCTGGCTGCGCGGCTGCACCATACGAATTCCTGCGTCGGAATTGTGACTGCGGTCATAGCCGGACGCGACCCGATATTGCCACCGCTTTGGGTCCCCGCAAAGCACAACCGGCGCCGCGAGGCGCCGGTTGTTCCCTTCCCCCACTTTATCTCTCGATCAGGAACTGGCGTTGAGGACGGTCACGGCGCGGCGGTTCTGCGACCAGCACGATATGTCGTCGCAGACCGCGACCGGCCGCTCCTTGCCGTAGGAGATCGTCTTCATGCGATGCGCCTGCACGCCGCGCGACACCAGATAGTCGTGCACCGCCTGGGCGCGGCGGGCGCCGAGCGCGATATTGTATTCGCGGGTGCCGCGCTCGTCGGCATGGCCTTCGACGATGAAAGTGTATTGCGCGTAGCTGCGTAGCCACTGCGCCTGCTTGTCGAGCGTGGCGATCGACTGCGGCGTCAGCTCCGAGGAATCGGAATTGAAGAAGACCCGATCGCCGACATTGACCACGAAATCCTGCTGGCTGCCGGGCGTGGCAGCGCTCGCATTGGCAGCCAGAGCTCCGCCGTCCTGGTTCAAGGGATTCTTGGCGCAAGCCCCCATGGCGAGCGCGACGGCGAGCAGGGCGGCAAGCTTCGCGGCGCGGACATTACGCGACACATTCGTCATTTCCGGTGCCTCCATTCTTGCTTCACGACCGGACAGGCGGCTGGTCTAGCAGGGTCCTGGTTAAGCGAAGGTTCCGTCAACCTTGATGGGTCCTTGCGCGGGTCGCTCAAATGGGATCATCGGCAGGAAAGCATCTGGTGTGGTTAATGCCGAGTCAATTGCGGCGTCTTGAGGGCCTGATGCCGGTAACGACTTAAGGCCTCATGACAAGAGCGGCGACCAGGCCGGATCGGACGCGAAGCTCGGCGTGGGCGTGCGCTGCTCGTTGCGGCCGGTGACGTCGACCGTGTACAGCGCCGGGCCGGAGTTCCCGCCGGGATCGCGGAAGAACATGATGACCCGCCCGTTCGGTGCGAAGGTCGGACCTTCATTGTGGAAACCTTCGGTCAATATGCGTTCACCCTGCCCGTCCGGCTGCATGATACCGATCGCGAACTTGCCCTCGCTCTGCTTGGTGAACGCGATGTAGTCGCCGCGCGGCGACCAGACCGGCGTCGAATAGATTCCCTCGCCGAAGCTGATGCGTTGGGCGCCGCCGCCGCCGGCCCCCATCACGTAGATCTGCGGCTTGCCGCCGCGATC
The DNA here is from genome assembly GCA_036522235.1 of Xanthobacteraceae bacterium. Taxonomy (GTDB): domain Bacteria; phylum Pseudomonadota; class Alphaproteobacteria; order Rhizobiales; family Xanthobacteraceae; genus VAZQ01. Next base: position 1,581 of record DATDGG010000109.1, read on the forward strand.
GGACTCAAAGCAGATGCGCGCGCCGTCGGGCGAATAGCTCGGCGCCGTGTCGATCGCCGCCGTGTCGGTCAGCCGCGTGGTCGCCTTGGAGCGCAGGTCCATGACGAAGAGATTGGCGTTGCCGCCCTGCTGCAGGCTCATGACCACGCGCTGCCCGTCGGGCGAGAAGCGCGGCGCAAACGTCATGCCGGGAAAATTGCCGACGATCTCGCGCTGGCCGTTCTCGATATTGAGCAGCAACACGCGCGGTTCGCCCTGCCCGTAGGACATGTAGGTGATCTGCTGGGTGGTGGGCGAGAAGCGCGGCGTCAGCACCAGATCATCGCCGCGCGTGAGATAGCGCACCTGCGCGCCGTCCTGGTCCATGATGGCGAGCCGCTTGACCCGACGATCCTTGGGACCCGACTCGTCGACGAAAACGATGCGGCTGTCGAAATAGCCTTTGTCGCCGGTGACCTTCTGGTAGATGGCGTCCGAGATAATGTGGGCGATGCGCCGCCAGTTCTCGGGCGAGGTCACGAATTGCTGGCCGTCGAGCGGGGAGCCCGCGAACACGTCCCACAGGCGGAACTCGGCCTTGAGCCGGCCGCCCTCGCGGCTCATCCGTCCGGTGACCAGGAGCTGGGCATTGATCTGCCGCCAATCGGGAAAACGCGGAAACGCATCGAACGAGCTGATCCGCTCGATATAGGCGGCCGGATCGATCGGCGCGAACAGGCCGCTGCGCTGCAGGTTGGACACGATGATCTGCGTGACGTCATGCGCGGTTTCCGGATCGCCCGCGCTCGTCCCGATGAAATCCGGCAACGCGATCGGTATCGGCTGAACATTGCCTTTAGTGATGTCGAGGCGCACCACGGCGCCCGCCCGCCGCGGCGTGAGACCCGCTAGCGCGCCGGCCGCCCCGGCACCCAGCAGGACCGCCTGCCGGCGATTGAGCCAACCAATGTCCGAACTCGAATTGTGCTGCGTCATCGGATCGTCGTCTCGTCGCTCGCCGGATCGGTCTAAGTTCAATAGCGGCCTATGTATTGGGGATCGAAGGTGACGATGACATCCTTCCAGAGTTCATAATGCTCCGGCCGGAGCATGGTATAAGGCTGTCCCTGATAGACTGCGCGGCGGGCGCTATCGCGCGCCGCCTGGAACAGCGGGCTGCTGCCCTGGGTGAGCACCGTCGGGGGAGCCGCAAGGGTGCCGTCGGGCTTGAGCTGGATCTCGACCTCTACCGTCAGTTCCCGCGGGTCCTTATTCCCGGCGGGCAGATTCCAAAGATTTTGCAGCCTGTCGCGCAGAGCCCCGAGCTCGCTCTGCGACAATTGCTCCGCCGATTGATTCGGACCGCCAAGCGACAGCTTATTGTTGCCGATCTCATCGCCAACCATCGCCATTCGCTGCGGCGTGCGCTTGTCGAGCAGTGCCTGGACGTTGCGTGGGTCGAACGGGGGCGGCTCCTGCTGCGCCGGCTTCTTGGGTGGCGTCGGCGGCTTGGGATCGGGCTTCTTCGGATCGGGCTTCTTGTCGTCGTCCTTCTTCAACGCGTCGGCGATGGGATCGGCCTGCGGCTGCGGCGGCTTCTTGGCCTTGGGCTCGGGCGGCTTGCGCTCCGGCACCGGCGGCACGTCGGTCGCGGCCTTGATCTCCTTGTTGGCAAGCTTGGCGAGCGGATCGTCGACCGGCGCCGGCGCCGCGACCTTCTCGGCCACGGGCTTGGGCTTCTCCACCGGCGGGGCATTCTTGGTGCCCTTGGTGATCTGCGCGAGTTCCGAGGTCGAGATCACGTCGACCGGCAGCGCCTCGCTCGTCCCGGCGTGATAGGGCCGCGCTACGAACGTCACGACGCACCACAGCAACACCGCCGCGTGCCCGACGCCCGATATGGTGAGCCCCGTCCTCATCGCCTGCTCGATCGTCCCCTTACGGCCCCTGCTCGAGGTCCGTCACCAGGGCGACCCGGTGGAACCCTGCCCCGGAGATACGCCCCATCACCTTCATCACTGTACCGTAATCCACCCTGCGGTCGCCACGGACATAAATGCGCTCGTCGAAGCCGCCGCCCCGGGCATCGGAAATGGCCTTGAGCTTGGCCACCAAGTCCTCGACCCCGATTTCGGTGTTTTGAAGGAAGACCTTGCCCTCCCCATTGACCGAGATCGCGAGCGGCTCCTTGTCCTGGTCGAGGCTCTTGGCCTGGGACTGCGGCAGGTCGATCGGCACCCCGACCGTGAGCAGGGGCGCCGAAACCATGAAGATGATGAGCAACACCAGCATGACGTCCACCATGGGGGTCACGTTGATCTCGCTCATGACGCCGCGCCGGCGGCGATGCCGGCGGCCGCTCTCCACGGCGCTCGACCCGCTTATCCCCATGATTCACGCCCTCATTCACGTCCCCGCGACCTTCAGCCGCGCTCGTCGATCTGCCGCGACAGGATGGCCGAGAACTCGTCGGCGAACCCCTCCAGGCGCTGCGCCTGCTTGTTCACCTCGGCCGCGAACTTATTGTAGAAAATCGTCGCCGGTATGGCGGCCACGAGACCGATCGCGGTCGCAAACAGCGCCTCCGCGATGCCGGGCGCGACCACCGCCAGCGAGGTGTTCTTGGAGGCCGCGATCGACTGGAAGCTCGTCATGATGCCCCAGACCGTGCCGAACAGGCCGATGAAGGGGCCGGCCGAGCCGACCGTCGCCAGCACCAGCAAACGCCGCTCCAACAGCTCGACCTCGCGCGCGATGGTCACGTTCATCACCTTCTCGATCCGCTGCTGCAGGCCCGCAAAAGAGCGCGCCTCGCCTTCGAGGCTGCGCTTCCATTCCCGCATGGCGGCCACGAACAGGGCGGCCATCGAATGGGTCGGCCGCGCCGACAGCGAGCGATAGAGCTCTTCCAGCGACTGGCCGGACCAGAATGCCTGCTCGAAACGGTCCATCGCCCGGCGCATGCGCAGGTGCAGCAGGGTCTTCTCGATCGCGATCGCCCATACCCAGACCGAGCAGACCAGGAGCCCGATCATCACCGATTTGACGATCCAGTGCGCCTGCAGGAACAGCGCGAACAGGGACAGGTCCGATGAGCTGAGCCCCAACTGCGGCAGGTCGGCGGGATTCATGGGCTATCCTCTCGGCTCTCCGGCATGGATCTGGCCTGCGCGGCCGCGGGGACCAAAAGGAGGCGGCAAGGAGCGTCATCATGCGCTCCGCCGAGCACCCAAAATTGCGCGAAAAATCGAGCCGTCCACCACCGGCGCGGCAACGAGTTCATCGCCAAACATGTCCAAACTAGGGCATCAGGCCCTGCGTCCCGACCCCTAGCAGGCGCCCAAGGCGGTTAAGGCCCGGTTACCGGGCGCGTTCAGGTTCCGCCGGCGCGGTCGTGATCGGCCTGCATGGCCAGGCGCAGCGCCTTGGGGATCGGCCGCGCCCGACCGCCCGCCACGCAGGCGACCCGCACCCGCGCCTCGACCAACGTTTCCTGGGCCCGCATCACCCGCTGGAGGAGCACGATCGAGGCGCCTCTCACTTCCTGCGGCGTGGTTGTGACCTGCAGGAGATCGTCCATGCGGGCCGGCTTGAGGAACTCGATCTGCATCGACCGCACCACGAACGCAAAGCCTGGCGCTTCGCTCTGCGCTTGTTCCCACAATTCACCGTGACCGATCCCGAGAAGGCGCAGATAATTGGTGCGGCCGCGCTCCATGAAGCGCAGATAATTGGCGTGATAGACGACGCCGGAGAAGTCGGTGTCCTCGTAATAGACCCGCACAGGCATCACATGGCGCCCGCTGCGGATTTCGCCGTCGAGCGGACTCTGAGTCACTCGTCCTCGCTCTGCCCGAACAGCCCGAATTGCGAGGGATCGCGCGTGGGCTCGGCGAGGCCGAGATGGCGGAAGGCGTGCGACGTCAGCAGGCGGCCGCGCGGCGTGCGCTGGATGAAGCCCTTCTGGATCAGAAACGGCTCGATGATTTCCTCGATGGCGTCGCGCGGCTCCGACAGGGCCGCCGCGATTGTGTCGATCCCGACCGGGCCGCCCGCATAGTTGATGGCGACCGTCGTCAGATAGCGCCGGTCCATGGCGTCGAGCCCGGCAATGTCGACCTCGAGCTCGGTGAGCGCCCGGTCGGCTGCGGCGCGCGCGATCGAGGTCACACCGTCGACCAGCGCGAAATCGCGCACCCGCCGCAACAGGCGCCCGGCGACGCGCGGCGTGCCGCGGGCGCGGCGCGCGATCTCGTTGGCGCCGTCCGCCGTCATGCCGATGCCGAGCACGCGCGCGCCGCGGGTGACGATCTCCTCAAGCTCGCGCTCGGAATAGAAATTGAGCCGGATCGGAATGCCGAAGCGGTCGCGCAGCGGATTGGTGAGCAGGCCGGCGCGGGTGGTGGCGCCCACCAGCGTGAAACGCGCGAGATCGATCTTGACCGAGCGCGCCGCCGGGCCCGCACCGATGATCAGATCGAGCTGGAAGTCCTCCATGGCCGGATAGAGGATTTCCTCGACCGCCGGGCTCAGCCGATGGATCTCGTCGATGAACAGCACGTCGCGATCTTCGAGGTTCGTCAGCAGCGCCGCGAGGTCGCCGGCCTTGGCGATGACCGGGCCGGAAGTGGCGCGGAAGTTCACGCCCAATTCGCGCGCCACGATCTGCGCCAAGGTGGTCTTGCCGAGCCCGGGCGGGCCGACGAACAGCACATGGTCGAGGGCGTCCTGGCGTGCGCGCGCGGCTTCGATGAAGACCGCGAGATTGGCGCGCGCCTGCTCCTGGCCGATGAATTCGGCTAGGCGCTGCGGACGCAGCGAAGTCTCCGCCGCATCGTCCTCGCGGCGCTCGGGCGTGACGAGCCGGCGCGGCGTGGTCATGGCATGACCTCCGTGGATGGCCGCGGGGCAAAATACCAGCTTCGCACCAGCACCCAGCACAGCATGGTCGGAATGACGCAGGTCAGGAGCAGGATCGCGGAATATTGCGGAAGCCGGGAACCATCGAATCCCCGCGCCTGAAAGCGCGCGTCGGGATCGAGCCCGTCGATGTCCTTGAGCAGGATGGCACCGGCCACAAAGCCGACGGCGAGCGCCATCGCCCAGGTGGCGCGACCGAAGAACGCTTGCCGAATGCCGAGCGCGAGCCCTCCCGCCGCCGCGGGCGCGATTCCGAACAGATAGCCGATCGGCACGACGAGCAGCACTTGAAACGGATCGATCGCGCCCTGGCGCAGGCTCTCGATGTTGACGATCATCAGCACCCAGGCGAAGGCGCCGATCGGCGGACCGAGCACCACGAACACCAGCACGATGGCGATGAGCGCTCCGATGCGGGCCAAGGGGCCGGGCCCGGCACTACGCGGCGCGCTCACTTGGCGATCTCCTTCAAGCCGAGACGGATCAGGCTCTTGGCGTCGGCCCCCTCGCCGGCGGCGCGTGCGGCGGCGGCGATCGCGGCCGCCGCCTGCGGCTGGCCATAGCCCAGATTGACCAGGGCCGAGACCGCGTCGGACACCGGCTGCGGGGCGCGGCGTTCGTCGACCGCGCCCGCGAGGCGCACCACGGCCGGATCGAGATGCGCGTGCGCGGGCGCCTTGTCCTTGAGCTCGGTGACGATGCGCTCCGCCACCTTGGGTCCGACGCCCGGGGAGCGCGCCACCATGGCCTTGTCGCGCAGCGCAATGGCGGAGGCGAGATCAGCCGGCTTGAGCGTGCCCAGGACCGAGAGCGCGACCTTGGTGCCGACGCCCTGCACGGTCTGCAGCAGGCGAAACCATTCGCGCTCGCCGTCGCCCAAGAATCCGAACAGGCGAATCTGGTCCTCGCGCACATGGGTCTCGATCGCCAAGGTGACGGGCGCGCCCGCCGCCGGCAGCTCCTGCAAGGTCCTGGCCGAGCAATGCACCAGATAGCCGACCCCGTTGACGTCGAGGATGACGAAATCCTCGCCATAGGAATCGATGATCCCTTTGAGCTTGGCGATCATCGCATGGCCGCCTCGAGCACGGCGCTCTGCCGGTGGTGCGCATGGGTCACCGCGATGGCGAGCGCGTCGGCCGCGTCATGGCTCTTCGGATCGGCCTTGGGCAGCAGCACGCCGATCATCATGCGGATCTGCGCCTTCTCGCCGTGACCGACCCCGATGATGGTCTTCTTGACGAGATTGGGCGCGTATTCGGCGACCGGCAGGCCGGCGATCGCGGGCACCAGGACCGCAATGCCGCGCGCCTGGCCGAGCTTGAGCGTCGCGGACGCATCCTTGTTGACGAAGGTGGCCTCGACGGCCGCCTCGTCGGGCGCGTGCTCGTCGACCACCCGCCGCAACCCGTCATGGATGGCGAGCAGACGGCTCGCGAGCGCCGCCCCGTCCTGGGTGGCGAGCGACCCGCAGGCCAGAAAGACCAGCCGGTTGCCCTCGCTCGCAATCATGCCCCAGCCGGTGCGGCGGAGCCCCGGATCGATGCCGAGAATGCGAATCGGTCGACGCATGTCGGCCGTTGATAGCGCCGGCGTGGGCCGGCGACTAGGCTCACGCACTCAGCTTCTGCATGAGCGCGTCGGAAATCTCGAAATTGGCGTAGACGTTCTGCACGTCGTCATGCTCGTTGAGGCCCTCGATCAGCTTGAGGACCTTCTCGCCGGCCTCGTCGTCGACCGCGACGGTGTTCTGCGGCTTCCACACCAAGGCGGTCTTGCGCGGCTCGCCGAACTTCGCCTCCAACATCTTGCCGACGGCGGCGAGCGAATCGGGCTGGGTGTAGATTTCATGCCCGCTCTCGCTCGACACGACATCCTCGGCGCCGGCCTCGATCGCGGCCTCCAGCATGGCGTCCGCTGTCGCCACCTCGGCGTCGTATTCCACCACGCCCAGATGATCGAACATGAACGAGACCGCGCCGGTCTCGGCCAGATTGCCGCCGCTCTTGGTGAAGGTCGAGCGCACCTCGCCGGCGGTGCGGTTGCGGTTGTCGGTCAGCACCTCGACGATGACCGCGACGCCGCCCGGGCCGTAGCCTTCATAGCGAATCTCGTCGTAGCTTTCCGCCTCGCCGCCGGTCGCCTTCTTGATGGCGCGATCGATTGAGTCCTTCGACATGTTCTCGGCGCGGGCCGCCAGGATGGCGGCGCGCAACCGCGCATTCATCGTCGGATCGGGCAATCCCTGCTTGGCCGAGACCGTGATCTCGCGCGCGAGCTTGCCGAACAGCTTGGACTTGACCGCGTCCTGCCGTCCCTTGCGATGCATGATGTTCTTGAACTGCGAATGTCCCGCCATGGCACTGTTCCGTGGTCTGCTGATCTCTACGAAGTTACTCCCAAAAGCTCGGCCCTGCAGGCTCGAGCCGGCCGCCCAGGCGCACCGGCGCGATGCGTTGCGCAAGGCCGGTTCTATCATCGGTCTCGACCGCGACCGCGCACAGCGTTGCGTCCCCGAGCGCCGGCTCGAAGCGGCCGGCCGGTATGCGGTGCAGGAAGCGGGCGAGCGGCTCGTCCTTGATCATGCCGATGACGGAATCGTAATCGCCGGTCATGCCGACATCCGAGATGAAGGCGGTGCCGCCCGGCAGGATCTGATGGTCGGCGGTCGGCACATGGGTGTGGGTACCGACCACGAGGCTCGCGCGGCCGTCGCAGAAATGGCCCATGGCCTGCTTCTCGCTGGTGGCCTCGCAGTGCATGTCGATGACGATGGCGTCCGCCGCCTCCGCCAGCCGGTGCGCGGCGAGCGCGCGCTCGATCGCCGCGAACGGATCGTCGAGCGGGTCCATGAAGATGCGGCCCATGGCGTTGACGACCAGCACATGGGCGCCGCCTTTGGTCTCGATCAGCGCCGCACCGCGCCCGGGCGTTCCCGGCGGATAGTTGATCGGACGGATCAGACGCGGCGCGCGTTCGATGAAGACCAGCGCTTCCCGCTGGTCCCAGGCGTGATTGCCGAGCGTGATCGCATCGGCGCCGGCGTCGAGAATATCCTGATAGATCGTCTCGGTGATGCCGAAGCCCCCGGCCGCGTTCTCGCCGTTGACGATGACGCAGTCGAGCCGCCAGTCGCGCACGAGCTTCGGCAGGCGATCGACCACGATGGCGCGCCCGCTGCGGCCCACAATGTCGCCGATGAAAAGGATGCGCATGCGCTCAGGCTCGCCGGACCTCGATCACCTCGCGCTCGGTTAGCACGAGATCGAGCGGCTCGTCGCGGGGGGTGGCGGGCACCGCCGCAATTTCCTGGGCCGCAAATGCGATGCCGACCGCGACCACGGCGCGCCGTTGACGCGCGGCCGCGATGGTCATGTCGTAGTAGCCGGCCCCATAGCCGATGCGGTGACCGGCGCGGTCAAACGCAAGCAGCGGCACGATCAGAATGTCGGGCGCCGCTTCAGGGGCGTCGGGCGGGGGCTGCTTGATCCCCCAGACGCCGGCGCGAAGGGGCTCGCCGAAGGCCCAAGCCCGCATGATCAGCGGCTGGCCGGGTCCGGCCACGACCGGCAGCGCCAGGCGGACCCCCGCGTCGGCGAGCTTGCGCAGGAGCGGCAGCGGATTGATCTCGCTCTTCATCGGCATGAAGCCCGCAACGATCGTGCCAGGCTTAAACGCAAGGGGAAATGCGCGCGCCGCAATCGCTTCGGCCGCCTGCGCGCGCTCGGCCGCGGGCAGCGCGTCGCGCCGCGCGAGCGCCTGCCGCCGCAGCTCGGCCTTGATATCCACCGGCGAAGAACCAGGCATCGTCATCAATACTTAGAAATGCTTTCGCCGCTGTGTCCGTATTTCGGACGGAAAACGAGGCCTCAGAAAATCTCAATCCTCAACAGGCCGGAAGAGTGCGGAGCCACGATGGCCGTCGGAGTGTTCGATCCCGGGTTCCCTACGCAAGTAGGTGGGCGCCATGTGTCCGGGCCCACGAGCCCGGACAGGGACAGCTCCCTTTAGGATCGATAAGGCCCCGGGGATAATGCTCCTGACGCACCCCGCAGCCCCGCCGGCGCAATGTAATGCAGGCCTGCGGCCGGCGCCACCTCGCAGGCGGAAATCGCTGGAACCATGCCTACCCGAATCATCCGAGCGTAACGCCGACCGCGCGGCTGTGATTGAGCACCTTGGTGACCTGCTCGATACGCTCGGCCGCGGCATTGAGCGCCGCCGCAACGGCGGCCTGGGTGGCGTTCGCCCGTTCCGCCGAGGCGGCACGCGCCTCCTGCATCCCCGCCATGTCCTCCTCCAGGCGGCGCAACTTGCCGCCCGCATCCGCGAGCTCATCCGCCACCGTCAGGGCCGCCATGACGGTGAGCCGCGTGTCGCCGATCTCGCCGAAGGTTGCGCGCAGCCGTTCGATCCGCTGGTCGAGATCCTGCGCGAGGCGCAGCAAATGACTCTCCTGCCCGTTCTCGCAGGCCATGCGGAACTGGCGGCCGTTGATCGTGACGGTGACCTGGGACGTGACTGGGGACATGGCACGCTCGACTGGACGCATGGATGATTCAACTGTCATTGGCTTCGATCACTGAGCGGATGGTTTCGATCGCGGTGTCGAGCCGCCGCGCAACTTCCTGGTTGGTGGTTTCGAGCGCGCGCGCCCGCGCCGCCGCGGCATCGAGATCGGCGGCCAGGCGGGAGCGATCCGCGCCCAGCGCATGCAACTGGTCGGCGAGACCGTGCTCGGCGCGATCGCCTTCGCGCCGCCGCTCGGCCGCCGCCTCCAGGCCGTCGAGCGCCTGCATCAGGCGCTTGGTCGCAGCTTCAATTGCGCCAGCATCGGTCATCCCCGTCCGACCCCGCTGATCGGCCCACGCTGAGCCACCGAAATCATATGCGCGGCAAGCAGTTAGGATTGGAACCTTACGTGGACTGACGGCTGCCCGTCAACGTTGCCGACAAATTTCTCCCCTGCCCTGTGCATGGCGGGGGGCGCCCACGCGCGTTCTTTGACTCCGGGAGGCCGCGTGCTAGAGGCACGAACCGGCAACCCGCCCTGGTCCATCATGCCGATTTCGACCTCACCCCTCGCCGCCACAGCGGACGCCGCCGTCGCCAGCCGCGACGCCGGAACGGCTGCGCGGACCGAGCACATGCGCATGGCCAACGCGCTGCGGGCGCTCGCCATGGACGCGGTGGAGCAGGCGAAGTCCGGCCATCCGGGCCTGCCCATGGGGGCGGCCGACATCGCCACGGTTCTGTTCCGGCAGTTCCTGAAATTCGACCCGGCCGATTCGGCCTGGCCCGACCGCGACCGCTTCGTGCTGTCCGCGGGCCATGGCTCCATGCTGATCTATGCGGCGCTGCATCTCCTCGGCTACGAGCGCATGACCATCGAGGAGATCAAGCGCTTCCGCCAGCTCGGCTCGCTGACACCCGGCCACCCGGAATTCGGCCACACGCCCGGTGTCGAGACCACGACCGGCCCGCTCGGGCAGGGGCTCGCCAATGCGGTCGGCATGGCGATCGCCGAACGGCACATGGCGGCCGTGTTCGGGGCCGAAGTGGTCGATCACGCAACTTTCGTGCTCGCCTCCGACGGCGACCTCATGGAAGGCATCAGCCAGGAAGCGATCGCGCTGGCGGGGCATTTGCGGCTTGCCAAGCTCGTCGTGCTGTTCGACGACAACGGCATTTCGATCGACGGGCCGCTGGCGCTCGCCGATTCGGTCGATCAGGTGAAGCGCTTCGAGGCCGCCGGCTGGGCCGCAAGCCGCATCGACGGGCACAATCCGGACGCCATCGCGGCCGCGCTCGCGGCCGCCAAGACCTGCGACCGGCCCTCGCTTATTGCCTGCCGCACCACCATCGGGTTCGGCGCCCCGACCAAAGCCGGGAGCGAGAAGGCGCACGGTTCCCCGCTCGGCGCCGAGGAGATCAAAGGCGCGCGCGCGGGTCTCGGCTGGGATTGGCCAGCCTTCGAGGTGCCCGCCGACATCCGCACGGCCTGGCGGCGGGCCGCCGAGCGCGGCAAGGGAACCCGACAAGCCTGGCTCATGCGCTTCGCCGCGCTCCCGGCGGACCAGCGCGCCGAATTCGAGCGGCGCAACCGCGGCGATTTGCCGAAGGACAAGCTCGCGGCAGCGGTGCGGACCGTGAAAGAGAAGCTCGCAGCGGCGCCGGAGGAAATCGCAACCCGCGCTGCCTCCGAGAATGCGCTCGAGGCGTTGACCGCGGCATTGCCGGAGATGATCGGCGGCTCGGCCGATCTCACCGGTTCCAATAATACCAAGGCGAAAGGCCTCAAGGTCCTCGCCGCCGCCGACTATGGGGGGCGCTTTATCCACTACGGCGTGCGCGAGCACGGCATGGCGGCGGCCATGAACGGGATGGCGCTGCATGGCGGGATCATTCCGTTCTCAGGCACCTTTTTGGTCTTTTCCGACTATTGCCGCCCCGCCATCCGGCTCGCAGCGCTGATGCGCCAGCGCGTGATCCACGTCATGACCCACGATTCCATCGGGCTCGGCGAGGACGGGCCGACGCATCAGCCGGTCGAGCATCTGGCGGCGCTGCGGGCGATGCCGAACCTCCTGGTGTTCCGCCCCTGCGACACGGTCGAGACCCTCGAATGCTGGCAGCTGGCGCTCGAGGCGCGCCACGCCCCGAGCGTGCTGGCGCTGACGCGGCAGAACCTGCCGCAGCTGCGGCTTACCCGCGATGCGGACAATCGCTGCGCGGAAGGTGCCTACGAGATCGCGGCGGCGCCCGACAATGCCGAGGTGTCGCTGTTCGCCACCGGCTCGGAGGTCAGCATCGCGGTCGAGGCGCAGAAGCTCTTGCGCGCGCGCGGGGTCGCGGCACGGGTGGTATCGGTGCCCTGCTTCGAGTTGTTCCGTGCACGACCCACCGCCGAGCGGCAGAGCGTGATCGGCCATGCACCGGTCCGGATCGCGGTCGAGGCCGCCATCCGGCAGGGCTGGGACGAGATCATCGGCACAGACGGGGCGTTCGTCGGCATGACGAGCTTCGGCGGCAGCGGCCCGGCGCGGGACCTCTACGCCCATTTCGGCATCACCGCCGAGAAGGTCGCGGCGGCGGCATTAAGCAAACTGAACCGCACGTGAGGGTACCCCGATCGGCGCCATTGCGTTGCCGGCTTACGACAATTACCAATCGATCCGCGGACACGCGGGCTTGAGGCCACAGCGGGCCCGCCAAGGAGCCGAGAATGTCAGTTCGGGTTGCCATCAACGGGTTCGGCCGCATCGGCCGCAACGTGCTGCGCGCGATCGTCGAGGCCAAGCGCAGCGACATCAGCGTGGTCGCCATCAATGATCTCGCCCCGCCGGAGACTAACGCACATCTGTTGCGCTACGATTCCGTGCACGGCCGCTTTCCGGGCGAGGTCACGGTCAAGGGCGACACCCTGGATTGCGGCATCGGGCCGATCAAGGTCACCGCCATCCGCGACCCGGCGCAGCTGCCGTGGCGGGAGCTCGCCGTCGACATCGCGCTCGAATGCACGGGTCTCTTCACCTCCAAGGAAAAAGCATCCGCGCATCTCGCCGCCGGCGCCAAGCGCGTGCTGGTATCCGCGCCCGCCGACAATGTGGACCTCACCGTGGTCTACGGCGTCAATCATGACAAGCTGACCGCAGACCACAAGGTGGTATCGAACGCATCCTGCACCACCAATTGCCTAGCGCCGCTCGCCAAGGTGCTGCATGACGCGGTCGGCATCGACAAGGGCTTCATGACGACGGTGCACGCCTATACCAACGATCAGCCCTCGCACGATCAGTTCCACAAGGACCTCTATCGGGGGCGCGCGGCGGCGGTATCCATGATCCCGACCTCGACCGGCGCCGCCAAGGCTGTCGGCCTGGTGTTGCCCGAGCTCGCCGGCCGCCTCGACGGCGTCGCCATCCGGGTGCCGGTGCCCAACGTCTCGGTGGTGGATCTGAAGATCGTAGCCAAGCGCGCAACCTCGGTGGACGAGATCAACAACGCAGTGAAGCGCGCCGCCGAGCAGCAGCTCAAGGGCATCCTGGGCTACACCGATCGCCCCAATGTCTCGATCGACTTCAATCACGACCCGCGGTCTTCGGTTGTCCATCTCGACCAGACCAAGGTGATGGACGGAACGCTGGTGCGCGCAATGTCCTGGTACGACAATGAATGGGGCTTCTCCAACCGGATGCTCGACACCGCGGCCGCGATGGGGAAGCTGATCTAGCTGCCGTCGAATGTCTGCTATCCGCACGCTCGATCAAGCCGATGTGAAGGGCAAGCGCGTTCTGCTGCGCGTCGATCTCAATGTGCCCGTCGGCGACGGCGCGGTTTCGGACGTGACCCGCATCGAGCGGATGGCGCCGACCATCCTGGAGATCGCCGACAAGGGCGGCAAGGTGATCCTGCTGTCGCATTTCGGCCGCCCCAAGGCGCCCAATGCGAAGGACTCGCTGAAGCCGGTCGCCGCCGAGGTCGCGCGCGTCATCAAGCGTCCGGTCGCGTTCGCGGAGGATTGCATCGGCGCCAAGGCCGAAGCGGCCGCGCAGGCGATGCGGGACCGCGACATTCTCTGCCTGGAAAACACCCGCTTCCACGCCGGCGAGGAGAAGAACGATCCGGCCTTTGCGGCCGCGCTGGCGCGCCTCGGCGACATCTGGGTCAACGACGCGTTCTCGGTCTCCCACCGCGCTCATGCCTCGACCGAAGGCCTCGGCCACATCCTGCCCGCCTATGCGGGCCGCGCCATGGAGACGGAGCTCGCCGCCTTCAGCCGGGTGCTCGACGCGCCGCAGCGTCCGCTCGCCGCCATCGTGGGCGGCGCCAAGGTCTCGACCAAGCTCGCGCTGCTCGGCAACCTGATACCGCGGGTCGACGTGCTGATCATCGGCGGCGGCATGGCCAATACGTTCCTGGCCGCGCAAGGCAAGCCCATGGGCAAGTCGCTCTGCGAGCGCGACCTCACCACCACCGCGCGCGACATTCTGCGCGCGGCCGCCGCCCAGGATTGCGAGATCCTGCTGCCGGTCGATGCGGTCGCGGCGCGCAAGTTCGAGCCCAACGCCCCCGCGCGGGTGGTTGCGGTGGATGATGTGGGTGCCGACGAGATGATTCTGGACATCGGGCCGCGCACGATCGAGCATGTGGTCTCGGTGCTCGCCCGGGTGAAGACCCTGGTCTGGAACGGTCCGTTCGGGGCGTTCGAGCTCAAGCCGTTCGATACTGGCACCATCGAGGTCGCCGAAGCCGCGGCGGAACTCACCGCCAGCGGTAAGATTATCTCGGTAGCCGGCGGCGGCGACACGGTGGCGGCGCTCAATGCGGCGGGCGCCACCGATCGGCTGACCTATGTGTCGGCGGCGGGCGGCGCCTTTTTGGAATGGCTCGAAGGCAAGCCATTGCCGGGGGTCCAGATCTTGAGGACACGGTGTTGCGGATGAAATCTTGTGAGTAAAATGGACCCAAATCTTTCGGACGCTCTTTCGGACCAACGCGTGAAGGAGGCTGCAAGTGAACCTCGCTGAGCTCAACCGGGTCGCCGAGGCCATGGTGGCGCCGGGCCGCGGCATCCTGGCCGCCGATGAATCATCGGGCACCATCAAGAAGCGGTTCGACGCCATCGGCGCCGAATCGACCGCCGACAGCCGGCGCGACTATCGCGAGCTGTTGTTTCGTTCCGCCGAGGCGATGTCGAAATACATTTCCGGCGTCATCCTCTATGACGAGACCATCCGCCAGAACGCCAAGGACGGCACGCCGCTGGTCAAGGTGATCGAAAAGGCCGGATCGCTGCCGGGCATCAAGGTCGACAAAGGCCCCAAGCCGCTGCCGTTCTGCGCGGGCGAGGTCATCACCGAGGGGCTCGACGGCCTGCGCGAACGCCTGGTCGAATATCGCGGACTAGGCGCCAAGTTCGCCAAATGGCGCGCCATCATCGACATCGGGGCCGGCATCCCGACCGCCACCTGCATCGACGCCAACGCCCATGCGCTCGCGCGCTATGCGGCGCTCTGCCAGGACGAGGACATCGTGCCGATCGTCGAGCCGGAAGTGCTGATGGACGGCGATCATGACATCGACCGCTGCTATGCGGCGACCGAATGGACGTTGAAGCGGGTGTTCGGCGCGCTCTATGATCAGCGGGTCAAGCTCGAAGGCATGGTGCTCAAGCCCAACATGGTGGTGGCGGGCAAGAAATGCGCGAAGCGCGCATCCGCCGAGGAGGTCGCCGACAAGACCGTGCGGGTGCTCAAGGCCTGCGTACCGGCCGCGGTCCCGGGCATCGCGTTCCTGTCCGGCGGCCAGTCGGACGAAGAAGCAACCGCCCATCTCGACGCCATGAACAAGCACGGCGGCCTGCCCTGGCGCCTGACCTTCTCGTATGGGCGCGCCCTGCAGGCGGCCCCGCAAAAGGCCTGGGCCGGCAGGAGCGAGAATGTCGCAGCCGCGCAGCGCGCCTTCGCGCATCGCGCCATGATGAACAGCCTGGCGGCGCTCGGCCAATGGCAGTCGGAGCTGGAGCGGAAGGCGGCATGAAATCCTTAACCGCGCTGACGGTATAAAGTAACCACCACGCCCATAAACCGCCCGATTGCGGGAGCATGCGAGCCCGCCATGGCGTCCGTAGAGCACAAGACCGACCTGAGGCGCCCTGATCCGCGCCTCTATCTGGTGAGCCCCGAAGTGGCTCAGCCGGCCGCGCTCGCGGACACACTCGCGGCCGCGCTTGCCGGCACCGAGGTGGCGGCGGTGCTGCTTCGCCTCACCGGGCGCGACGAGCGTGGCCTGATCAATACCGCCAAGGCGCTCACTCCCCTGGTCCAGAAAACCGGCGCCGCCCTTCTGCTCGCCGGTCACCCGGACATCGTGGCGCGGGTTGGCGCCGACGGCGCGCATTTGACCGGCATCGACGCCTTCATGGCCGCGCAGGCCGCCTTGCGGCCGGAGCGGATCGCCGGATGCGGGGGGCTCGCCACCCGTCACGACGCCATGCTGGCCGCCGAGGCCGGCGCCGACTACGTCCTGTTCGGCGAGCCCGATCAGGTCGGGCACCGTCCCGCTTTCGAGGCGGTTGCCGAGCGCGTGACCTGGTGGGCCGAGATTTTCGAGCTGCCCTGCGTCGGATTTGCCGCCACGCTGGCCGAGGTCGAGGCGCTGGCGCGCGCGGGCGCGGATTTCGTCGCGGTCGGCGATTGCATATTCGATGACCCGCGCGGCCCTGCGGCGGCGCTCGCCGATGCGGCGCAGCGCGTTGTGCTGCCCGAGCCGGTCGCATGACGGCGCGGGCGCATGGGGGAGCATTCCTGCTCGGAGCCTGCCTGGCGGGCGCGCTAGTCGCGTCCGCCGCGGCGCAGACATCGCCCGCCGCGCCCCCCGCTGACGCGGCCAAATCGCCGGCGGCCGTCAAGCCGGTTCCCCGCAAGCCGCCGGCCCCCGCGGCCAAATCCGCGCCCACCGAGGCACCCGCCACACTCGCTTCGGCGAACGGGTCCGCGCACGAACCTGATCTCGCCTTCGGGGCCTTCCAGCGCGGCTACTATCTCACCGCCTTGTCGCTCGCGACCCACCGGGTCGACCAGAAGGGCGACGTCAAGGCCATGACGCTGCTCGGCGAAATCTATGCAAACGGCTTTGGGGTGGCGCGCGACGACAACAAGGCGGCCGAATGGTACCGCCTGGCGTCCGATCGCGGCGACCGCGAGGCGATGTTCGCGCTGGCGATGTTCCGCCTATCCGGACGCGGCGGCGCCACCAACCGGGAAGAGGCGACCAAGCTCTTGGCCAGCGCGGCCAAGCTCGGACATGTGGCGGCCGCCTATGACCTCGGCCTGCTCTATCTCGAAGGTCAGCTGTTCCCGCAGGATTATGCGCGCGCCGCCGAGCTCTTTCGCGGCGCCGCGCAAGCCGGCAATCCGGAAGCCCAATACGCGCTCGCCACGCTCTACAAGGACGGCAACGGCGTGCCCAAGGACTTAGGCCAGGCGGCGCGCCTGCTCGCCGCGGCGGCGCTGGCCGACAATACCGACGCCGAGCTCGAGTTCGGCATCGCGCTGTTCAACGGCGCCGGCGTCCCCAAGGACGAGGCGCAGGCGGCCGTCCTCCTGCGCAAGGCGGCGCGCAAGGGCAATCCGGTCGCGCAGAACCGCCTGGCCAATATCCTGGCGAACGGCAAGGGGGTGCCGGCCGACCCGGTCCAGGCGATCAAATGGCACCTGATCGCCAAAGCCGGCGGCGACGGGGATGTCGGGCTCGACGAATTCATGCACAAGCAGAAGCCCGACATTCAGGCGGCCGGCGAGAAGGCGGCGCGGCCCTGGCTCGACGCGATCAAGCTGTCGCGCTCTTGACGGACGTCTGCCCGGCAGGCAGACCGGGCGCTGACCATCATCCATGCTCCGCTCAGCGCTCCTCAACGTCATGATCAAGGCCGCCCACAAGGCCGGGCGCACGCTCAAGCGCGACTTCGGCGAGGTCGAGCACCTGCAGGTTTCGCTGAAAGGTCCGGGAAACTTCGTTACCGCCGCCGATCACCGCGCCGAGGAGATATTGTGCGCCGAGCTCGCGGCGGCGCGCCCCGGCTACGGCTTCCTGGGCGAGGAAGGCGGCCGGCGCGAGGGCACCGACCGGACTCACACCTGGATCGTCGATCCGCTCGACGGCACCTCGAATTTCCTGCACGGCATCCCGCATTTCGCGATCTCGATCGGGCTCGAGCGCGAGGGCACGATGGTGGCCGGCCTGGTCTATAATCCCATCAACGACGAGCTCTTCACCGCCGAGCGCGGCAAGGGCGCCTTCCTCAACAATCAGCGCCTGCGGGTGGCGGCGCGCCGGCGGCTCGCCGACGCGGTCATCGCCTGCGGGCTCCCCCATCTGGGACGCGGCGACCTCGCGCTCAGCAACCGCGAGCTCGCCGCGATACAGCCCAAGGTAGCCGGGCTGCGCCGGTTCGGGGCGGCCGCCCTCGATCTCGCCTGGGTGGCGGCCGGGCGTTATGACGGCTTCTGGGAACGCGCGCTGTCGCCGTGGGATATTGCGGCGGGATTGATCCTGGTGCGCGAGGCCGGCGGTTTCGTCACCGACCTCGATGGCGCCGACACGCCGTGGATCAGCGGCGACGTCGTCGCCGGCAACGAGGTGATGCACCGCCAGCTTGTCGGCCTGCTCAACGCGGCGGCGCGGTCTTAAAGCGCCGACCGCCGGCCGGCCGGTCCGACTTCGGCCATGTTGAGCGGCAATATCCGGCGGCGCGAATCGCTGCCGCGAGACGCGGCAAGCGGAACTCCCCGGAATCCTCAACAGGCGGCGACGATTTTCGCCGCCACCCTGCTTTTTCCGCTCGCATCGCCTATGTCATAGATCGCCAAATGTCGTGGCTGATGTCATAGTGTGCGTCTTGTCATAGTCTGCATCGCCCTCAACGAGCGCTGGCCCATCCCCATGGCGAACGATCTCGATCCGCTCAAGCTGTCCTCGCCCCGGATTTTCCTGGTCCGGATGACGGTGTTCCTCGTCCTATGCGCGCTGGTGGCGGTCATTCTCTACAAGCAGCTCGCCACTGCGTTCGGGTCCAATATTCTCCTCAACGGGGTGATCCTGTTCGTACTGGGCATCGGTATCCTGTTGACGTTCCGCCAGGTGATCCGCCTGTTCCCGGAGGTCGACTGGGTCAACGGCTTCCGGCTGGCCGATCCGGGCATCGCAGTCGAGCGGCCGCCGGTATTGCTCGCCCCGATGGCGTCGATCCTCGGCGATCGCATGGGCCGGATGTCGATTTCCTCGACCATGATGCGCGGCATCCTCGATTCGATCGCCACCCGGCTCGACGAGGCGCGCGACATTTCACGCTACATGACCGGGCTTTTGGTCTTCCTCGGCCTGCTCGGCACGTTTTGGGGCCTGATCGTGACGGTCGGCTCGGTCGGCGGCGTCATCAACACCCTCAAGGTCGGGGGCGACGCGGAATCCGTGTTCGAGTCGCTGCGCGAAGGTCTGGCGGCGCCGCTGAGCGGCATGGGCATTTCGTTCTCGTCGTCGCTGTTCGGCCTCGCCGGCTCCCTGGTGCTGGGTTTCCTCGACCTGCAGTCGAGCCAGGCGCAGAACCGCTTCTACACCGATCTCGAGGACTGGCTGTCCACCACGGTCCGCGACCTGGGCGCCGGCACCGACGGCGGCGCGCTGGTCGCGGCCGCCCCCGGCGACATGAAAGGCGCGATCGACCGGCTCAAGGAGGTGATGGCCGAAGGCGGGTCGAACCGGGCGGCGACCACCGCCATGGCCAATCTGGCGGAGGCGATCCAGGGCCTGGTCCACCACATGCGCACCGAGCAGCAGATGATCCGCGACTGGGTCGATTCCCAGGCCGAGCAGCATCGCGAGATCCGCCGTCTCCTGGAGATTCTGGTCCGCGAGAACGTCAACACCAAGTAGCGTCAGGCAAAATCCATGGCCCTTGCCCGCAGCCGCCGCGAAAGCAGCATGAACTATTGGCCCGGCTTCGTCGACGCGCTGTCGACCTTGCTCTTGGGCATCATCTTCCTGCTCACCGTGTTCGTGGTGGTCCAGTTCTACCTGACGCAGCAAATGACCGGCAAGGATACCGCGCTGAACCGCCTCAACGCGCAGATCGCGCAGCTCACCGAGCTCCTCTCGCTCGAGAAATCCGGCAAGGTGAGCGTCGAGGAAGAGCTCGTGCAGCTGCGCTCGAATCTGGTCGCCGCCGAGGGCGAGCGCGATCGTTTCAAGAGCCTCTACGAAGGCGCCGGAATCGGCGACGCGCAAGGCAAGATGACGGCGCTCTCGAGCGCGCTCGATGCCGAAAAGCGCATCTCGGTCCGCGCCTTGGCGCAAGTCGAGGTGCTCAACCAGCAGATCGCGGCGCTGCGCCGGCAGCTCGCGGCCCTGCAGGACGCCCTCGATGCCTCGGCCCAGAAGGACAAGGAGGCGCAGGTCCAGATCACGGATCTCGGCCAACGCCTCAACGTCGCGCTCGCCCAGCGGGTGCAGGAGCTTTCACGGTATCGTTCCGATTTCTTCGGGCGGCTGCGCACCATCCTGGGTGACCGGCCCGACATCCGCATCGTCGGCGACCGCTTCGTGTTCCAGTCGGAGGTTTTCTTCGATAGCGGCCAGGCGGTGCTCAAGCCCGAGGGACGCATGGAGCTCGACGGGCTCGCTTCGGCGCTGCTCGATCTCGACAAGAAGATTCCGGGCGAGATCGCCTGGGTGCTGCGGGTCGACGGCCATACCGACGTGCGCCCGATCAACGGCGTGCAATTCCGCTCGAACTGGGACCTGTCGGCGGCGCGCGCGATTTCCGTCGTGCAATACCTGATCAGCAAGGGCGTGTCGCCGCAACGGCTGGTCGCCGCCGGCTTCGGCGAGTTCCAGCCGATCGACACCGATCGGACCGAGGAGGCCTTCAGCCGCAACCGCCGTATCGAGCTCAAGCTGACCGAGCGGTGAGCACGGCTGCGTTCACGCTGCGGCCCTACCGGGCGGCCGACGAGGAAGCGGCTATCGAGCTGTGGCGGCGGACCTGGCAGATCGCCTATCCGCACCTGGACTTCACGGCGCGGCTCGACTGGTGGCGCGCGCGCTGGCGCGACGAGCTGGTGCCGACCGCTACCGTCATGGTCGCCGAACAGGAACGGCAATTGACCGGCTTCGTGACCGTCGACCCAAAGACCATGTATCTCGATCAAGTCGTGGTGGCGCCGCAGGCATGGGGATCGGGGATCGCCGAAGCGTTGCTGGCCGAAGCCCGGCGGCTTTCGCCGGCGGGGCTTGATCTCAAGGTCAATGCAGACAACGCCCGCGCTATCCGCTTCTACGAGAAGCAGGGCTTCATCCTCACGGGCAGCAGCGTCAACCCGCGCTCCGGCGCGCCGGTTCAAGCCATGTCCTGGCGGCCCTGATCCAGCCAGGTTCAGCCGTTCTGGAACTGCAGCTTGGCGAGCCGCGCGTAAAGGCCGCCGCCGGCGGCGAGCCGCTCATGGGTGCCCTCTTCGACGATGCGGCCCGCTTCCATCACCAGAATCCGGTCGCAGGACTGCACCGTTGCCAGCCGGTGCGCGATCACCAAGGTGGTGCGCTCCTGCATCAGGTGCTCGAGCGCGGCCTTGACCAGGGTTTCGCTCTCCGCATCGAGCGAGGAGGTGGCTTCGTCGAGCAGCAACAGCGGAGCGTCGCGCAGGATCGCGCGCGCGATCGCGATGCGCTGGCGCTGGCCGCCCGACAGGGTCACCCCGCGCTCGCCGACCTGCGTCTCGAAGCCCTGCGGCAGCCGGCGGATGAACTCGGAAGCGAGCGCAAGATCGGCCGCGCGCGCCACTTCGGCATCGCTGGCCTGCGGGCGGCCGAAGCGGATGTTCTCGCCGATCGAAGCGCCGAACACCACCGCCTCCTGCGGGACCAATGCGATCGCCCGCCGCAGCGCGAACGGATCGGCCGCGGTGAGCGGCACGCCGTCGAACGTGATGGTGCCGGAGGACGGATCGTAGAAGCGCAGCAGCAAGTGAAAGATCGTGCTCTTGCCGGCGCCCGAAGGGCCGACCAGCGCGACTTTCTCGCCCCGCTGCACCCGCAACGAAATGCCGTCGAGCACGCGCACCCCCGGCCGCGCCGGATAGGAGAAGCCGACGGATTCGAAGGCGACCTCCCCGCGCGGGGGTGTCGGCAGCGCAATCGGATGGGCGGGCCGCTCGATGGTGGGCTTGATCGCCAGGATCTCGAACAGGCGCTCGGCCGCGCCCGACGCGGCCGCGACTTCGCCGCCGACCTGCGAGAGCTCGCCGAGGCCAGCCGCCGCCAACACGGCGAACAGCAGGAACTGCGACAGCCGGCCCGGCGTCATCGCGTGGGTCAGCACGTCCTGGGCGCCGACCCACAGCACAACCACTACGCTGGCGAAGACCAGGAAGATCGCGATGGCGGTGAGGATCGCGCGCGCCTGGGTCGACAGGACGGCGGTGCGGTAGGCGCGCTCGACCGCGTCGCGAAAGCGGCCGACCGCCAGCGTCTCGTTGGTGAAGGCCTGCAACACCCGCACCGCGCCGATCAATTCGGACACATAGGCGGACGCATCGGCCAGCGCATCCTGCGCCAGGCGCGAGCGCCGGCGTACCGCGCGCCCGAAGCCATAGAGCGGCAACACGATGATCGGGATGGCGCCCAGCACGTAGGCTGAAAGGCGCGGGCTCGTCACCACCATCATGATCGAGGCCCCGAGAAACAGGACCAGATTGCGCAGCGCCACCGAGACCGAGGAGCCGACCGCGGCCTTGACCTGCGTGGTATCGGCGGTGAGCCGCGAAACCATCTCGCCGGTCTTGGCCTCGTCGAAGAAGGCGGATGAGAGCGTGGTGAGATGGCTGAAGACCTCGCCGCGCAGGTCGGCGACGATGCGTTCGCCAAGCGTGGTGACCAGATAAAACCGCATGGCGCTGGCGAGCGCGAGCGCGCCCACCACGGCGATCATCACGGAAAAGTAGCTGTTGATCAGGTTCGCGCCTTCGGCGGTGAAGCCGAAATCGACCATGCGGCGGACCGCGATGGGCACCGCCAAGGTAGCGAGCGCCGCCACCACCAGGGCGCACACGGCCGCGATCGCCCGCCCGCGATAGCGCCAGATATACGGCAGCAGCGCGGCGAGCGGCTTGAGCTTGGACTGGGCCGGTGACGGCGGCGGCGCGGCCGGGGGCTCTGCGGGCGGCTCGGCAACGGCTTGCGACGGACGCGCCGCGGCTCTCTCGACCACATTCATGGGATGGAATTCTTGCAACGCATGATCACCTCCCGATCCGGTCTTGTCGCCTTGTTGTGGCCCTTTAGCCTTGTGGCCTCGTCGCCTTGTCGCCGGTTGCTGCTGACCGGGTCCGGATCGGCCGGACAATGCCTGCTAGGTCGGCGCGTGGCAACCGCGGCCGCGCCTTGTTTCCGGCGCCGGCCTGCGGTATAGAGCCGCCACTTTTCAGCAATCAACCAGAGCTTCGAGCCGGCCGAGCCGCGCGGAACCAAAGCCCATGAAACCCGATACCCATCCCGACTACCACAGCGTCAAGGTGGTGATGACCGACGGCACCGAGTTCACCACCCGGACCACCTGGGGCAAGCCCGGCGACACGTTACGCCTGGACATCGACCCGAAGTCGCACCCGGCCTGGACCGGCGGGCAGCAACAATTGCTCGATCGCGGCGGCCGCCTGTCGCGGTTCCAAAAGAAGTTCTCGGGCTTCCTGAAGAAAGAATAGCGCGGCGCCGGTTTTCCGTCCGAAAATACGACAATGCAAAAATGCTGAGTGGCTTCTCTTAGTGTGAGGCCTCTTGGTGTGAAACCGCTCTAAGCCGCGGCAGCGCTCAAATATCG
Source organism: Xanthobacteraceae bacterium (assembly GCA_036522235.1). Lineage (GTDB taxonomy): Bacteria > Pseudomonadota > Alphaproteobacteria > Rhizobiales > Xanthobacteraceae > VAZQ01. The sequence continues at coordinate 24,853 of DATDGG010000109.1, forward strand.
TCCACCTCGAACGCAGCCTTGAGCAGGCCGAGCTGCCGCTCGACCGGGTTGCTGCGGTTGACGAGCGCCAAGTCCGGCCGCGCATGCATGGTCACGTCCAGGCGACGAATGTCGGACTGCAGCGCC
>DATDGG010000110.1:0-3522 GCA_036522235.1 Xanthobacteraceae bacterium
AGCAGCTTGGGTTCCTGCGCCAGCAGCATGCCGATCTCCAGCCACTGCTTCTGTCCGTGCGACAGGCCGCCGGCGACGCGGTCGCGCAAGGGGGTGAGCCGGGTGATCTGGAGAATGCCGTCGATGCGGCTGTCCGCCTCGGCGGTCTCGCGCCAGAACAGCGTTGCACGCGGGCGGCGGTCGCTCTTGAGCGCGAGCAGGATATTGTCCTCGACCGTGTGCATTTCGAACACGGTCGGCTTCTGAAACTTGCGTCCGATGCCGAGCTCGGCAATCTCGGCTTCGTCGAGCTTGGTGAGGTCGTGGCTGCCGTCGAAGACGACATCGCCGCGGTCGGGCCGGGTCTTGCCGGTCACCACATCCATCATGGTGGTCTTGCCGGCCCCGTTGGGGCCGATGATGGCGCGCATCTCGCCCGGCTCGATCGCAAACGAGAGATTGTTCAAGGCGCGAAAGCCGTCGAAGGAGACCGTGATCCCGTCGAGATAGAGCATCGCTGAGGTGGTGCGTTCGGCCATCGTGCTCCCCGTCATTCGGCCGGCCGCGGCGAAGGCGCCGCCAAGGCGGTTTCGCCGACCGCCCTGCGGGCGCGCTGCTGCGCCATCCAATAGCGGAACGATCCCACCACGCCGCGCGGCAGAAAGAGCGTGACGGCGATAAAGAGCGCGCCCAGCATGAATAGCCAGTAGGGCGCGAGCACGCCGGAGGTGAAGTAGGACTTGCCGTAGTTCACGAGCACCGCGCCCAGCACGGCCCCGACCAGCGTGCCGCGACCGCCGACCGCGACCCAGATCACCGCCTCGATCGAATTGGCCGGCGAGAATTCGCTCGGATTGATGATCCCGACCTGCGGCACGTAGAGCGCGCCCGCGACCCCCGCCATGCAGGCCGACAGCGTGAAGACGCAGAGCTTGTAGGACTCCACCCGATATCCCAGGAACCGCGTGCGCGCTTCCGCGTCGCGGATCGCGATCAGCACCTTGCCGAATTTCGATGCCACGATGGCGCGGCAGAGCAGGAAACCGATCATCAGCGCCAGCGTCGATATGGCGAACAGCGCGCAGCGGGTGCCCTGCGCCTGAACATTGAAGCCGAGGATATCCTTGAAATCGGTGAGTCCGTTGTTGCCGCCGAAGCCGAAATTGTTGCGGAAGAAGCCGAGCAGGAGCGCGAAGGTCAGCGCCTGGGTGATGATCGAGAAATAGACCCCGGTCACGCGCGAGCGGAACGCGAACCAGCCGAACACCAAGGCCAGCAAGCCGGGCGCCAGCACGACCATCAGTGCCGCGTAAGGGAAGTGCTGGAAGCCGTACCAGTAGACCGGCAGCTCCGGCCAGTTCAGGAACACCATGAAATCCGGCCGGATCGGATCCGCATAGACCCCGCGCGTGCCGATCTGCCGCATCAGATACATGCCCATCGCATAGCCGCCGAGAGCGAAGAACGCGCCGTGACCGAGCGAAAGGATGCCGCAATAGCCCCAGATCAGGTCGAGCGCCAAGGCCAGGAGCGCGTAGCAGACATACTTGCCGAACAGCGCCAGGTAATAGGTCGATAGATAAAACGGCGAGGCCGGCGGCACCAGGAGATTGAGCACCGGCACCAGCACGGCAATCGCTGCCAGCAGGACGACGAACATCGTCGTCCCGCGGTCGAGCGCGCGGATGAGCCAGAACGGCGTCACGCTTCCACCGCGCGGCCCTTGAGGGCGAACAGCCCGCGCGGACGCTTCTGGATGAACAGGATGATGAGCACCAGGATGGTGATCTTGCCGAGCACCGCGCCGGCGAACGGCTCCAGGAACTTGTTGGCGATGCCGAGCGTGAAGGCACCGACCAGCGTGCCCCACAGGTTCCCGACGCCGCCGAACACCACCACCATGAACGAATCGATAATGTAGCTCTGCCCCAGATTGGGGCTGACATTGTCGATCTGTGAGAGCGCAACGCCGGCGATGCCGGCGATGCCGGAGCCGAGCCCGAAGGTCAAGGCATCGATGCGGCCGGTGCGGATGCCCATCGCGGCCGCCATCGCCCGGTTCTGGGTGACGGCGCGCATTTCGAGCCCGAGCCGCGTGAGCCGCAAGAGCGCGAGCAACGCGACGAACACCATGAGGGTGAAGACGATGATCCAGAGGCGGTTGTAGGTGATGGTCATCTGCCCGACCTCGAAGGCGCCGCTCATCCAGGAGGGAGTACCGACCTCGCGGTTGTTGGCGCCGAAGCCGGTGCGCACCGCCTGTTGCAGGATCAGCGAGAGGCCCCAGGTGGCGAGCAATGTTTCGAGCGGGCGGCCGTAGAGGAAACGGATGATGCAGCGCTCGACCAGGATGCCGACGAAGCCGGAGACCAGAAAGGCGAGCGGAATGGCGATCGCCAGCGAGGCGTTGAACAGCGCTGGATAACGGGTGCGGATCAGCTCCTGCACCACGAACGTCGTATAGGCGCCGAGCATCACCATCTCGCCATGCGCCATGTTGATCACGCCCATGACCCCGAACGTGATGGCGAGCCCGATGGCGGCGAGCGCCAGCACCGAGCCGAGCGAAAGCCCGTACCAGGCGTTCTGCAAGGCATTCCAGAGCGCGAGCCCGCTCTGCATCGACGCCATGGCGTCGGTCGCGGCCTTCTGCACGGCCGCCGAGCTCGTCGCCGGCACGCCCGCCAGGAGCGCTACCGCGTCCTGGTCGCCGCGCGCGCGGATCACGCCGATGGCCGCGATCTTGTCGGCGTCGGAGGCATCCTCGAGATTGAGCACGACGGCGGCGCGCGCCTGCGCCAGCGCCTGCTTGACGCGCGGGTCGGTCTCCTTGGCGATGGCCTGGTCGAGTGCCGGCAATGCGGTGGCGTCGCGCGATTGGAACACCGCCTGGGCGGCATCGAACCGGTTGTCCGGCTCGCCCACCATCAGGGTGAGCGCGCCGAGCGCTGCCTCGATGACCCGCCGCAATCGATTGTTGACCTGCACCTGCGCGAGATCGGCGGGGGTGCCGCCGGTACTCGGCTTGCCGGTCGCGGCGTCGATCAATTGGCCGGACTTGTCGCGGAAGTAGACCGTCTTGGATTCGGCGCTGAAAAAGAGCCGCTCGTCCTGCAGGGCTTGGATCACGATGGCGGCGAGCGGGTTCCCGCTGGCCGCGATGCCGTTCACGCCTTCGATCGTGTCGCTGAAGTCATCGGTGGCGACGCGGGAAAGCGCGTCCTCGTAGGGCCCCGCCCGTGCGGCGGTCGGGAGCACGGCAAGAATTCCCAACGCGAACACCAGCGCCATCAGACGATTGCACAGACCAAGCATCATGAGTCCCGGCGCTGAGGAGAACGGAGGCGGCGATGTGCCGCCTCCTTATGGCTTGAGACGTCATCCGGCGGGCGCGTTCAGGTGCCGCCGCACTTGTTGGTCACCTTGTTGTAGTTGCCGCATTTGAGCGTCACCCAGTCGGCGACCAGGTCCTTGGAGCCTTCCAGATAGGGCGACCAGGCGGCGCCCGGCACCAGGTCGGGGGTCTTGTACACCACGTTGAAC
>DATDGG010000111.1:0-12381 GCA_036522235.1 Xanthobacteraceae bacterium
TTCCGCAGCCTCAAGGAGGATGGCGCCGCCAAGAACGGCCGCGGTCCGTCGTGGGAGCTGCCGAACTGGCCGCAACCGCCGCGTGACGATCTCCTGGCCGCGCTCGCGGGCGACTGGGGGGAGGTTGATCGCACGGTCGGCGAGAAGCTCAAGGCGAATGGCCAGCGCCGTGGCGTCGATATGTCGGCCGCCGAGGTGCAGCAGGCGACCCGCGATTCGCTGCACGCCTTGATGCTGATCCGCGCCTACCGCATCCGCGGCGCATTCCATGCCAATCTCGATCCGCTCGGGCTCGAGCCGGCGAAGGACCGCTCGGAGCTCGATCCGCGCTCCTACGGCTTTGCGGAAGGCGACTTCGATCGCCGGATTTTTCTCGATCGGGTGATGGGCCTCGAATTCGGCACCATCCGCGAGATCGTCGGCATCCTGCAGCGCACCTATTGCCAAACGCTCGGCGTCGAGTTCATGCACATTTCCGATGCCGCCCAGAAAGGCTGGATGCAGGAGCGCATCGAGGGACCGGACAAGGAGATCAGCTTCACCCGCGAGGGCAAGCGCGCCATCTTGAACAAGCTGATCGAGGTGCAGGGCTTCGAGAATTTCTGCGACGTCAAGTTCACCGGCACCAAACGCTTCGGGCTCGACGGCGGCGAGTCGATGATTCCCGCGCTCGAGCAGATCATCAAGCGCGGCGGCGCGCTCGGCGTGAAGGAGATCGCGATCGGCATGGCGCATCGCGGCCGCCTCAACGTCCTGGCACAGGTGATGGGCAAGCCGCATCGGGCCATCTTCCACGAGTTCAAGGGCGGCTCCGCGACGCCGAACGAGATCGAGGGCTCCGGCGACGTCAAATATCACCTCGGCGCCTCGTCCGACCGCGAGTTCGACGGCAACCGGGTGCATCTGTCGCTGACCGCCAATCCCTCGCACCTGGAAATCGTCAATCCGGTGGTGCTCGGCAAGGTGCGCGCCAAGCAGGACCAGCGCGGCGCCACCCCGGAAAATCGCACCATGGTGATGCCGCTGTTGATCTCCGGCGACGCCGCCTTCGCGGGCCAGGGGGTGATCGCGGAATGCTTCGGGCTGTCGGGCCTGCGCGGCCACCGCACCGGCGGCTCCGTGCATTTCATCATCAACAACCAGATCGGCTTCACCACCTATCCGCGTTATTCGCGTTCCTCGCCGTTCCCCTCTGACGTGGCCAAGATGATCGAGGCGCCGATCTTTCACGTCAACGGCGACGATCCGGAAGCGGTGGTGTTCGCCGCCAAGGTGTCGACCGAGTTCCGGCAGAAGTTCCAGAAGCCGGTCGTCATCGATATGTTCTGCTATCGCCGGCACGGCCACAACGAGGGCGACGAGCCGGCCTTTACTCAGCCCCTGATGTACAAGGCGATCGCCGCCCATCCGCCGACGGTCGAAATCTACGGCAAGAAGCTCGTCAACGACGGCGTCGTCACCGAGGGCGAGGTCGAGAAGATGACGGCGGACTGGCGGGCGCGGCTCGATGTCGAGCTCGAGGCGAGCCAGAGCTATCGGCCGAACAGCGCGGATTGGCTCGACGGCCGCTGGGCCGACATCAAGGCGGCGCGCGATTTCGACGATCCGCGGCGCGGCAATACCGGGGTCGCGATCGAGACGCTCAGGGACATCGGCGATAAGGTCACCGCGCTGCCCACGGGCTTCCATGCGCACCGGACCATCCGGCGTTTCCTCGAGAACCGCCGCAAGGCGATCGAGACCGGCAGCGGGCTTGATTGGTCGACCGGTGAGGCGCTGGCCTTCGGCTCGCTGTTGCTCGACGGCCATCGGGTGCGGCTGTCGGGCCAGGACAGCGAGCGCGGAACCTTCTCGCAGCGCCATTCGGTGCTGATCGATCAGGAGAACGAGGACCGCTACATTCCCCTCAATCACCTGCGCGACACCCAGTCCCGCTTCGAGGTCGTCAACTCGATGCTCTCCGAAGAGGCGGTGCTCGGCTTCGAATACGGCTATACGCTCGCCGAGCCCAATGCGCTCACGCTGTGGGAGGCGCAGTTCGGCGACTTCGCCAACGGCGCCCAGGTGGTGTTCGACCAGTTCATCTCCTCGGGCGAGCGCAAATGGCTGCGCATGTCGGGGCTGGTCTGCCTGTTGCCGCACGGCTACGAAGGGCAGGGTCCCGAGCATTCCTCGGCGCGGCTCGAACGCTTCCTGCAGATGTGCGCCGAGGACAACATGCAGGTCGCCAATTGCACCACGCCGGCCAATTATTTCCACATCCTGCGCCGGCAGCTGAAGCGCGACATCCGCAAGCCGCTCATATTGATGACCCCGAAGTCGCTGCTGCGCCACAAGCGCGCGGTGTCGCGGCTGGACGAGATCGGGCCAGGCACGAGCTTCCATCGCCTGCTGTGGGACGATGCGCAGTCGCTCGCCGGAGAGAAGATCAAGCTCGTCGCCGACGACAAGATGCGCCGCGTGGTGCTGTGCTCCGGCAAGGTCTACTACGACCTCTATGAGGAGCGCGAAAAGCGCGGCATCGACGATGTCTACCTCCTGCGCGTGGAGCAGCTTTATCCGGTGCCGCTCAAGGCGCTGGTGCAGGAGCTCGGCCGCTTCAAGGCCGCCGAGCTGGTCTGGTGCCAGGAGGAGCCGCGCAATATGGGGGCCTGGCACTTTATCGAATCCTATCTCGAATGGGTGCTGCGGCAGACCGGTGCCAAGCAGGAGCGGCCGCGCTATGCCGGCCGCCAGGCTTCGGCCGCCACCGCCACCGGGCTGATGGCCAAGCATCAGCAGCAGCTCAAGGCTTTCCTCGACGAGGCGCTGGGATGAGCGTCGGCTAAGCAAAAGGGATCGGGGCCATGACGGATATCCGCGTGCCGACGCTCGGCGAATCGGTGACCGAGGCGACCATCGGGAAATGGTTCAAGCATCCGGGCGACGCGGTCGCGGTCGACGAGCCGCTGGTGGAGCTCGAAACCGACAAGGTGACGATCGAAGTACCTTCGCCTGCGGCCGGCGTGCTGGCCGAGGTCGCGGCCAAGGACGGCGAGACGGTCGCGGTCGGCGCGCTGCTCGGCCAGATCCGGGACGGTGCGGGCGCCGCGGCTCCCGCCAAGCCCACCGCGAAGGCTGAAAAGGCGGCGCCTGCCGCCGAGCCGCCGAAGGCTGCTGCTCCGCCGCCCGCGCCAGCACCCGCCAAGGCACCGCCGTCCGATCAGCCGATGGCGCCGTCGGTGCGCAAGCTCGCGAGCGAAAGCGGGCTCGACGTGTCCACGGTTCCGGGCTCCGGCAAGGACGGCCGCGTCACCAAGGGCGACATGATGGCGGCGATCGAGCGCGCCGCCGCCGCGCCGCTGCCGGCGGCCGCTGCCGTGCAGGTGCGGGCGCCCTCGCCGGCCGACGATGCGGCGCGCGAAGAGCGCGTGCGCATGACGCGGCTGCGGCAGACCATCGCGCGGCGCCTCAAGGACGCGCAGAACATCGCCGCCATGCTCACGACCTTCAACGAGGTCGACATGAGCGCGGTGATGCAGACTCGCAATCACTACAAGGATCTGTTCGAGAAGAAGAACGGCGTGAAGCTCGGCTTCATGAGCTTCTTCGTGCGCGCCTGCGTGCAGGCGCTCAAGGACGTCCCCACCGTCAATGCCGAGATCGACGGTACCGACATCGTCTACAAGAACTACTACCACATCGCGGTCGCGGTCGGCACCGAGAAAGGCCTGGTGGTGCCGGTGGTGCGCGACTGCGATCACAAATCCTTCGCGCAGATCGAGAAGGAGATCGCCGATTTCGGCCGCCGCGCGCGCGACGGCACGCTCAAGATCGAGGAGATGCAGGGCGGCACCTTCACGATCTCGAACGGCGGCGTCTATGGCTCGCTGATGTCGACCCCGATCCTCAATGCCCCGCAATCCGGGATTCTCGGCATGCACAAGATCCAGGAGCGGCCGATGGTCGTGGCCGGCAAGATCGAGGTGCGGCCCATGATGTATCTGGCGCTCTCCTACGATCACCGCATCGTCGACGGCCGCGAGGCGGTTACGTTCCTGGTGCGGGTCAAGGAGTGCCTGGAGGACCCGGCCCGGCTGGTGCTGGAATTGTGATATGCTGACAAGATGCCGGTCGTTGCAATTATCAATGGGATCAAGATCGAGTTTTACTTCGATGAGCATCCGCCACCGCACTTTCACGCTCGATACGCGGAATTCGTGGCTCAGATCGACATTGAGACAATGAAAATCATAAAGGGAAGTCTGCCGAGACCACCAGATGCGTACGATTCAGCAATGGGCGACATTGCGGCGTCAGGCATTGCGAGAAGCCTGGGACGCCTGCAATGCCGGTGGAAATCCTGGGAGCATCGAATGACCGAGATACCTCGCATCATGGCAGCCGAGCCGGTCATCCATGGTGTGCTGAAAATCCAATGGGGCGATGGCTATGCGGGAATCGTCGACCTGCGACCGGTCATCGCGCGCGGAAACGTCTTCACCTACCTGCAGAAGCCGGAGAACTTCGACAAGCTTAAGATCGGAGAATTTGGCCACGGCATCGTCTGGGTGAACGAGGCGGGCGAAGAGATCGATTTTGGCGCCGATTCGCTTCGCCAGCGCGCCGAGAAGCAGGCGGAACTCCATCGCGTTGCCGGCTAACATTCAATCCCTCAAGCGCGGCTGAATCGCATGCCCTACGATCTCGTCATCATTGGCTCCGGTCCCGGCGGCTATGTCTGCGCCATCCGGGCGGCGCAGCTCGGCATGAAGGTCGCGGTGGTCGAGAAGGACGCGACCTTCGGGGGCACCTGTCTCAATATCGGCTGCATTCCCTCGAAAGCCTTGCTGCATGCCTCCGAGCTGTTCGATGAGGCCGGGCATCTGTTCGGCCGCATGGGCATCGGCGTGGGCAAGCCGAAGCTCGATCTCCCCGCCATGATGAAATTCAAGGACGAGGGCGTCGACGGCAACGTCAAGGGCGTCGCCTTCCTGTTCAAGAAGAACAAGATCGAGAGCTTTCGCGGCTTCGGGCAGATCGCCGGCACCGGCATGGTCGAGGTCAAGGGCGCCGACGGCAAGACCGCGATGCTCGACACCAAGGCGATCGTGATCGCCACCGGCTCGGACGTGGCGAAGCTGCGCGGCATCACCATCGACGAGAAGCGCATCGTGTCGTCGACCGGCGCGCTGGTGCTCGACAAGGTGCCGCCGCGGCTGTTGATCATCGGGGCGGGCGTGATCGGGCTTGAGCTCGGCTCGGTGTGGCGGCGGCTCGGTTCGCAGGTCACGGTGGTCGAGTTCCTCGACCGCGTCCTGCCCGGCATGGACGGCGACGTGTGCCGGCAGTCTCAGCGCCTGTTCGAGAAGCAGGGCATCAAGTTTCTGCTGTCGTCCAAGGTGACGGCGGTCGACGCTGCGGGCGCGACCCTCAAGGCGAAGGTGGAGCCGGCCGCGGGCGGCGCGCCGCAGACGCTCGAGGCCGACGTGGTCCTGGTCTCGGTAGGCCGCGTGCCCTTCACCGAAGGTCTCGGGCTCGAAACCGTCGGCGTGCAGAAGGACAATCGCGGCCGCGTCATCGTGGATCAGCATTTCGCTACGCACGCGCCCGGCATCTATGCGATCGGGGACGTGATCGCCGGCCCGATGCTCGCCCACAAGGCCGAGGACGAAGGCGTGGCGGTCGCCGAGATTCTGGCCGGCCAGGCCGGGCACGTGAACTATGACGTGATCCCGAACGTGGTCTACACGGCGCCGGAAATCGCCTCGGTGGGCAAGACCGAGGAGGAGCTCAAGGAAGCAGGCATCGCCTACAAGTCCGGAAAATTTCCGTTCACCGCCAACGGCCGCGCCAAGGTGAACCACCAGACCGACGGCTTCGTGAAGATTTTGGCCGATGCGGCGACCGATCGCGTGCTCGGCGTGCATATCGTGAGCCAGGATGCCGGCAACATGATCGCCGAGGCCGCGATCGCCATGGAGTTCGGCGCCGCCGCCGAGGACATCGCCCGCACCTGCCACGCCCACCCGACCTTGACCGAAGCCGTCAAGGAAGCCGCCATGGCGGTCGACCAGCGCGCGATCAGCATGTGAGCGCAGCGCGCCTCGCAAAAAAGCGACCAATCAAAGCGCTATTGCAGCCTCGCCTCTCTCGCGGCGAGGAGTCGCCCCAAGGATGGTTGGGCACAACGCTTCACTCCCTTGCCCCGAAGGGGAGAGGATGGGGTGAGGGGGTGACGATGATTCCGTATCGCGAGGCCCGAGCCCCTCATCCCACCTTCTCCCTGTGGGAGAAGGAGTGAGAGGCCATGCATCCCTCACGATGACAATCCCTCACAATCCGCGCAGGGAGCCTGGATGATCACCCGGCGGCGCCCAGCATGTGCTGGAGGCCCTCCAGCACATGCGGCGCGAACAGGCCCAGTCCGGTGAAGCCGAGCCCGATCAGGCCGAGCGCCCCCGCCCCATAGGCCAGCATCAGCATGCCGGTGATGACCGAAGCGGAAGCCAGCACGATGCCGATCTGAAAGGCGGCGGAAGCCATCTCGTAGTTCTCGTATTTGGCGAGGTTCTGGTCGCGCCGGTGCTCGGTCTCGCGCGCGCGCTCGGTGAGCTCCTTGCGGCCCTCCTTGGACTGGGGGTCCGTTTCATAGCGATCGATGGTCTTCTTGTAGTCGTCGATCAGCTTCGCCATCGCGGTTTTGGCGGCGGCATCATTCAGGGCGGAAAGCTTGATCGCGTCGACCTCCGAGGCGGTGCGCAGCACCGTCTGGCGGATGGTCTTGGCCTGGAAGAAGGCCCAAAGGTCCGACGCCTCGATATTTTCGCTCAGCGCCGCCGTCTGTGCGCTCTTTCCCAGCGTCTCGGACAACGCCAGGAAGAGCGCGAGAACCGCGATGACGAGCGCGACCTTTCGGTTCGAGTGCGACGCATGCTCGGCGTGCTCGGCATGCTCCATTTCCTCGTGTGCCTCGGCCATGGATGTCCCCTTGCGATGATGTCCGCGCCGAAGCATTGGCCGAAAGGCCGGCGGCAGGCAAGGGCGAATAGCGAATAGGGATTGGCGGATTGAATAAGCCCTGCCCGTACGCTTCACTCGCTATTCGCTATTCGCGCGCGCGGATGCGCGGCGCGATAGACCTCGAGCAGCCGCTCGGTGTCGACCGCAGTATAGACCTGCGTGGTCGACAGCGAGGCGTGGCCGAGCAGCTCCTGGATGGCGCGCAGGTCGCCGCCGCGCGCCAGGAGGTGGGTGGCGAAGGAATGGCGCAACGCATGCGGCGTCGCGGTCTCGGCGAGACCCAAGAGGCCGCGCAGCCGCGCCATGGTGAGCTGCACGATGCGCGGCGACAGCGGTCCGCCCTTGGCGCCGATGAACAGGGGACCGTCGGGCGCAAGCGCGTTCGGGCAGAGCGCCACATAATCGGCCACGAGCGTAAGCACCTGCGGCAGCACCGGCACCATGCGCCGCTTGTTGCCCTTGCCGGTCACCGTGACGACGTCGCCCGCGCCCGGGGCCGGCACCTCCTTGCGCTTGAGGCTCAGCGCCTCGGAAATGCGCAGGCCTGAGCCGTACAGCAAGCCGAGCACGGCGGCATCGCGGGCGAGAATCCACGGCTCGCGCTCCTCGCCGGCGCGCTCCTCGCTGTCGGTGACGCGCTTGGCCGAAGCGATCGCGAGCGGCTTGGGCAGCGTCTTGGCGATTTTCGGCGAGCGCACCGCAAACAACGCCCCCACGGTGCCGCTGCCGCCGCGCTCGATGAAACGGGCGAAGGAACGCGCGCCGGCGAGCGCGCGCGCGAGCGAGCGCCCGGTGATGCCCGCGCCGCGCCGCGCCGCCATATAGGCGCGGATATCCTGCGGGGCGAGGCGGGCGAGCCCCTTGAGCGTCACCCGGGTGCCGAGATGCTCGCACAGGAAGGCCAGAAATTGCCGCAGGTCGCGTTCATAGGCCTCGCAGGTCTTGGGCGACATGCGCCGCTCGGCCGAGAGCTGCGCGAGCCAACGCACGGCCTGCGCGGTGACGTCGGCCGCCGCGCCGGAGAAGTCGGGTTCCTCGCTCTTTCGGGCGGGTGTCGGCACCTTGCGTCCTCTGCGGGCTCGCCTGATTCGCCGCGGCCTTGACACGGGAAGGATAATCCCACCCGCTGACTTATGGTCTGTTAAATCTCGCGAATCGGCATGCCCGCGCGCGTCGTCGATATCCTGCTGCCGGTCGCCCTCGACCAGGCCTATTCCTACCGCGTGCCGGACGGGATGGAGCTTGCGCCGGGCGATCTCGTCTGCGTGCCGCTCGGTGCCACGGCGGCGACCGGCGTGGTCTGGGCCGAGAACCCAACTCCCAATCCGCGGCTCGACAACCGGCTCAAATATGTCGACGAGCGCCTCGAAGGGCCGCCGCTCAAAGGCGAGCTGCGCCAGTTCGTCGACTGGGTTTCGGGCTACGCGCTGGCGGCGCGCGGCATGGTGCTGCGCATGTGCCTGCGGCGCGGCGACCATCTCGGCCCCGCGCGCGAGCGCGTCGGGGTGCGGCTCACAGGGCCCCCGCCCAGGCGGGTGACGCCGGCCCGCGCACGCGTGCTTGCGGTGCTGGCCGACGGCCTCGCCCGCGCCAAGGCGGAAGCCGCCGAGGAAGCCGGCGTCTCGCCCGGCGTGGTTGACGGGCTGGTCGATGAGGGCACGCTGGAGACGCTGGTGCTGCCGCCCGAGCCCCTGGCGCTGCCGGCCGATCCGGATCATCTGCAGCCTGATTTCACGCCCGCGCAGCGTGACGCCGCCGCTGCGTTGCGCTCGACCTTGGGGCAGGGCGGCTATTCGGTGACCTTGCTCGACGGCGTCACCGGCTCCGGCAAGACGCAGGTCTATTTCGAGGCGGTGGCGGAATGCGTGCGGCGCGGTGCCCAGGTGCTGATCCTGATGCCCGAGATCGTGCTGACCTCGCAGGTGCTCGACCGCTTCGCGGAACGTTTCGGGGCGCGCCCGGCCGAATGGCATTCGCAGGTCACCGCGCGCAAGCGCGCGCGCACCTGGCAGGCGGTCGCGGCCGGCGAGGTCAAGGTGATCGTCGGCGCCCGCTCGGCGCTGTTCCTGCCCTACGCGGATCTCGGCCTCATCGTGGTCGATGAGGAGCACGATCCCGCCTACAAGCAGGAAGACGGCGTCCACTATCACGCCCGCGACATGGCGGTGGTGCGCGGGCATATCGGCAAGATTCCGGTGGTGCTGGCTTCCGCCACGCCCTCGGTCGAGACCGAGGTCAATGCGCGGCGTTCGCGCTACCGGCGTCTGCATCTGCCGGAGCGCTTCGGCGGCCAGCATCTGCCCGCGATCGAGGCGATCGATCTGCGCCGCGAGGGTCCCGCGCCCGGGCGCTACATCGCGCCGCGGCTGGTGGAGGCCGCGAAAGCCGCGCTCGAGCGCGGCGAGCAGGCGCTCCTGTTCCTCAATCGGCGCGGCTATGCGCCGCTGACGCTCTGCCGCCAATGCGGGTTCCGCCTGTCATGCCCGAATTGCGATGCCTGGCTGGTCGATCATCGCTTCAAGCGGCGCCTAGTCTGCCATCATTGCGGCTACGCCATGCCGACACCCGAGCAGTGCCCCCATTGCGCGGCGCGCGCAAGCTTCGTGGCCTGCGGGCCCGGCGTCGAGCGGCTCGAAGAGGAGGCGGCGGCTTCGTTTCCCGGCGCCCGCATCCTGGTCCTGTCCAGCGATCTGGTCACTTCGGTCGAACGCATGCGCGAGGAGCTCGCCGAGATCGAAGCCGGGTTGGTCGACATCGTGATCGGCACGCAGCTCGTCGCCAAGGGCCATCACTTTCCGAAGCTCAATCTGGTCGGCGTGGTCGATGCCGATCTCGGCCTGAGCAACGGCGATCCGCGCGCGGCCGAGCGCACCTTTCAGCTGCTGCATCAGGTCATCGGCCGCGCCGGCCGCGCCGAGGGCCGCGGCGTCGGCTATCTGCAGACCCATCAGCCCGAGCACCCGGTGATGCGCGCGCTCGCCGCCGGCGACCGCGAGGCTTTCTATGCGAGCGAGATCGCGCTGCGCGAGAGCACCCATTACCCGCCGTTCGGGCGGCTTGCCGCCCTGGTCGTGTCGGGCGACGACAAGCATGCGGCGCAGGCCCACGCGCGTCGCCTCGCCCAGGCGGCGCCGCGCGCCGAGGCGGTGCGGGTTCTGGGTCCAGCCGAAGCGCCGCTCGCGCTCATCCGCGGCCGCTACCGGTTTCGCCTGCTGGTGAAGTCGCCGCGCGCCTTCGATCTCTCGGCCTATCTGCGCGAATGGCTCGCGAGCGTGCCCAAGCCCAAAGGCAAGATCAAGCTCGAGGTCGACGTCGACCCGCAGAGCTTTTTGTGAGGCTCGGGCCGGCTATGCGCATGTCCCGGAAAAGCATGCCCTCGCGAAGGCGGGGGTGGATACCGGTCTTTCGCAAAGGACATGCGCCAACGCAAAGAAGACGGAGCATATCGCGATCCATTCGATCGGGATATGCTCTGGGCGCGCTCGCGCTTTGCCGCGGCCTCGCTCTCATATAAAGTCCACTACGGTCCACAGGCTTGGTGAGGAGGGAGGCTCTCGATGAAGCAGCGGTGCGCGAAGCGGATGCTTGCTCTGCCGGCGGCGGCTATCGCGATGCTCTTGGTCCAGCCGTTGCGGGCCGAGGTGCTCGAGAGCACCAAGCCGGTCGGCGATACGAGCGTTCACTACAAGATCGTCCTTCCCGATGGCTATGATCCGGCCAAGGCCTATCCGGCAATTCTGGCCATGGGCGGCGGCCCGCAGAACATGAACACGGTGGACGGCATTCTCGGCCGAAACTTTCGGGCCGAGGCCGAGAAGCGCGGCTATATCGTGGTGGCTCCCGCGGCGCCGGACGGTGATCTGTTCTTCGAGGACGGCGACCGCATCTTCCCCGATTTTCTGAAAATGATCATGGCCGACTACAAGATCCGCGACGGCAAGTTTCACGTGGCGGGACCCTCGAACGGCGGCATCGCGGCGATGCATGTCGCGGCCGCCAATCCGCAATACTTCCTCTCGGTGACGCCCTTCCCGGGCTACCTGTGGCAACCGACCGCCGGCAAGCTCAAGGCGATCGCCAAAATGTGCGTCTTCATGTATGTGGGCGAGTTCGATCCGTATATGTGGCACAGCGAGATGAAGCGCGAGGCCGAGGCGCTTTCGGTCATGGGCGCGGTCGCGCGCTACAGCGTCGAGAAAGGGCAGCCGCATCGGCTGGAAACGCTCGCCGGCCCCAATGCCGGGCGCCTGTTCGATGGCTTCGACGAGACCCAGAAGGGCTGCAGCAAGTAATCCGCAATGCAGCTCGGCCTCACCGGAAAAGTCGCCCTCGTGACGGGCTCGAGCCGCGGCATCGGCTGCGGCATTGCGCTCGCGCTTGCCGGAGAGGGCTGCAGCCTTGCGGTGACCGGGCGAGACGAAAAGGCGCTCGACGAGGTCGCCGCGTCCATTCGGGCATCGGGCGCCAAGCCCCTCGTCGTTCCGCTCGACCTGCGGGAGACGAGCGCGGCGACCGCGCTCGTGAATGCGGTTCAGAGCGAGCTCGGCGGCCTCGACATCCTGGTCAACAATGCGGGCGCCACCAAGCGCGGCGAATTCGCGGCGCTCAGCGATGCCGACTGGCAGGACGGCTTTGCGCTCAAATTCTTCGCCCATGTCCGGCTCGCCCGCGCCGCCTGGCCGCTGCTGAAGGCGCGCCACGGCTCGCTGGTCACCATCGGCGGCACCAGCGGACGCAAGCCCTCGGCAAGCTTCACCATCGGCAGCTCGGTCAACGCCGCTTGCGCGGCCTTCACCAAGGCGCTGGCCGACCTCGGCAAGCACGACGGCGTGCAGGTCAACTGCATCCATCCGAGCCTGGTCGACACGGATCGGCAGCGGCGCCGCATAGCAGCCGAGATCGAACGGACCGGCCGATCGGAGGCCGACATCCGCCAGCAATTCTGCCGGGAGATGGGGACGACGCGCTTCGGCACCCCGCAGGACGTCGCCGACCTCGTCTGCTTCATCGTCTCACAGCGCGGCAGCTGGCTGCAGGGCGCGACCATCGACCTCGACGGCGGCGAGATCCCCGTGCTGTAGAGCCCGGTCGGTACTTAGGGCGCGTAGTCATAAATCCGGTTCTGCAAGCGCGGCTCGCTCGATGTCCGCCTCGCTCCGAAAGCGATCAAGTTGCTGCGTTGCCGCGAATTGACGCGATGGGCCACAAACGGACATGCGAGGGTGCGGCTTAACTTGGCTTGAAATTTTCTTTTGCAACGCCACGAGCGCAGTCAATGAAGAGCTGAGCCAGTGGACTTAACATCCGGTTCTTTAAAGTCACGATACCAACCGGCCACGGTTCAATCGGTAAAGCCACTGGCAAGACCTTGAGCTGCAG
>DATDGG010000112.1:0-18330 GCA_036522235.1 Xanthobacteraceae bacterium
CTCGAGCTCGCCGAGATGCCTTTCCTGATGTCGCGCCCCTTCTTCGCGCCGCCCGACATTGCGCACGCGCAAGCCGCCATCCTCACGCAGGCATTCATGCGCGCGCACGAGGACGCGGACTACCTGCGGGAGGCGAGGGACATGCAGCTCGACGTCAGCCCGGTCGCGGGCGAGGAGATGCAAAGGCTCATGCTCCGCATCGCGCAGACCCCGCCCGCCGTGATCGCCCGTTACAAGGCGGCGGTGAATTCGAATTAATACGCGTCAGACGCTCGCCGGCAGGCGCGCCGGCATGGCGGCACCGCCGCGGTAGAGCACCAGCGTCGACACGATCCCGCACAGGCCCGCGGCCATGAGCCAGAATCCCGGCGCGGCCTTGTCCCCTGTCGTGTTGATCAGCCAAGTCGACACCAGCGGCGTGGCGGTGCCGAACAGCGCCGCCGCCAGGCTGAAGGCCAGCGAGAAGCCGGTCGCGCGCACCTGAGCCGGGACCAGCTCCGACAGCGCCGCCACCATCGCCCCGTTGTAGACCCCAAAGTAGAAGGAGAACAGCAACTCGACCGCGAGCATCTTGGAGAATGTCGGCGAGGCGACGAGCCAAGCCAGAGCCGGATAGGCGGTGGCGAACGCCAAAACCGCGATTGTCAGGAGCACGGTCTTGCGGCCGATCCGATCCGATATCGCGCCGCCGACCGGCAGCCAAAGGAAGTTGGTGGTCGCGACGCATAAGGTGACCACAAGACTGTCCGCTTGCGTGAGCTTGAGCACGGTCTTGCCGAAGGTCGGCGTGTAGACAGTGATGAGATAGAACGTCACCGTGGTGAGCACGACCATCAGCATGCCGAGCAGCACGATCGGCCAGTTCGCCAGCATCGATTCGAAGATTTCGGAGGAGGTCGGATGCTTTTTCTGTGCGAGGAACTCCGGCGTTTCCTGCAGCGAGCGGCGCAGCACGAAGATGAACGGCACGATCATGCACCCGATGAAGAAGGGGATGCGCCAGCCGCCATCTGCGATTTGCTGCGATGTCAGGGTCGCGTTCATGGCAAAGCCAATGATGGCTGCGATGAAGATCGCAACCTGCTGGCTCGCCGACTGGAACGACGTGTAGAAACCCTTGTTGCCGGGGGTGGCGATCTCAAACAGATAAATCGAGACGCCGCCGAGCTCGACGCCGGCCGAAAACCCTTGCAGCAGGCGGCCGATCAGCACGATAATCGGCGCCGCGAGGCCGATGCTCGCATAGGTCGGCGTGACTGCAATAAAGACCGTGCCCAAGGCCATGATCGACAGCGTCACGATCAATCCCTTGCGACGGCCGATCCGGTCGATGTAAGCGCCCAGCACGATCGCGCCGACCGGCCGCATCAGGGCGCCAAGCCAGAAAATCCCAAATGTGTACAACAGTCCGGTAACTTCGTTCTCGGTCGGGAAAAACGCCTTGGCGATATAGGTCGCATAGAAGCCGAACAGGAAGAAATCGAACATTTCGAGGAAATTGCCGCCCGTCGCACGCAGAATGGCGCCGACGCGCGATGAGATTTCCGGCTGCTGCGACGGGGATTGCGACATGGCCGAGCCTCCCTGATCGTCCGGCTCTCCGGCACGGATGGGCGCATTCACGGCAGCGTAGCTGTGCCCGACCACTGGGATCAAGCCCTTTTGCGGACTGGCTTTTGCCGGAAACGCGAGGCGGACTATGATAGCCTCAATGCCATAGCGTTCGCGGCTTTCGCCGGCGCCAGGGACGGGTACATGCTAAGGCGGCGCGAATTCATCGGCCTTCTCGGCGGCGCGGCGGGTGCCGCACTTGCGCCACGGGCTGCGCGTGCCCAGCCGGACGGCAAAGTCTGGCGCATCGGGATCGTGGTCGAAGGCATGCGATCCCCGGCCTTTGACGGATTCCTGCAGGGCATGGGCGAACTCGGCTATGTGGCGGGGAAGAATTATTTGATCGATTGGCGTTTTTCCGACGGACGCTATCTGCGCATCCTGGAGCTGGTCGGCGACTTCGCGAAGCTCAATACCGATCTCATCTTTCTCGGCAGCCCCGCCATGATCTATCCGGTGCGGCAGGCCACCCACACCATTCCGATCGTCATGGGCTACTCGACCGATCCGGTCGGCAATGGCTTTGTCGCGAACCTGTCCCATCCGGGCGGCAATATCACCGGGCTGGCGAGCTCCGGCGAGGACACGTCGGACCAGCAATTGGCGCTGCTCGCCGCCACCGTGCCCAAGCTCGCGCGCGTCGGGCTCATCCAGAACCCGGAGAATTCAAGCTCTCCGTCCACGCTCAAGAGCATGCAGGCCGCCGCGCAAAAGGCCAGCCTCGATCTCCTGCCGCTCGACGCGCGCGTTCCGCAGGAGGTCGATGCCGCCTTCGAGGTCTTGAGCCGCGAGCATGTCGGTGCACTCGCGGTTTCGTCGGACCGGTTCTTCCTGACCCAGCAGCCGCGCTTTGCGGATCTGGCGCTCAAATACCGTCTGCCGTCGATTTTTACCGAGCGGTCCCATGTGGAGGCGGGCGGGCTGATGAGCCTCGGCGAAAGCCTCAAGGGCTTCTACCGCCGCGCCGCCACCTTCGTGGACAAGATTTTCAAGGGCGCGCGTCCCGGCGACCTGCCGGTCGAGCAGCTCTCGCTGCTCGACCTGGTGGTCAACCGCAAGACCGCCGCGCAGCTGGGCGTCATGCTTCCGCGGCGCGCCGACTTGTCGGAATACGAGGTGATCGAGTGAAGCTGCTCACAATCCCGCATACCATTGGTAGCCGCGGTCTTCCCAAAATCCGCCCAGGCCGCGGCCCAAGTGATCGAGCCGATCGACGGCCTCGATGCGGGTGACGTATTTCGCGTTCTTGTATCCGATCTGGCGTTCGACCCGCAGGCGCAGCGGCGCGCCGTGGCCGACCGGCAATGGCGCCCCGTTCATCCCATAGGCCAGGATGGTCTGGGGATGGAGGGCATCGAACAAATCGAGGCTTTCGTAGTAGAAGCCGAGGCGGCCGGGCAGTCGCTCCAGCTGATCGAGGCAATGGAATACGATGTAGCGGGCGTTGGGCATCAGCTCCGCGGTCTGCAAGAGATGGCTGAGCGCGACGCCGGTCCATTGCCCGATCGCGCTCCAGCCCTCGTCGCAACTGTGGAGGGTGATCTGGGTGCGCGCCGGCAGGGCCTTGATCTCTTCGAGCGAAAGCGACAGCGGCTGGCGCACCAAGCCATCGACCGTCAGCCGAAAGCTCGCAAATTGCGACGCCATCATCTGAAAATAGGCGAAGCTGTTGGGCATCGAGGTGCCGTTGAGCGGGAAATCCGGCGAAATGTCCGCGGCGGAGAATTCCCGCGCCAGCGGCTGGGCGGAGAGCAGCAGGCGCTGCGCATGCAGCGATAGCAGCTGGCCGAAGTCGAGCAGGCCGCGTATCGAGGGAGGTTCGAGTACGCCGTCGCAGCCCGAGACCAACAGGCCCGCCGCGGCAGCCGAGCCGGCGCCGATGAAGCCGCGGCGGGAAATGCGGCGGCTCATGGCCCATCCTCCGGCTTGATGGCATAGCGGCCGGTGATCATCGAACGCATCCCGTTGACCGCGCCGGCGAGGAAGACCTCGAACACGTGAACGAGCACAAACAGCACCAGCAGGTTCGCCACCAGGAAATGAATCGTGCGCGCCGATTGGCGGCCGCCGAACAGGTCGAGCAGGCCCGGCAGCGCCGCAGTAACGGCCGGCGACATGGTGAGCCCGCTCAGAACCATGGTCGGCAGCAGCAGAAAGACCACCGCCAGATAGGCAAGCTTCTGCAGCACATTGTAGCGCCGCGCCGCTTCGCCGCGCGGAACGCGGAGCCGAACATGGTCCCAGATGTCGGCCAGCACATGACGCGGGCGAAGCTGATCGGCCGCCGGCGCGAGATCGCGGCGGAAATGGCCGCTGGCGAGGCCGAACAGCAGGTAGGCGGCGCCATTGAACACGAACAGCCAGGCCATCAGGAAATGCCAGTCGCGCGCCAAAGCGAGGCTCGGCTCGGCCGGCAAGGTCAGCCAGGCCGGGAACGCACGGCGTACCATGCCGCGCTCCGGATCGTAGGAAACGCCCAGCACGCCGGTGGTGACCAAGCGCGCGCCGGCGATGCGGGTCACGCCGACCGGCGCGCCGCTCGCGGGATCGATCTCCGATCCGATGGAGACGACCGAGGGAACCCCGCGGTAGCCGTAATTGCCCCAGTAGAGCGCCGGATGATAATTGAACAGCTGCAGCCCGCTCATCAGCAGCAGCGCGAGGCAGAGCACGTTGATCCAATGGGTCAAGCGGACGAGGAGCGCGTGC
Organism: Xanthobacteraceae bacterium; assembly: GCA_036522235.1. Lineage (GTDB taxonomy): Bacteria > Pseudomonadota > Alphaproteobacteria > Rhizobiales > Xanthobacteraceae > VAZQ01. The sequence continues at coordinate 4,321 of DATDGG010000112.1, forward strand.
CGGTAGATGACCTCGCGCCGGGGCGGAGCGTCTTCGATCGCGGCGACATGGCTCGGCTCGCTCGCGGCCATCTTTAGCGCCAATCCTCTGCGCGGCGCGCGTCAGTCGGCAGCCAGGGTAAGCCCGTGCTCGGCCGCCGCGCGCGCCGCGTTGTCGCTCGAGATGCGACGGAACTTGTCGAGGTGCTGCTCCTGACCCACATAGTTCTGCGCCGCCTGCGAGCGGAAGAGCTCGTGGGTCTCGATCTCGTCGTCGGTGACCGGTGTGAGCGCCAGATCCATGTATTCGAAGCGTTGCGGATCATGCTTGACGCGCAGGTAGATTCGCCGCAAGCCGAGATAGAGCTTGGCCAAGCGCACCTGCTTCATCAGCGATTCCCACCAGAAGCGCGGGTAGAACCGCCAGGCCGGCTCGAGCGGCAATCCCGGGCGCCGGTCGCGGCGAAATTTCATCCGCAGATATCCGCCTTCCAGCGGATGGATGTTCTCGATGTCGATGCAACCCTTGAACCAAGTGATGAGAAACAGGGCATTGGCGACATTGGAGCGGCTGGCGGCGGCACGGCGCAGCACCGTCTCGATATGTGGCAAAGTGTAATAGTTCTGCCAGGCCAATTTGTAGACCTGCTCCCATTCGGCCCTCGACATGCGCGGGTGGCCGGTGGTCACGTGATTGAGATCGTACTTGTTCATGTCTGGATCGACCGCAATCCCGGCGGTATGGAGCTTCTTGTGGTCCTCCGAGCCGGGCAGCGGCGTCAGGTAGAAGAATTCGAGCAAGTCGACGGGCAGCTCGCGCTTGATGACCTCGATGTCGTGCAGAATCGATTGCGGCGTGTCGTTGGGAAATCCGAGAATGTAGCCCGCATAGGTGATCACGCCGGCCCGTTTCCAGGCCAGCAGCATCTTGCGGTATTCGGTGATCTTGTTCTGCCGCTTCTTGGCACCGGCGAGGCTTTCGGGATTGATGTTCTCGAGCCCGATGAACACGCGCTTGACGCCGCCGCGGGCGCATTTCTCGATGAAGTTCGGCAGCTTGTGGCAGAGCGTGTCGACCTGGATGATGATGCTGAACTTGAGCTTCTCCTGCTCGCGCAGCTGGATCAAGCGATCGAGGATCGGCTCCCAGTCCTTGTTGCGGGCGAAATTGTCATCGGTGATGAAGAAGCGATTGAGGCCCTGCTCCAGGTTGGCGCGCACCAGCAATTCGATGTCTTGCGGCGAGCGCCGGCGCGACTTGCGCCCTTGCACGTTGATGATGGTGCAGAACGAGCACTGGTAGGGACAGCCGCGGCCGGCGTCGAAGCTCGTGACCGCGCCCGCCGTCCGCTGGACCCGCACGCGTGGAAGCAGCGGTATCGGCGCGCCTTCGATTCCGGGCAGGTCGTCCATGTAGTTGTAGTGCGGCTTGAGCCGGCCGGCCCAGGCATCGCGCAGCACCTCGTCGAGCCGGCCCTCGGCCTCGCCGGCGAACAGCGACACGCCCAGCGCCTCGGCGCGCGCGAGATCGGGATCGACGCCGCCGAGCATCGCAACGGCGCCGGACACGTGAAAGCCGCCGATGCCCACCGCGACGCCGCGCCGGCGCAACGGACGGGCAATGTCGAGCGCGCGGGGAAACTGATTGGACTGAACCCCGACCAGCATGACCATGCCGGCGCCGGCCGCCTCGATCAGCCGCGCCAGGCGATCGGGCCGGATACGCGTATTGGTCTCGTCGATGGGGTGGATCTCGATCTCGACATCGTCGCCCAGCACGCGGCGCGCGGCGCTGTCCCGCGCGAGCCCATACAGCGCCGCCAGCGAGTTCGACGGAATGGCGGATCGAAACCATTGAATCACATAGCCGTCTTCGTCGTAATGCGACGGCTTGACCAGCAACAGCGCGAAACGCCGGGAAGCTGCGGGCATGGGTACAAGGCTCAAAGAGACATTGCTCGCGCAATGATTACGCGATCGGCAAGCACCTGTCGACCGCTACTCCCGCCCCGCTTCGGGCGCCCCCAGCAAATGTCGCGTCCGTTGCCTTATTTCGCCGGCTCGAGGCATCCACATAGTCGGTCAGGTTCATCCCGCCGCGCGAGGTCGCGCCGCCGGGCAGATCGCCCGATGATTGCAGCAACCGCCCGCGCGTTACGCTTCAGCCCGCCGCCAGGCGCTTGCGGGCACTTCGCTTGAGGCAATCGATCAGCATGTCGGTCGGCATGATATCCCCGAAGGTCAGGTAGAACGCGATCAGAGACGCAGCGTGATCTTCGTCGGTCATGGCGGCATTGCCGTCGGTCACCATGATGGTTTTGAAATTGAGCATCATGGCGTCGCGTGCGGTCGACTCGCAGCACACATTCGTGACCGTGCCGGTCACGATGACGGTATCGAGGCCGCGCGCGCGCAGAATGTCGGCCAGGTTGGATGAGCCCTCGATGAAGGCGCTGAAGCGACTCTTCTCCACGATCGTGTCTTCCGCACGCACGTCGAGCGCGCGCCAGAGCCGATGCCCCTCGCTGTCGGCGGTGAGCGCTTCGATGCGCTTGGCCACGCGCTCTTTGCTCACCATTGCGAAATATGTCGACCAGCTGCGCAGCGCCTCCTCGGTGAACGTGGTCTTGATCCAGGCCACCGTCCCGCCGGTGTCGCGCACCGCCGCGGCAAGCCGGTTGACGTTGGGCACGATCTTTTCCGCCATCGGGCAGAGCGAATGGGCAACGCCGGGCAGCATGAACGCGTTCTGCATGTCGACCACGAGCAAGGCGGTTTTCACCGGATCGAGATCGTCATAGACATGCTCCCGCCCGCGGCGCTCGATGACGCGAGCGATGGCGGACTTCGGAATGGCAAACGCGTGCATGATCAACCGGCCGGTTTCGCCAGCGTCAGGAGCCGCAGCGGATTGTCGTGCAGCATGGTTTCGATCTGGGCCGACGATATTCCGCGCGCGCACAGCATCGGCACGAAATCGACGAGCACCGTGGCGTAGCCGCGCCCGCCATAGCGCCGCAACAGCGTTCGGCGCGCGAGATCCGAGGACAGGATGATCTGGCGCTCCAGTCCCCGCGCGCAGGCGTCACGCACCAGATCGGCGAGCTGATCATTGGTCGGCCCCTTCGGGAAGCTGACCTTGTCGATGCCCATGAATGCGCCCGACCTTCCTACCTCGACCAGCTCCGTGACGTCGCGCGCCGCCCCCAAATGGCTGATCACCACGCGCGACATGTCCATCCCGGCCCGATCGAGGACGCGCAGGTGCCAGGCCGCCTGATCGGGGCTCGACGTATGGGTGATGACGGGAGCGCCGGTCGCGAGCGCGGCGCCGGCCGCCGCCTGGAACATTCGCTCTGCGACCGCATCGGGGGCGCCGCGAAGGGTGCCCACCTTGATGACGCCGCAGCGGATGCCGGTGGCGTCGACGCCGGTCTCGACTTCCGCGATCATGGCGTCGCGCAACGCTTCGATCGTTCCGTTGATGGCGATGCCGGGAAACGGGTCCCAGTAGAATCCGGCCGCGCACACGACCGCGATGCCGGCGCGCTCGCTGATCCGCCGCAGTGCGAGCGGATCGCGTCCCCAACCCGGCGCGCTCAAATCGGTGATCGCGGCCAGGCCGAATTCCTTGGCATGGCGGAGGTCGTCGACGACAGCCTCCTCCTCGGCCTCGCCGATCCGATTGGCCGGCCCCTTCTGGGCCGAGAGATCAATCTGCAGATGCTCATGGAGGAGAATGCGGCCCGCAACGGCCGCGATATCCCCGGTCACGGTTCTGATCACGGCTTGCGGTCCCTGCATTCAGGCCGGGACTTTGTCGCCCCTTGCAGGATCGGTTGCAAGTGAAAGCCCGGGGCGCGAGCCCCGGGCTTCGGGAGTGAGAGCGGACGGTTACTGTCGTCGGGCGACGGGCTTGCTTCCGGTCGCCCCGCGCAAACCGGGCTCTAGGCTCAGAACTTGAGCTGTCCGCCGCGCGACATTTCCAGCGCCTTCGCCGATCCATTGCAGTTCGGATCGATATCGCACCAGTTCATCCGCCCGTTCGGACGTTCGGTCTTTGCGGACGCGGCTTTGTAGGCGTCACGCGGATCGACGGGCGCCTTCTTGCCGCCGGCCATGGCGGTCGAAGCGCCGCTCAGCGCGATGGCGACTGACAATGTGGCGAGAGCGATCTTGGTTTTCATGCACATTACCTCCCGAGAGTTACAACACGGTTCCCCCGTGTCTAAGTCCAGCTTACAGTAAAAATGTCGTAAAGAAAAGATTTCAAAATTGTAAGATTACAATGACGATTCATTCGCAACCTCAGGCCTTTGGTTGAGTTCATGAACAAATAGTCAGAAAAAATCCTCGTTATTACATAACGTTAGTGGCGCACTGCAATAAGTTCAGTTGGGGGAAGTTGCGCACTGCAATAAGCGAAGTGGGGGAGAATGTCCTGATTTATATATTATAAATATATCTGATTGTTACATCGTTTTTACAGCAACGTCGGACGCGTCGTGGTGCGCCCGCGCGGCCATTTCGCGCCCGACGCATCTTGCGTCGTCATCAGATCGGTCATCAGCTGACAATCGGCGCCGGCCGCCCTATCGCGGCTTGAGAAACGCGAAATCGCAGCCTTCGTCGGCGCCGAGGATTTCCTGCGCGTAGAGCTTGGCATAGCCGCGCGTGGGAGCATCGGGTGCCGGCTTGGCAACGGCGGCGCGCCGATTGAGCTCGGCATCGTCGAGCAGGAGATCGATGCGCCGCTCATTCACCGAGAGGCGGATGCGGTCGCCGTCGCGCACCAGCCCGAGCGGTCCGCCGGAGGCGCAGTCGGGCGTCACATGCAGCACGATCGACCCGAAGGCGGTGCCGCTCATGCGCGCATCGGATATGCGGATCATGTCCTTGACGCCGCTCCTGGCGAGCTTGCGCGGGATCGGCAGGTAGCCGGCCTCCGGCATTGCGGCGGGCGACTTCGGGCCCGCGTTCTGCAGCACCAGCACGTCCTGCGGCGTGACGTCGAGCGAGGGATCGTCGATGCGCGCCGCGAGATCGGCGAGCGAGGAAAACACCACCGCCCTGCCCTCGTGCTCGAACAGCTTGGCGTCCGCCGCCGCGCGCTTGAAGATCGCGCCCTTGGGGGCGAGATTGCCGAACAGCGCGACCAGGCCGCCGCTCGCCGCGAGCGGCTGATCGTGTGCCGCGATGATCGTGCGGTCGACCCAAGCCTCGCCGTCGCCCGCAAGCCGCTCGCCCAAGGTCTCTCCCGTCACCGTCAGACAATCCAGATGCAACAGCGGCTTGAGCTCGCGCAACAGCGCGCCCACGCCGCCGGCGGCGAAGAAATCCTCCATGTAACCGTTGCCGACCGGCTTGAGGTCGACCAGGAGCGGGGTCGAATCCGAAAGCTCATTGAGGCGCGCGAGCGAGAGCTTGACGCCGGCGCGTCCCGCGATCGCGGTCAGGTGGATCACCGCATTGGTCGAGCCGCCGATCGCCAAGATGACGCGTAGCGCGTTTTCAACCGACTTGGCATCGATCAGGCGATCGGGCGTGAGGCGCGAGCCGATGAGCTTGACCGCCGCCGCGCCGGTCGCCTCGGCGGCGCGCAGCCGGTCCGCATGCACGGCCGGGATCGCGGCCGTGCCGGGCAGGATCATGCCCAGCGCCTCGGCCACGCAGGCCATGGTGGAGGCGGTGCCCATCACGGCGCAGGTCCCGGCGGTGACCGCGAGCGCGCCCTCGACTTCCATGATCTCGGCATCTGCGACCTCTCCGGCGCGGTAGCGCGCCCAAAAGCGCCGGCAGTCGGTGCAGGCGCCGAGGCGCTCGCCGCGGTGGCGGCCGGTCATCATCGGGCCCGCCACCAGCATGACGGCCGGGCGGCCGGCCGACACCGCGCCCATCAACTGCGCCGGCACGGTCTTGTCGCAACCGCCCATGAGCACGACCGCGTCCATGGGTTGGGCGCGGACCATCTCCTCGGTGTCCATCGACATGAGGTTGCGATATTTGAGGCTGGTGGGCTCGAGAAACACCTCGCCGAGCGAAATCGTCGGGAACTCGACCGGCAGCGCGCCGGCGGCGAGCACGCCGCGCTTGACCGCCTCTAGCAGCTCCGGGAAGTGGCGATGGCAATTGTTGAAACCCGAGGCCGTATGGGCGATGCCGACCACGGGTCTGGCCAGCATGGCGCGGGAATAACCCATGGATTGTGCAAAGGAACGGCGCAAATAGAGCGAGAAATCGGGGTCACCGTAGTTGGTCAGGCCGTTGGCGAAGCCCACTTTGCGTTCTGTCATGGATCCATTCCTTGAGCACGCGCGAGAGGGAGCACAGTTTTTAGCCGTGGTGCCAATAAATTATCCCCCTGCGGCGCAACAAGGGGAAAGGATTTGGTAATCGAAAACACGCAGCTTCGTCAAAGCATCCGCGATCGCCCATCACGTTCCGAAATGACATCCGAGATTCGAGCCAAGGCACCGGCGGGGTGGATCGTGCTCCCCGTGCTGCTCGCCTCCGCAACCTCAGCGCTGGCTGCCTTCGCCACGGAAAGCCCGCCGCTCGCCGCGGCCGTCGTGCTGCTGGCAGGTCTGCCGGCAGCCTGGTGGGCCGAGCGCCGCCTGCGCTCGCTCATCGAGCCCATCGGCCAGATTGCCGCCGGCGACCGCTATGCCGCCCTGCCGGAGCGGATCGGCGGCGGCCCCATGGCCGACATGGCGGCGGCCGCCGAGCGGATGCGGCAATCCCTGATCGATGCCGATGCGCTGGCAGTCGCGCACCGCAGCCGTGAATCGGAATCGAAGCTCCATCTCGCCGGCCACGCTTTCATCACCCATCAGTTCCGCGCCGCGGTCAACGAGATGATTTCCGCCTTCGACAAGGCCGGCGAGGAGATTCGCGTAACCGCCGCCGACCTTGGTGTCCGCAGCAAGGACATGCGGGCGCGCACCACGTCCGCGGCCGATGCCGCGGCCGACGCCGCCCGCAACGTGGAGTCCGTCGGCATCGCGGCGCGCGACCTCTTGGCGCTCATCGCCCGTTCGGGCGACGAGGTGGCGGCCGCCAAGGACGCTACCGAACGCACGGTCGACGACCTCGCGCGCACCGATCGCACGGTCCGCAGCCTCGCGGCCGCCGCCGAGCGCATCGGCACGGTGGTGCGGCTGATCGAGTCGATCGCCGCCCAGACCTCGCTGTTGGCGCTCAATGCCACCATCGAGGCCGCGCGCGCGGGCGCCGCCGGCCGCGGCTTCGCGGTGGTGGCCGGCGAGGTCAAGTCGCTGGCGCAGCAGACCGCCAAGGCGACCGGCGATATCGGGGCCCAGATCCGCGATATCCAGCACGCGGTCGAGGAGACGGTCAGCGCCATCGCGGCGGTCTCTACCAGCGTCACCACCATGAGCGACGCCAACCGGGCGCTCACCGGCATCCTCGATCATCAGGCGGTCGAGATCGACCGCATCGGCAACCGCGCCGAAAGCGTCGCCGGCACGGTCGCCAATGTCCTGCCGGAAATCTGCACCGCCGTGGCGCAGGTCGAGGATACCGGCCATGCGGTGCTCGGCACCGCCGAGGATCTGATCGGCCGCTCGAAATGGCTGGTGGACGCGGTGTCGCGCTATTTTTCCGACCTCGAAGGCGGCTCCATCAAGATTGGCGTCCTGCATTCGCTCTCCGGCACGATGACGGGGAGCGAGCGGCCCCTGCAGGAGCTGCTCGTCATGCTGATCGAGCAGAAGAACGCGCGCGGCGGGCTGCTCGGCCGTCCGATCGAGCCGATCATCATGAATCCGTGCTCGGACCCCAAGCTCTATGCCGAGCAGGCGCGCAAGCTCATCGCCGAGCACAAGGTGGCGGCGATCTTCGGCTGCTGGACCTCGGCCTCGCGCAAGGAAGTGCTGCCGATCGTCGAGCGCGAGGGCTGCCTCCTGTTCTATCCGAGCCAATACGAGGGCCAGGAATCCTCGCCGAACATTTTCTATACCGGGGCAACGCCCCATCAGCAGGCGCTGCCGGCCGTCAATTTCCTGCGCACCGCCGGCCACCGGCGCTTCTTCCTGGTCGGCTCCGATCACCTCTATTCGCGCACCACCAACGCGGTGATCAAGGGTTACCTGGCATCGCTCGGCATCGTCGGCGAGATGATCGCCGAGCGCTATGTGGGCGTCGAATTCGGCGACTGGCGGGCGCTGGTCGAGGAGATCCGCCGCTTCGCCAAGCACCGCCACGCCGCCATCATCGCGACCATCACCGGGGACGCCAACCTGCGATTCTTCCGCGAGCTCGCGCGCCAGCGCGTAGGCGCCGCCACGATCCCGGTGATGTCGCTGTCGATCAACGAGGCGGAGCTGCCCGCGCTCATGCGCTCCGACGTGGCCGGACATCTGGTGGCATGGAACTACCTGCATGCCTTCGATCGCAGGGAAAATCGCGCCTTCATCGCCGACTGGCGCCGCTTCACCGGCCAGCCGAAGGCGATGACCAACGATTCGATGGAAGCCACCTGGATCGGCTTTCATCTCTGGACCGCGGCGGTCGAGGCGGCCGGCACGACCGAGACCGACAAGGTGCGCGCCGCGCTCGGCGGCCGCCAGGTCGCCGCACCGAGCGGCTTTACGGTGAAGATGGACGGCAAGTCCCACCATCTCTACAAGCCGGTCATGATCGGGCGCATCAGCAAGGACGGGCTCATTCTTCCGGTTTCGGTTACCGAAGGGCTGGTGCCGCCGGAGCCCTGGAGCCGATGGTTCGGGGCGCCGCCAGCGGGGCGGCCCGATCGGGCCGCGTAAAGCTTCGACCCTTGAGTCGACCGCCGACCCGGCGAATGCGCGCTGGTCGCAAGTCGCGCGGACGCTTGCGGTTTCAATCAAAGCTGTTGTGGACGGATGGCTTCCATGGGGAGGTCCGATCCGTTGGCTGCGTTGACTGCCGATCAGCCGGGCGCCAATGTTTCGATACCGTCGTCCTTCATGCGGATGACATCATATCGAGGATAGACGTCCTATCGAGGATAGACGTCCTATCGAGGATAGACGTCCTATCGAGGATAGACGTCAGATGCCCGGCAGGCGCGTGTTTGCGAGCGAACGGCCGGCGAGAATAGACGTGACGTTCACGAGCTTCTTCGCTTTTCCCAGACGAAACGCCGAGTCAGTGAGCGACAAGGAGACAGGGCATGGCTGACATCAAGCGGTACGGATTTGTTCGCCACCTCCGTAGCGATGCGAATGTTCACATCACACGTTTTCGCAAAGGCAGGGTGATCGGATCCGGCCGTGGCCAGTCGTTCTGGTTCATGCCGCACCGCACGAGCGTCGCGGAATCGCCCACGGACGACCGCGACATGGTGCTGTTCTTCAAGGGTCGATCGAAAGACTTTCAGGCCATCACGGTCCAGGGGAACCTGACTTGGCGGGTTGCCGACCCCGACGTGCTCGGCAATCGTGTCGATTTCAGCATCGACCTGGCGACCGGCCGGCACACCGCAAAACCCGTCGAGCAGATCGAAGGACTGCTCACCGGCATGAGCCAGCAACTGGCGACCCAGTACTTCGCGCAATCGACCGTGCACGATCTGCTCGACGCCGGCATCGAGCCGCTTCGCCTTCGGTTGGAGGGCGGCCTCAAGGGAATTGAGCGGCTGACCGCAATGGGTCTCGAGATCGTGGCCATCGGGCTTGCGGCGATCGCGCCGACCGCCGAGCTCGAACGCGCCCTACAGACGCCGACATTCGAAGGACTGCAGCAAAAGGCCGATCAAGCCGTGTTCGAGCGCCGCGCGCTCGCGGTCGAGAAGGAACGGGCCATCGCGGAGAATGAATTGCACAACAAGACCGAGCTTGCCCGACGCGAAAGCGAGCTCATCGCGCAGGAGGCAACCAATGCGCGGAACCGGGCGGAAGGCACGCGCGAGTCCATGCAGATCGCGGCGGACGGCGAGGCGACCCGCATTCGCACGATCGAGCAGGCGCATGCCGAAATGGAAAAGATGCGGATTGCGATCTACCGCGACCTGTCGGCGCACGTTCTCCTGGGCCTGGCGGCGCGCGAGCTCGCCGGCAAACTGACCAAGATCGATCACCTGAATGTCAGCCCCGATCTGGTCGGTACGGTGCTGCGCGAGCTCGCAAAGACCACCGACCTCCATGGCGGGGCCGCGCCGGCATAGGGAGCACCGCAACCGTGGCAACGAATACACCCCGTGCTGTGTTCGTGGCGCGCGAAACCGACTTCGAGCTCTTGATCGCGCGCCATGCGACACGCGATCAAGTCCGCTTCTTTCTCAAGACGCGCGGGCAGACGCTGGACGAGATCGAAGCGCGCCATGAGCGTTTCTACAATGTCCTGAAGGAGGTCCGCGCCGCTGTACCCGCCGACTGGCGCTCGACGGTCGTGCGGCGTGGTGATCTCGACCGCTTTCTGTTCGCTTCCGACGACGTCATCGTCGCGATTGGTCAGGACGGGCTCGTGGCCAATGTGGCCAAGTACCTGAATGGACAGCCGGTCTTGGGCGTCAATCCCGATCCGGGACGATACGACGGCATTCTGGTGCCGTTGGCGCCGAGCCGGGTTGCCAAGCTGCTGCGTCCGGCGGCCCATGGCGACGTCGCGCTGCAACGCCGAACGATGGTCGAGGCCGAGCTCGACGACGGGCAAAGACTGTGGGGCCTCAACGAGGTGTTCATCGGTCACCGCAGCCACCAGTCGGCCCGCTATGAAATCGAGGTCAAGGGCAAACGCGAAGCGCAGTCTTCGTCAGGTATTGTGGTTTCCAGCGGAACCGGCGCGACCGGATGGGCGCGGTCGCTGATGGAGAGCATGCACGCGCCGGTACCGCTCAAACCCGACGAGCTGGCGCTCGCCTTCTTCGTGCGTGAGCCGTTTCCGTCGGTCGCGACCGGCACGTCAATTCGGGTGGGAAAAATCAAGAATCCGGACCCCATACGCATCACGTCGCGCATGAACGAAGGCGGCGTGATCTTCGCTGACGGCATCGAGCAGGACCATTTGAATTTCGATTGGGGCCGCATGATCCAGGTCTCGGTGTCGTCGCGGCGCCTGAATCTCGTGATGGTCGAGGAGAGTCAGCGTCGCAATCGACCTTCGGGTCTTGCTGCGGCAACTGGGCGCACCGTGCGCCGACGACCGTAACCAATTGAATTTATAAGGTAAACTATTAACCGCCGCCACATAGATTGGTGCGGTTCGCCGGCCGAAGAGCAGTTCGGACCGGCCTCCTGCGGTGGGACCGTGCGCGGCAACCCGCCGCCCCACTATCGGCTCGACAAAGGGCCTGGAACCCTTCTAAAAATGCCTTGGAAGAGTTCCAATCAGGGGCCGTCGGGAAGGTTTCCATGGATTACCATGCGTTTTTTACGAACGCTCTTGCCCGTCTCAAGGAAGAGCGGCGGTACCGCGTTTTTGCCGATCTGGAGCGGCAGGCAGGGCACTTTCCGCGCGCCATCTGGCATTCCCCGGACGGCCCCCGCGACGTGATCGTGTGGTGCTCCAACGACTATCTGGGCATGGGCCAGCACCCCAAGGTGATCGGGGCGATGGTGGAGACCGCGACCCGGATGGGCACCGGCGCCGGCGGCACCCGCAACATCGCCGGCACCAATCACCCGCTGGTCGCGCTCGAGCACGAGCTCGCCGACCTGCATGGCAAGGAGGGCGCGCTGGTCTTCACCTCCGGCTATGTGTCGAACGAGACCGGCATCTCGACCATCGCCAAGCTGTTGCCCAACTGCCTGATCCTGTCGGACGCCTTCAACCACAATTCGATGATCGAGGGCGTGCGCCAGGCGGGATGTCAGAAGCAGATATTCCGCCACAACGACGCGGGACACCTGGAGGAGCTGCTCAAGGCCGCCGATCCGAAGCAGCCGAAGCTGATCGTGTTCGAGAGCCTCTACTCGATGGACGGCGACGTGTCGCCGATCAATCGCATCTGCGACCTCGCGCGGCGTTATGGCGCGATGACCTATCTGGACGAGGTGCACGCGGTCGGCATGTACGGGCCGCGCGGCGGCGGCATGGCCGAGCTGCAGGGCGCGATGGACCGCGTCGACGTGATCGAGGGAACGCTGGCCAAGGCGTTCGGGTGCCTGGGCGGTTACATCGCGGCGCGCGCGGCGCTGATCGATGCGGTGCGCTCCTACGCGCCGGGCTTCATTTTCACCACCGCGCTGCCGCCGGCAATCTGTGCGGCCGCGACGGCGGCGATCCGCCATCTCAAGACGTCGAACTTCGAGCGCCAGCGCCACCAGGATCGCGCCGGCCGCGTCAAGGCGGTGCTCGGCGCCGCCGGCCTGCCGGTGATGCCCAACGACACCCATATCGTGCCGGTGTTCGTCGGCAATGCCGAAAAGTGCAAGGAGGCGACCGACCTCCTGCTCGCCGATCACGGCATCTACATTCAGCCCATCAACTATCCGACGGTGCCCAAGGGCACGGAACGGCTGCGCATCACGCCGACCCCGTTCCACGAGGACGCTGTGATCGACACGCTCGCCGAGGCGCTGGTCGATGTCTGGGAGCGGCTGCGGCTTCCGCTCAAGGATCGCGCGCTCGCGGCCGAGTAAATCCCGCCGTCAATCGTCGAGCGTTCCCTGCCCGGGCCGTTTCCAACGCCCGCCCTCGGGCGGTGTGGGCTTGCCTTTGCCGAGCCGCCGCGCCGACAGCGCGACCGCAAAGGTGACGACGAGCCAGCGCGCCAATTGATGGGCGCCGACATAGACCGGATCGAGCCGGAGCGCCAAGGCGAGCACCATCATCGTATCCTGGGCGCCCGGCGCGAACGCGATGACCACGTCGGCAGTTCGGAACGGCAGAAAGCGAGTGACGATCAGCACGAAGAACGAGGCAATCGTGATCCCGACCGCGGTCGAGCCCAGCGCCGCCCCGACATAGTCCAGCAGCATTCTGGGCGTCGCATTGGCAAATCGCGATCCAACTACCGCGCCCAGCATGACCACCGCGCTGCTGCCGACCCACCACGGCAGCACCGCGTGCACGTAGCCGGTGCCGTGCAAGACCGCGGAGCCCGCCATGGCGCCGAACAGCAGGCCGCCCGGAAAGCGCAGCCGCGCCATGGCAAACGCCATCAGCGAGGAGACGCTCGCGATCATCGCAAGCTCGACCAGCGAGGAGCCCGATGCCGGCCCCGGCACCACGATCACGCCGCCGGCGGCAAAACCGAACAGCGCCAGCCCGGCGGGCAGACCGATCGTGATGACCAGGACGCGCATCGTCTGGACGATAGCGACACCGCGCATGTCGGCGCCGAATTCCGCCGCCAGCGCCACCACCTGGGCCATGGCGCCGGGGCTGGCGCCGAGCAGCGCCGAAAGCGGATCCCAGCCGTGGACGAAACGCAGATAGCAGGTCGTCACCGCCATGGTGCAGATCGCCGATAGCGCCAGCAGCGCGACGCTCGCCGGCCATGTCGTGATCCCGCTCAGCGTCTCCGGCGTCACCACGGCGCCGAGCAGCATGCCGATCAGCACGAAGCAAATACGCGCAAGCCACAGCGGAACCCTGGTGGGCCGCCCGGCCAGCGCCGCGGTCGCGACCGCGAGCACCGACCCGGAAACGAGCCCCGCCGGCACGCCGAGGAGGCTGAAACCGATGCCGCCGGCGGCCGCGATCGCGAGCGTCTCGGCGACCTGCAGAAAATCTCGGCGCGTCGGAAGGTCAGGCAGCATCGGAGCGAGGGCTCGGGCACGTGCCGCCGTTGGCGGGGAGCGTGATCCATGCCGCGTCCGCGCCGCGTCGTCAAATGAGGGCGACGCAGGGCAGCATCGCGGATAGTTATGGCACGCGGTACCCTCAGCGCCGCGTCCCGATGAACTGCAGCACGATCTCGCGGCGGCGGCGCGGGGTGCGGTGCTCGGCCAGATATATGCCCTGCCAGTGGCCGAGCAGCAGCGCCCCCTCGCTCACCGGAACATGCAGCGACACGCCGGTCAGCATGGCCTTGACATGCGAGGGCATGTCGTCCGGCCCCTCCGTGTCATGGCGCCAGTCCTGACCCGGG